>JAJYKZ010000001.1 GCA_021788105.1 bacterium
ATCTGATAATTATGGCCGGCTTCCCGTTAGCGGCAATTTCAGAAATCGAATTGGCCCCGGCGCGCGTAATGACAAGATCGGCGGCCGCCAAAATATCCTTGAGTTCTTCTTTAATGAAGGGAATGGCGTGATAACCGCCCCTTCCAACTTTGATTCCAAGCATGCCGGCTTTCTGTTCTACGTCTGCAAAATTATTTTCTCCGGTCTGATGGATAATCTGGTAATTATGCAGTAATTTCGGCAAAATATCAAGTATCTTATTATTGATCGTCCGAGCGCCCTGCGAACCGCCCCAGACAAAAATTATCTTTTTTGACTCCGTCAATTCAAACATCTCGCGCGCTTTCTGCGGATCGCCCCGGTTGATGTCCGGTCGCAATGGATTGCCGGTAAGCACTACCTTTTTTGAGCTATAGTCACGTTCGGCTTCCGGATAGGAAACAGCAATTCGTTCGGCGAATTTTCCCAAAAGATCATTGGCCATTCCCGGAACGCTGTCCGATTCGTGAATCATGATTGGAATATGATAAATCCATCCGGCAATCACCGCCGGAAAGGAAGCATGGCCGCCTTTGGAAAAAATTGCATCGGGCATATAGACCAGCAAATGCCAAAGCGCTTGGAAAAATCCGATCGGCACCTTGAAAAAATCGACAAAATTCTGGAAAGAAAAATAACGCCGCGCCTTTCCCACTAAGATATTTTTAACCGGAATCCCCTCTTTCTCAATAATTTCTTTTTCCAATTTTCCTTTCGGACCGATAAACAAAAATTCCGCGTCCGGATCTTTCTCCTTAATCTTTTTCGCGACGGCAACCAATGGCACCAAATGTCCGCCCGTTCCGCCGCCCGTTAAAACTATCCTCATAAATTTATTTTACAAAATTAGAATTATTCAATTTTAGCATGTTTGGAGATGTTCAATAAAATCCCTATGCTTGCCAGCAGAAAAATAATCGAAGTTCCTCCGTAACTGACAAATGGCAACGGAACGCCGGTCAGCGGAATGAGTCCCGAAATGGCAGCAATATTTATGAAAGCTTGAAAAGTTATCCAGGAAACTATGCCGATTGCCATAAGCTTCGAGAACGTGTCGGGCGCGTTTTTGGCAATCTTCAAGCCCCGCAACGCCAGCGCCAAAAAAAGCAGTATTAAAAATATCTCGCCCGCCATCCCAAGCTCTTCTCCTATTATAGCAAAAATGGAATCGCCGACCGGTTCCGGCAAGTAATTGAATTTTTGCAGACTGTGGCCAAGACCAACTCCCAGAACGCCGCCGGAGCCAATAGCCAAAAGCGCTTGGTTGATTTGATAGCCGATTCCGCGCGGATCCAGTTCCGGATGAAGAAAAACTAACAGGCGATTCATCCGATACGCTTCGGTTTTCACCAACACAATGAAAGCGGCGATTCCCGCTCCGGCCATTGCCAGCATATGGGAAATTTTGGAACCGGAAACAAAAAAAATCGAAATAGCGATCAGAATCACCACTCCCAGCGTTCCCATGTCCGGCTGCTTCATCAGCAGGAAACTGATAATTGCGACAATTATAATGAAAGGAATCAGGCCTTCAAAAAAATCTTTCACTTTTTCTTTGCGTCCCTCCAGCCAGGCGGCCAAATAAATAACCAGAGCCAGCTTCAACATTTCAGCCGGCTGAAAAGAAAAAATTCCCAACCTGAGCCAGCGGCTGGCTCCATAAATATTCATTCCCGTTCCCGGAATAAGCACCAGGATCAACGCAATGACGCTCGCCAAAAAAAACGGAAGGGAAATTTTTTTCCAAAATTTATAATCTATTTTTTGAGCAACATACAAAATGACAAGCCCCGGCAAAACACCCACCAGAAGTTGGCGCTTGAAAAAATAATACATGTCTCCAAAATGCGTTTGGCCGTACGCCACGCCGGCCGACGCCACCATCACCAAACCAAAAATCAGCAAAGCAAAAGTGGTGTAAAGCAAAATTTTATCTGATTCTTTTTCGTGCATTATTTTTTATTTTTTGAATGCTTTTTCCGCCATTCGGAAATTTCTTTATGATTTCCGGAAAGCAAAACCTTGGGAACTTTCCAGTCTTCAAATTCTTCCGGCTTGGTGTATTGCGGATATTCCAGATAGCCTTCTTGGCTGTGCGATTCTTCCTTGGCACTTTCTTCATTGCCCAACACTCCCGGAATCAGGCGAACTATTGAATCAACTACGGCCATCGCCGGAATTTCTCCGCCGGTCAGGACGAAATCACCCAGCGAAATTTCTTCATCAGCGATATGTTTCGCCACCCGCTCATCCACACCTTCATAGCGTCCGCAAATTAAAATTAAATTTTCATATTTTTTCAGCCGCGCCGCATCTTTCTGCGCGTATCGCTTGCCTTTGGCCGAAAAAAGAATAACCCGCGCAGATTTTTGGCCAGCCGGGTTTTTCGACTTTATAGCCTCCACGGCTTTATATACGGGTTCAACTTTCATCACCATTCCCGCGCCGCCCCCGTACGGCGTGTCATCGACCGTTCGGTGCTTGTCTTGCGTATAGTCGCGCAAATTTGTAATCATTATTTCAATCAGATTTTTCCCCCGCGCCCTCTTGATTATCGATTCGGAAAAATAGGAATCAAAAATTTCCGGAAAAATTGTTATAATATCGAATTTCATATGACTATAATACCATTTAATCGGAAAATTAAAAAGCCATCAAAGAATTGTGGCCTTTTAATTTAGCTCTCCCGTCCCGCCCAGCGGGATGAGATTAAAAATCGCTAATCTATATTACACTTCAATACCTCCAACAACATCATCGATGCTCTTCTGTCTTCTCTCAGATCCTGCCGGTTCGTTAATCTTAAGATTAACTCTCGCATTGTTTTTAGCGCCAATAACTCTTAAAAGAGTTCTGATGGCTTTTGCAGTCGCACCTTCTCGACCAATGACCATTCCCATATCCTCCGGAGCTACGTCCAAAGTTATAAGAACGCCCATTTCGTCGATTTTTCTTTCAACCTTGACCGCGTCCGGGTTGTTAACGATCTGTTTAACAACGAATTCGACGAAGTCTTTGTCTTGTTCTGACATTTGCGTATTCTTGTATTTATTATTGTTAAGACTGGAGGGTCCCGCCTTGACGGGACGGAAGATCGACCGGTCATTCCCTTTCTGCCACGGGCAGTCTCCGCCTTCACGCCTTTATTATAATCTACAACCGGGCTTTTGTCAAATTACAGATTTTCTTAAGCTTCAGCCAAAATTCACATCAAAAAAATAAAATAAATGGAAAAAGAGCCGTGTAGTAATTATATGAAAAAGAAACTTCCAGAAAAAAATAAAGCCGGGGAATCGCGCAAGTTTTTAAAAATAATCTCATGGACGATTATCGTTTTATTAATCGTTTTCATCGGACTTATGGCTTATGCTTTTTCCGCCACTCCCTCCGTCGCCAATCTGGCGTCCAAAACTTCCATCCCTCAAACCACTATCATTTATGACCGCACCGGCCAGCACATCCTTTATGAAATTCACGGAGAAGAAAACCGAAAAATCATCAATTTCAACCAGATCCCCCAAGTTGTAAAAAATGCCACATTAGCCACTGAAGACAGCGACTTCTACAAGCACGGCGGAATTGATTTTGAATCAATGATCCGCGCTTTGATGGTTGATGTCGAAAACAGGCAAATTCTCCAAGGCGGTTCCACCATTACCCAACAGCTGGCGCGCAATATTTTTCTTAATCGCGATAAGAGTTTTCAAAGAAAAATTACCGAAATCGTTTTAGCTTTAAAGCTGGAACGCAATTATTCCAAAGATCAGATCCTGGGCATGTATCTCAATCAGATTCCCTACGGCTCCAACGCCTATGGAATCGAAACGGCGGCCGAAACTTTTTTCGGCAAGCCGGCCAAAGATCTGACGCTTGATGAAGCAGCCCTTTTGGCGGCGCTTCCCCAGGCTCCCACATATTATTCTCCTTACGGTAGCAATTTGTCCGCCCTTAAAGCGAGACAGTATATGATTCTTAACCGCATGGCAACATTGGGCCTAGCCAGCGCGCAAGACGCGGAGAACGCGGAAAAAACGGACACTCTGAAAAAAATTGTCCCTCTTCAACAAAAGATCGACGCTCCGCATTTCGTTTTTTATGTAAAAGATTGGCTGGAAAAAAAATACGGCAAACAAATGGTTGAAGAAGGCGGGCTTAAAGTTTATACCACATTAGATTATGACAAACAAAAATTAGCCGAGCAGACACTTGTCAATTCGCAAAAACTTTTGGCCGGATATGGCGCTTCCAATGCCGCATTGGTGGCGATCGATCCGAAAACCGGACAGATTTTGGCAATGGTCGGCAGTGTTGATTATTACAACCGACAGATCGATGGCCAGGTAAATGTCGCGACTAGTCCGCGCCAGCCAGGATCTTCTTTTAAACCGTTTGTCTATGCCAAAGCTTTTGAAGACGGCTATCAGCCGGAATCCTTGTTGCTTGATGAACGAACCGATTTCGGGCCGGGCGGAGGCGGAGGAAGAGATTATATTCCAAAAGATTACGACGGCACTTATCGCGGCGTTGTAACGATGCGGCAAGCCCTGGGCAGTTCGCTTAATATTCCTGCCGTCCAAACTTTGTCGATGGTCGGCGTAAGAAATGCGATCGACATGGCCCACCGATTAGGCATCACAACACTCAATGATTCCAGCCGTTATGGATTAGCACTGGTCTTGGGAGGCGGTGAAGTAACTCTGCTTGACGAAACGGCCGGCTATTCTGTTTTTGCCAATGACGGCCAAAGAAATCCAGCCACTCCGATCTTGAAAATAACCGAAGCCGAGGGAAAAATATTGGAAAATTCCCAACCGCAAAATATTTCTGTTCTTGATTCCCAAGTCGCCCGAAAAATAGATTCTATTCTTTCTGATAACAGCGCTCGTACTCCAATTTTCGGCCCCCATAGCTCTTTGTACATGCCCGGAAAAGTTGTAGCTGCCAAAACCGGAACAACTCAATATTTTGGAGACGCTTGGACGGTTGGCTATACACCTTCCATTGCTGTGGGAGTTTGGGCTGGCAATAATGACAATCATCCGATGCACTACGGAGCCGACGGAGTTTTTGTAGCCGCTCCGATCTGGAACAAGTTTATGTCGCAAGTCATCAACGAGTACCCGGCGGAAACTTTCCTGGCCTATGACAAAGTCCCCGCCCAAGACAGCAAAACCCTTTCCCTTTCGAATAACATAAAAGTGAGCAAAACAGTTTATTACAAAAAGAAGAAACACGGCAAGAAAATTCAGATTTCCGCGGATGAAGCCCAGAGATTGGATCCAGACAAGGTTATCATCAAACAAGAAACCGTCGACGCTTCAACCATAAATTTATCGGACAATCAAAGCCCGGCGTTAATGACCGACAAATCATCCGATTCAAATAATTCCAATCAATAATTAAAAAAAAATTTAAAAGTCCGGTTTTACCCGGACCTTTAAATATTCAGGAGCTTTTTATATCCTAAGACATAAGACTGCTATAATTTTGCGCCCAATACATCACTTCATTAGCGTACCATTCGTACCGCGAAGAAATGCTGCCGGACAAATAATATTTAGCCGCGTCCCTTTCCGCCAAAACATTGTGCTGGATAACCCCGGGCGTGTCAGAAAGTTTTACAGCCAGAGCCACCACCCCGTCCGTTACGTTCCACGGATCGGGAACATGATTCACAATAGCTTCAACGCGTTTTTCATAACTCGTCCAGGTGTCGGGCATGAATTGCGAAACTCCCATCGCCCCTCCGGTTCCGGTGTACGGCGGATTGCAAGAAACCCTTAAATCATCAGGGTCATATCCCAAATCTCCCGCCAACTTTTCAATGATATTCTTTCTTTGCTGGAAAGTATCCCAGGAACTGGCGCTCAGCGATCCCCTGTCGTATCTTTGTTGCGCCCCGTCTTCCACTTGCTTATAAGTGCAAGCTCCGACATTCTGGCCCAGACTGGTTTCCACCGCCAATTCTCCCATTAGAAAATTTTTATCCACGCCGGTCTTCTGGCTGGCAAAATCAGCCGCCTTTTCTATTTCTTGGGGCGACGGCTTGCCGGGAATTGTTTTTTTGTTTTGGCTATTGTTCCGTGCTTGGCCGTTATTTTGCATTGGAACATTGGAAGTATCATTCGAATCATTTGATTTGTTTATTGTTTGGATATCTGTTGCTATGTTGGATTTTTGTATTAAGTTCAGGACATCCTGTATGGGCGACTCAGCTGCTTGGGCGCTGGATACTTGATAAAGGGACAGAAACCCGATAGTCAAGAAAATTGCCAGCTTTTGGATCAGCGGCGCCTCACGCAAATAGTTACGAATATTTTTTAATTTAATTTTTAGCTGTTCCGCGCGCAGCGGCACAGTTGTTTAATTGTCAGCAAAATAAAAAAGACTATCCGACATAATCTTTCATTTTTTTGCCGCCAGGCAGTATATCTTAATGAAAATATGCTGTCAAGAATTTTTAATGAAATTTTAATATAAATTCATACTAAAAAACTTATTGACAGGATTGTCAAAATATTTTGAAAATATTGCTTGCCTAAGCCTTGCTATTTCATCCCGATTGCCGCCACCATCGCCTCGACTTCCTTCGGCCGGTCTCGTCGGAAAGAAAAAAATCGATCGCTTTCGAAAGTGCATGTAGGATCGTTTTCGATATTTTCTTCCGGCACTCCCAGGTTTTGCAATTGCAATTTAATTATTCCCTTAAGATCGGCAATGATTTTTCCGTCTCGCCGTTCGATAAAATTTTCATAGCCGGAAAATTTTTCCAAAACATCTTCTTTTATTTCAAAATGGCATTTCCCAATTCCCGGGCCGAGCGCCACAAGCAAATTTTCCGGTTTGCCGCCCGCTTCTTTCATTTTTCCGACCGCACTGCCGGCTATTCCCGCCACGATCCCCCGCCAGCCGCAATGGGCGATTCCAAAAATTTGTTTTTCGGGATCGTAAAAATAAACCGGAATGCAATCGGCAATGGTAACGGACAAAAATATTTTTTTGTCTTTGGAAATCAATCCGTCCGCGCCGAAAATCAATTCCGGGCTCTCGCTGTCCACAATTTCCGTTTTGTTTCCGTGAACAATTTCCGCGCTGATGATTTTTTTTCTTTCCGGATTTATTCCCGCGAAAAATTTTTTCCGGTTTTTCAGATTAACCTCACTGTCTTTTAATAATTTCATCGGCCCGTCCTTCCGCTCCGACATCACCGCCAAAACTTCCGGAAAATTTTTGAAAAAATTTACCATAATTTTATTTTAGCATAAAAAAAACGGGCAGGAAATGAATTTTTCCCGCCCGCCCAGCTTAATTTTATTTTAAATTTTTGAATGGAAATTCCAGAAATCCATACGCATCATAAAAAGCGCGATTTCTGCTTTCCATTAGCGTAGATCGCTCAGACTTTGGAATAAGATTATGTTCGCAGATGGCAAACATGATATCAGTATTTCTTATGCCTGCTTTGAAATATTTTCCACTCAAAACTCCGATGTCAGTAAGCTCGAATGGAAAAATATTTTCAAAAAAGTCTTCTTTCAGCACAATGGAATCAGCCAGCAACCATTTCTTTTCATCAAAGAATAGGTCAAAGCTGCCGCCTCGCACCTGTCTGACCGCCAGAAGACCATCGCCGACCTCGAACATTCCCGCCAGAGGCTTGTCCAGATAGTCTCTGACTTTTCTGGCAAGCTCCGCGTTCGCTGGAAATTTTTGCGCATACCCGAAACAAAACATAAGCATCTCCTTTCCTGTGAAGCTTTTATTTTTAGCCTTATTTTTAAAAAACCAATTTGAATATTATATCAAAAAGATTTGGCAAAGTCAAAGCTTGCTACTTAATAAAAGGAATATTCTTTTAAAATTTTTTTCACATTCCATCCATAATTGATGTGAAAAATCTAAAAATAAAGCACACACACTTGGCACCTTCAAAGTTAATTTTTTATTTTTATATTTAGCAGTAGATGACAAACTTACAGGAGAACCAGCTTCATAAGCAACCCCACTAAAAGGCGACGTCCATGTTTTCGCAAGAGTTGTTATCGCTTGAAGTCTCCAATCCTCATTTTTTATATTCGGATGTTCATCTTCCACATTATTTTACAATTCTATAGTTGAAAGAGCGGGGAAATCCCCCGCCATTTTAAATTCTAACTTCCTCTCCCATTCCCACCAATTTAACCTTGTCATCCCGAACCAAAATTGCTTGAGAATCAGTCAGGATTTTGACCCCATAATTAGTTTTGGATATTTCTTTTTTCAAAATTTCCCGAAACTCCGGCTTATAATGGACTGAAAGTAAAAATGAAACCAGATTCATCCCGGACAAATCCGTAAGATTCACAATATTCCTGTCTGGATGTTTCCAATATGACATTTCGATTGAAGGACACGCCACATAACTGCCAGCACTGACACCGATATAGATCACACCTTTTTCGATAAGTTCCTTCACAATTCTATCAAAACCGCTTTCGCGAATATATTTCATAAGATAAAAAGTGTTTCCGCCTTGGACAAAAATAATATCCTTGTCCGAAAGCAAAGTTCGCAATTCGTCTTCAGTTTTTCCTTCCAGATCAATATCCTCAACTTCAAATCCCATCTCCTGCAGACCCTTCCTGTCTTTTTCAACAAATGCTTTATTTTTTTCCGGTTTAGATGCGGTAATTATCTGCACCAGCTTCATTTGATTAGCCGGCTTCGGAAGAATTTTTAAAATTTCTTCTTTTACGTTTGTTCCGGCAGATGTTAGGAGAATTGTTTTCATAGTTTTAGATTATTTTAATAATTTTTGACAAAACTTGACAGTTTTTATAAAAATGATAGTATTATTTTACAATGGCATCCCGCAAGGGAAGCTCCGAGGCTCCGCGTAAGCGGGGCCGTTTTAATTGTCTTTAATAAATCTGATTAATGCTTCGATGATGCCGTAAAAATTGATTTTTTCCATCACTCCCAATCTTCTTAAAAATCTTTTCGTGCTCACTACCCGCGACTGAAAAAGTATAGCCGAAAAATATTTTCCATCATAATCATATCGATAATAATAAGGATGATTTTTTATTTTTGAACTAAGCGGGATGATAAATGCCAAATGTCTGTTTATTTTTCTTAAAACTAAGACCGGTCTTTCAAAGTTTTCATTTTTCCCGTCTTGTTCAAATCCTATATTGACCCCGAGTGCGCACCACCAAATTTCGCTTTTTCTGAAATAAATTTTTTTCTTATAACAATCAAGTGATTTCTTCCGCATGTTCCACCCGTCAAAATCTTTTTGTATTTTTGTTTCGGCAAATTGTTTCATAGTGATATTCTATCACTATTTATAAGCTTGTCAACATAAAAGAGCGGAGGAAAATCCCCCGCTCTTTTTGAAGTATTATTTTCCTTCCGGTTTTTCCGTGTCAGCGTCTTTTGGCCCTTCCTCTTTCGGAGATTCTTGGCCCGGCTGTTTTTCAGCTTGGTCGCCTTGAGCCTGTTGAGCCGCTTGATAGAGTTCCTGGCTGATCTTTTGAGCTTCGGTCGAAAGTTCTTCGGTGGCTTTTTTGATCGCTTTCACATCATCACCGTCTTTCACTTTCTTCAGCGCTTCAATTTTTTCTTCGACCGGTTTTTTCTTATCGGCCGAGATCTTGTCGCCCGCTTCGCGCAATGCTTTCTCGGTCGTATAAACCAAAGTGTCGGCATTGTTCTTCGCTTCGATCATCTCTTTCTTTTTCTTGTCTTCTTCCGCGTGCGCTTCGGCATCTTTCTTCATCTTTTCAATTTCATCTTTCGAAAGTCCGGTTGAAGCTTCAATACGGATCGACTGTTCTTTGTTGGTTGCTTTATCTTTGGCTTTGACGTTCAGAATTCCATTGGCATCAATATCAAAAGTCACTTCGACTTGCGGAATGCCTCGCGGCGCCGGCGGAATACCATCCAAAATAAATCTTCCCAAAGTCTTATTGTCCGCCGCCATTTCGCGCTCGCCTTGCAAAATGTGAATCTCCACGGACGGTTGGTTGTCAGCAGCTGTTGAGAAGACCTGCGATTTGGAAACCGGAACGGTGGTGTTTCTGGAAATGATCGGGGTGCGAACGCCGCCCATTGTTTCTATTCCCAGCGTCAACGGAGTAACATCCAAAAGAAGCACGTCGCGAACATCGCCCTGCAAAACTCCGCCTTGGATGGCCGCGCCGACCGCCACCACTTCATCCGGATTAACCGAAATGTTCGGTTTCTTTCCGAAGAATTTTTCCACGGTCTGAAGAACGAGCGGCATTCTGGTCATACCTCCGACCAAAACCACTTCGTTGATATCGCTGGCGGAAAGTTTCGCGTCCGCCAAAGCTTTTTTAGTCGGTTCCAAAGTCGCTTCAACCAGATCGCCCACCAATTCTTCCAATTTGGCGCGAGTAATTTTCATTACCAAATGTTTCGGACCCTCCGCGCCGGAAGTGATGAACGGCTGATTGATTTCCGTTTCCATCGCAGTTGACAGTTCGATCTTGGCTTTTTCCGCCGCTTCTTTAATTCGTTGTAATGCTAAAGGATCTTTGGAAAGATCAATGCCTTCTTGTTTTTTAAATTCATCAATAATCCAATGAATAATTCTTTGATCAAAATCGTCTCCGCCCAAATGAGTGTCACCGTTGGTTGATTTTACTTCCACAGTGTCGGCACCCACTTCCAAAATAGAAATATCGAAAGTTCCGCCACCGAGATCGTACACGGCAATTTTTTCTTCTTTTTTCTTATTAAAACCGTATGCCAGTGCGGCCGCCGTCGGCTCGTTGATGATCCGGCGCACTTTCAGTCCGGCAATTTCGCCGGCTTCCTTAGTCGCCTTTCTTTGTGAGTCGTCGAAATAGGCCGGAACAGTGATGACAGCTTCATCAATTTTTTCGCCCAACTTTTCTTCCGCGTCAGCCTTGAGCTTGGCGAGAATCATCGCGGAAATTTCTTGCGGCGTATATTCCTTGCCGCCCATTTCCACCTTCACGCCTTCGCCGGCTTGGATAATTTTGTAGGGCAATGTTTTCAGATCGCGCTGAACTTCCGGATCGTTGAAATGACGTCCGATCAGACGCTTGATCGAAAACAGGGTGTTTTGCGGATTGGTAACCGCTTGGCGCTTGGCCAAAAGTCCGACCAATCGCTCGTTAGTCTTGGAAATCGCCACCATTGAAGGAGTGGTGCGAGCGCCTTCCTTATTTTCGACAATGGTCGGGCTTCCGCCTTCCACCACCGCCATCGCTGAGTTGGTCGTCCCCAGATCGATACCTAATATTTTTGGCATTTTATTTTAATCACCGATTACCCGTAACCATGCCGAATGTTTGCGCATCACATTTAGACAAAAATTACGGATACCGTGATGTTTAATGATTTACTTATCAAATTATTTATTTCAACCGCCTAAATAACTAAGCAGTTGGAAGAATAGCTTGACTTTTTTGTAATTTATGCTAGAATTTACACATCAAAATTCCAAGGAGGCTTTTTAATGACAGTTTTGGTTCTTTCAGACATGAAACAGGAAGTGACGACGCAAAAGGCATTGGAAATACGCAATAAAATCAACCATGCCTGGGTAAACGCGACTGACAAGGCGCTAAGCGATTCGCTTCGCGGAGCGGCAAAGGAACTCACTTCCATTATTCACAAGAGTGCAGGCCAGCCTATCACCATCACCGGCCAATTGCTTGCAAGGATCCACAGCTTTATTTCTTAAATTGAACGCGCTCTTTTCTTCGAGGGGAGCCCCGACATCGGCGGCCCCCTTTTTTATTTTCAATTTACTAAACTTTATTCAACTATCACTCTGGCCGGACGAATTACTTTCTCGCCGATCTTGTATCCTTTCTGCACCACTCTTTTAATCTTGTTCTGATAACCTTTATAATCTTTAGTCTTGCAGGATTTGCATTCCATATCCTCCACCGCTTCATGAAATTTCGGATCAAAGCTGTCTCCCGCCTTGGCGTCAATTTCTTCCACGCCGCTGTCTTTCAAAACCGTTTCCAATTGCTTTTGAATATGCATTATTCCCGTCACCCACGCGTTTTCTTTCTGATCTTCCGGAATATGGTCAGTCGAGGCGTGAAAATTATCCAAAACCGGAATGATTTGCAGAATAATTCCTTGCGTAGCGTAACGGATCATATCCTGCTGCGATTCGGCCTGCCGCTTTTTGTAATTCTCGAAATCCGATTGGCATCTTTTCCAGCCATTGAGATAATCTTCGGCTTTTTGTTCCAATTCTTTAACTTCGGTTTCCGCCTCTTTTTCAATTTCCTTAATTTCTTCTTCCGCCTCACGGACTTTCTCTTTCGCCTCTTTCTGTTCCTCCTCATTTTTTTCTTCTTCAATATTCTTTTTTAAATCTTTTTCGTCGGTCATTTTTGTTTTGTTAAAATTAAAACTTAATCACATTTATCATCGCCACTAGTACAAAAGACGCGCTGAGAAGCTTCTTGAGGTGGTCGATCAAAGATTTGTTCTTGGCGTATTTCATCCTTTTGGGACCGATGATCGCCAGCACGCCTTTCTCACCCGACTTGGTCTTGTATGGAGATACGACCATTGAGCAGTTTGAGATGCCTTTGATCGGGTTTTCTTTGCCGATGAAAATTTTGGTCTCGCCTTCTTTGATTTTTTTTAAAATATTATCGACGTTCTCATCAATGTAATCCAAAGCTTCGGCCACCTTGCAAAATTCATCCACTTCCTGGAATTCCGGATTTTCCAAAAGTTCGCGAATGCCGAAGTCGGAAAATTCTTCCTGAAGAGAGCTGATTGCCAGATTGCCGGTGAGCGACGAAAGCAGTTTGGCGGTCGTTTTGGAAAGCCGATTGTGCTGGGCTTTCAATTTCAGAAGCTCGGTTTGTAATTTTTTCTGTTCCGCTATGGAAAGTTCCTGGTCTTTCATTATTTCCTCGACGAAATATTTGTAGCCCTTGTCGGTCGGAATTCTTCCCGAGCTGATGTGCGGCTGATACAAAAATCCTTCTTTTTCCAGTTGGGACATATCGTTGCGAATGGTGGCCGGACTGATATCGAACCCGTATTTTTCCACCAAAACCTTAGAGCCGACCGGTATGGCGGTGTTGGTGTATTCTTCGATGACTGTGGCTAAGATTTCCTCCTGTCGTTTATTCATGCTTTTAGTATAATCCCTCTTTTAGCACTCGTCAAGTCCGAGTGCTAATTTGTATTTTATACCTTCAAAAATAGTTGTCAAGAAAAATAAAACCGGGGACAAATGATGCCGTCCCCGGCTGCCATTATCTATTAAAGCTTAAAACGCTTACCCCTTGATACTCACATAAGACAGGCGGGGTCATTTTAAAAACAAATTTATTTCTTCGGAACCGGATCATAGCCGCCGTCGTTCCACGGGTGGCAGCGCAAGACTCTTTTTGCTCCCAAATACAATCCTTTCGGCGTTCCGAATCGCTCGACTGCCTGATAGGTATATTCACTGCAGGTCGGATGAAACCGGCAACCCAGCGTGTGCGTGTATTTACTCGGGATTCCGTGATCGACCGAGATAGTCTTCTGATAGATCCTTATTAAAAATAAAATAGCTCTTTTCATAAAAAGATATATGCATCCATTTTTAACTTATTTTTCTCTTTTGTCAATTTAAAACTTTGCTGTTAAAATAAAGCAAGGCTCAATTAAACAAAAATTATGCAAGAAATAAAATCGGAAAAATTCAAATGGATCGATTTTGAGCAGCCAAACGCGGATGATGTTTTGAAGCTGCAAAAAGAATATAACCTGCACCCGGTCGTCGTCGAAGAATTTTCCACACCGACGTTGCGGCCGAAAGCGACCGAATATGAAACCTGCATGTATCTGGCCGTCCACATTCCACTTTTCAACACTGATCTGAAAACCACTTATCCGGGAGAGATCGACATTGTCATTACCAGAGACGCCTTGATTACCTCGCATGACCAGGATATTTGGCAGCTGACCGACTTTTTTATTGATCTCAAGAACGACGAAAAGAAACGTCTGCGCTATATGAACCATTCTCCGGCCGCGCTTCTTCACCACATCCTTGAAATGCTTTTGGAATCGTGCTTTCCGAAATTGGATCATATCTCCCGCAAACTTGATTACATCGAAGAAGAAATTTTTGCCGGTCATGAGAAAGAAATGGTTTTCGAAATATCCGTAGTAAAAAGAGACATCTTGAATTTCCGCCGAACCCTGAAGCCGCAAAAATCCGTTCTGGAATCGTTGGCGCAAAAAGATTTCAGTTTTGTTTCTTCCGACCTCAAACCATATTTCCAAGATCTGATTGGTACTAACATCAGAATATGGAACACGCTGGAAAGCGCCAAGGAAACAATCGAGTCATTAGAAGAAACCAACAATTCCCTGCTTTCAAATAAGCTGAGCATGATCATGAAAGTTTTAACGATCTTTTCCGCCGTCCTACTCCCTTTGACCGTTTATTCCAACATCCTGGCTATGAGCGCCCACATTCCTTTTGGCGACAATCCTTATGCTTTTTGGATCCATCTCAGCATAATGGCTTTCATCGGAACGCTGACCGTAGTGATATTTAAAGTTAAGAAGTGGCTGTAAACAGAATTTGGAATTTAGTATTTTGAATTTAGGATAATTCTTAATTCCATTTTCTTCGTTCCCATTCTAAATTCGAAATTCTTTACTCAAAATTCTATTATGAAATTATATAACACTCTCACCAAACAAAAAGAAGAATTCAAACCGATCAACCCTGGAAAAGTTGGGATGTATACTTGCGGTCCGACCGTTTACGACTTTATCCATATCGGCAATATCCGCGCCTATGCCACGCCGGACGTTTTGCGCCGCTATCTGGAATATCAAGGTTATGAAGTGCGCCACATCAAAAACATCACCGACGTCGGGCATCTGACCCAGGACGATCTTGATCAGGGCGATACCGGCGAAGACAAAATCGAGAGAAAGGCTTTGGCGGAAAAAAAGACGCCGGAAGAAATTGCCCGTTTCTATGAAGACGCGTTCAAGGAAGTGGAAAAAGAGATGAACATTTTGCCGGCGCAATACTTTCCCCGCGCGACCGCCCACGTGCCGCAGATGATCAAAATGATCGAACGGCTGATCGACAAAGGCTATGCCTACGAAAAAAACGGCAACGTATTTTTTGATGTTACAAAATTTCCGGAATACGGAAAACTTTCGGGAAACACTTTGGACAAATTGAAAGTGGGCGCGCGCCTGGAAGAACATCCCGACAAAAAAAATCCGTGGGATTTTGCGCTCTGGCTCAAGGCGCCCAAAGAACATTTGATGAAATGGGCTTCGCCCTGGTCGGTCGGCTATCCCGGCTGGCACATCGAATGCAGCGCTATGAGCACCGAATATTTGGGCGACACGCTCGATATTCATACTGGCGGCGAAGATAATATTTTCCCCCATCACGAAGCGGAAATCGCCCAGTCAGAATGCGCGACCGGACAGAAATTTTCCAACTATTGGGTGCACACCCGGCATCTTTTAGTTGACGGAGAAAAAATGAGCAAGTCAAAAGGCAATTTTTACACTTTGGCCGACATCAAGAAAAAAGGATTTTCTCCGATGGATCTGCGACTGGCAATTTTGTCCGCCCATTACCGCAGCCAAATGAACTTCACCTGGCAATCAATCTATCAAGCTCAGGCCAATCTGGAAAGCATTAATAATTTTTATAATCGAATCATTAATTACGCGCCGTCCGAAAGCGATAAGTTTTCCAATTTTACTGTCGACGAATTTGTGAAAAAATTTAAAGAAGCGCTTGATGATGATCTCAATACTCCCCTTGCCGTTTCGGTCATTCTGGAATTCGTAAATCACGGCAACAAGCTGACGGACGAAAATCTAATGGGAAATCCGGCTGAAGTCAAGAAAACCTTGGAAACTTTTGCCAAGATTCTCGGCATAAAATTGGAAGGAGTTGTCATTCCGCAAGAATTGATCGAACTGGCTGAAGAACGGAAAGAAGCGCGGTTGAAAAAAGAATTTAAAAAATCAGACGAGTTGAGAAGCAAGATTGACGAAATGGGATATATCATAGAAGATTTAAAAGATAATAATTATTTGATTAAGAAAAAATAATATGGGAAATAATTGCAACTGCGGCCATTGTCATCACGATCACGATGAAGATGAAGAAGGGATAAAAGAATCCGGTCATTGCGGCTGCGGCCATAGCCACAGCGTTGACGGGCATCTTATTTCGCACGATGACATGGAAAAACTTATGAAAGCGATCGAAGAAGCCGGATACAAAGCAACCGAGACAGCCGACGGAGAAATAACCATTTCCCAATAATTTCAAAGGCTAAATTTCAAATAAAATATAAATGACAAATTTTAAATTTAGAATTTAAAATTAAAATCCTTATTGTTAAAGGATTTTTAAATTATATGCAATCTAATTTTTGGAAAAAATTAAAAAAACCCATTCTTGCCCTGGCTCCGATGGCTGGAATTACCGACAGCGCGTTCCGGGAAATCTGCCGCCGAAACGGAACGGATGTGGTCTATAGCGAAATGGCCAGCGTCAGCGCGCTCTATTTTAAGCCGGACAAGACTTTAGAATTGGTCCGCTTCAAAAAGAAAGAACGTCCGTATGTCGTTCAACTTTTTGGCAAGGACCCGGCCCATTTCGCCAAGGCTGCCAAAGTTATTACGGAAAAAATAAAACCGGACGGGATCGACATTAACTTCGGCTGTCCGGCCAAAAAAGTTTTTGGCCATGGTTCGGGCTGCGCTTTGATGCCCCAAAAAGAACTGGCGCGCCAAATCATTTCCGCGGTTTGCGACAACACCCATCTTCCCGTGTCGATAAAAATTCGCGCCGGACTGCGCGACACGACTGCCATTCATTTTATCGAAAACATCAAAGATCTCCCCTTCTCCACCGTGATGGTCCATGGCCGGACTTATGAAGGCAGTTTTTCTGGAAAAGTTAACTACGAAATTGTCGAAAAAATCAAAAAGATGATCCCTGATAAAATTGTTCTGGCCAACGGCGGAATCTTTACGCCGGAAGACGGCGCAAGGATTTTAAAAAATCATCCAAGCATAGATGGACTGGGAGTCGCTCGTGGAACATGGGGCAAGCCTTTCATCTTCAATCAAATTAAAGAATTATTAGCATGTCATCCTGAACTCGATTCAGGATCTAATAAAATTTCAAAAATATCAAAAAAATTTAGATTCCGGGTCAAGCCCGGAATGACAAATGATTACGATTTCAAAAAAATTAAAAAGATTATGATCACACACGCTGAATTGATCTGGAAAGACAAGAAAGACTTGGGTATGTTTGAAATCAGAAAGCACCTGGCTTGGTACGTCAAAGGATTTCCCGGCGCAGGCGAACTGCGAAGAAAACTGGTCGAAGCCAAAAGCGTGAAGGAAATTAAAAATATCTTGAAAGATTTTTAGAAGATCTTAAAAAAAGCCTACAAAAACATGCCGGATGTTATTTGTCAATTGTTCATAACCACTGGATATTTACGATAATTTACCGATTGATTTTAACACTTAGATTGATATAATTAAATGACTATGGCAAAAACTTCCACTGACAACTTAAAAGTCCCGCCGCAGAACATCGAAGCTGAGCGATCCGTGCTCGGCGCTTTAATGCTGGACAAAGACGCAATCATCAAAGTCGCCAATCTCGTGCATATCGGAGATTTCTACAAAGACGACCATAATCTGATTTTCGAAGCAATGATCGAACTCTATGAAAAACGCGAACCGATCGACGTCCTTTCGCTTTCCAATCGCTTGGAAGAAAAAAATCAATTGGACAAAATCGGCGGATCAAGCTATCTCACATCTCTCGTCAATTCCGTCCCTTCCAGCTCAAACGTCGCCCATTATGCCAAAGTCGTCCAGAAAAAATCCACCCTTCGCAAGCTGATCGGAGTCGCCAGTGAAATTACCGAACTGGGATACAAGGAGGAAGAAGACGTGGAAAAAGTTTTGGACGAAGCCGAACAGAAGCTTTTCGGCGTTTCACAAAAATATATCAAACAAGATTTTGTTCCGATCAAATCAATTTTGGAATCAGCCTTTAACCGCATCGATGAATTGCACAAAGGCGACCATAGTTTGCGCGGAGTTCCAAGCGGTTTTCCAGATATGGACAACATCTTAGCCGGATTTCAAAAATCCGACCTTATCATCCTGGCGGCTCGTCCAGCTCTCGGTAAGACAAGTCTTGCCCTTGACCTGGCCAGACAAATCGCAACTCTGCAAAAAATTCCGGTTGGAATATTCTCCCTTGAAATGTCCTCTGACCAATTGATCGACAGAATGCTGTCCGCCCAAGCCGATGTGGATTTATGGCGGCTCAGAACCGGCCGATTGAAATCCGGCGAGGGCGATGATGATTTTCAGCGGATCGGTGAAGCGATGGGCGTTTTGTCGGAAGCTCCAATTTTCATCGACGATACCGGATCAGCCAATGTTATGGAAATGAGAACCATGGCGCGGCGTTTGCAAGCCGAACATAATGTCGGACTCATCATCATAGACTATCTGCAATTAATGGAAGGACGCTCGACTGGCGGAGATAATCGCGTCAATGAAATTTCAGAAATTTCGCGCGCCTTGAAACAGTTGGCCCGCGAACTTAACATTCCAATCATCGCGCTATCCCAGCTGTCCCGCGCCGTCGAATCCCGAAGTCCGCAAATTCCAAAACTTTCCGACTTGCGCGAATCCGGATCGATCGAACAGGATGCCGACATCGTAATGTTCCTCTACCGCGAAGACCGTGAAAAACCAGATACGCCGAATAAAAATATTATTGATGTTATCATCGCCAAACATAGGAACGGACCGGTTGGAAAAGTCTCGCTATACTTCAAAGAAAGTTCGACCACTTACAAATCATTAGAGAGAGCGCATACGGAATAGGAAGCTTGAGATTTAAAATTTGAAATTTTTATAATGTATCCCAAATCGTTAAAAAAACTTATCGACCATTTCGCATCACTTCCTTCCGTCGGACCAAAAATGGCCGAGCGGTTGGTTTTATATCTCTTTAAGCAAGATAAAGAAAAGCTGGCGGATTTTTCACAAAGCCTCATTGATCTCAAGGAAAATTTGACCTATTGCCAAAGATGCGGCAATCTCAGCGAAGGCGATCTTTGTGAAATTTGCAAAGACAAATCCCGAAACCAAAATATCGTCTGCGTCGTGGAAGAACCGCTGGACATCATCGCCATTGAAAAAACCAGAAAATATAATGGGGCCTACCACGTTTTGGGAGGGGTTCTGGAGCTGGGAAACTCCAATAACAATCTGCGATTGAAAGAATTGGAAAATAGAGTCAAAGAAAGAAATGTTGAAGAAGTAATTCTGGCCACCAATCCAACCACGGAGGGCGATGCGACTGCTCTTTATGTGACAAGAATTCTAAAACCGTTTAATATAAAAATAACGAGGCTGGCAAGAGGACTCGCGACAGGCGGCGACATCGAATACGCCGACGAAATCACTTTGAGCTCGGCCTTGACAAACAGGAGAGAAATGTAATAATAAATCAACTTTCACAGGGCAGCAACTTAGCAAGTAACGTCCATAAAAAAATCCCCCAGATTTATCTGTTCTGCGGGGATTTTTTTATTGCAAAAAAGATTTTTAAATCTTAATTATTTCCACTTCCGTCATAATTTGCCGATGTCCGAATTTCACGCTATATCTTTTTTTGGCTTTGTGTTTGATTCCGACCACTTTCTTGCCTTGCGCAGTCTTCAGAATTTTTCCTTCAACAGTTGCCCCCTTTACGACCGGAGTGCCAACTTTTACGCTTTTATCATCGCCCAAAAATAGAACTTCATCGAAAGTAATTACGCTTCCCTCTTCGCCTTCCAACTTTTCCACTTTAATTTTATCTCCGGCCTTTACTTTGTACTGCTTTCCGCCAGTTTTTATAATCGCTAACATAATAAATCGATAATTAGTTACGTAAGCTAGTATACAGCCTTTTCCGCTCGCTGTCAACTGGACAAAACATTTTTTTCGAGTTACCATACAGGCGTATGGAAAAAATAAAAAGAACTATCTTCTTCTGGACTCTCGTGGTCTTATTTTTTATAATATCACCTATCGTCATCCTGCGGGCCCGAGGCTACCGCTTCGATTCCAAGCGAGGCGTTTTCGTGCATAGCGGCGCCATCAGCATCAAATCCAACCCGCAAGATTTCAGCGTAAACTTAAACGGAAAGCAGATCACTTCCAAAACTCTCAACCGCATAAATAATTCCTATGCCATAAACGGCCTGCTTCCCGGAAGCTATTCAGTCTCCATCAGTGCGCCGGGATTCCAAACTTGGACCAAATCCACAGACGTCCACAGCGGCCTGGCCAGTGAATTCTGGAACGTTCTTTTGGTGAGAAACAGCTACCAGCGAACCGACTATGGCGCTTCCGGGATAGGCAAATTTTTCATTTCTCCCAAAAATGATCTTGTTGCCTACGCTCAAAATTCCGACTCGGGACTTAATGTTAAAATTTTAAACATAGGCAATAAAAATACAATAAACAGTTTTGATATTCCCGACTGGAAATTAATCGATTCTTCCAAAGATTTGAACATCGAGTGGTCGCCGGACGAAAATTATATTTCCATTCCCGTCCAGCAGACTTCCGAATCCGTTAAAACCGAATTGCAAAACTACCGATACGTTAAAGTAACCGCGCAAAAAACTTCCTATGCCTATTTTATTGCCAATCTATCCGGCAGCAATGCCAATGCCGCTCCGTTCAATCTGAATGAATTTTTGGGAGAAAAAGATTTAACCGATGTCCGCTGGGACCCGTCCAACAAAGGATACTTATTTTTCCTCAGTGACAGCACTCTTTATCGCGCCGACGTTACGGATAAAAATAATATTACTGCGATTGCTTCGAATGTTTCCAGCTATGATTTGTCAAACTCCAGCCTATATTACACGCAGTCGCCAAATGAATTGGTTTACAAAACAAGCTACGACGGAAAAGCGGGAACAACCCAGATCACCACCGCTTTCCCCGAATCGCCGGCCATTCCTACTGGCAGACTGATAGTTTATGACGACTCGCGCATCGCCTTCATAAGCTCCAACAAAGATTTGTTTATATATAATCAAGGCGACCACAATGATTATTTCAAGAAATTGGGAAACAACATTGAGGGAGTCCAATTTTCCAACGATGGGAAAAAATTGCTTTTCTGGACAAACAATGAAATTTCCGTTTATTTTCTGCGAGATTGGAATACCCAGCCGGCAAGAAATGAAGACGAGACTGACGACATTACCCGCTATTCCGGCTCTGTCAGCAATGTCCAGTGGTTCAAGGATTATGAGCATGTAATTTTCAGCGTCGGATCGCAAATAAAGATAATCGAACTCGATTCCAGAGACCACAGAAATTCAATGGATTTTCCGCAAACCAGCCTGGGCAATACCTCGGTCGTCTACAACGGCTCGCTGGAAAAATTATTCTTCACCGATAACAAAAATAATTCTTCGGATCTTTTTTCCATCAACTTTCCGGAAGCAATCCCGCTTATCAACCTGAGTCCCAGCGCCTTGGGATTGTAGGAAATAGTATATAGGCAAAACTAAAAAAGAAGCCCTGAGCTTCTTTTTTTTAGTTTAATAAAAAATAGTAATTCGTTCTAGCGCTTCGCCCACTGCGGACTTCTTCTGGCTTTCTTAAGTCCAGGCTTCTTTCTTTCCACCGCTCTTGAGTCACGAGTCAAAAATCCAAGATCCTTGAGAGCTTTAGTGAAGGTCTGGTCAAATTTGACCAGCGCTCTGGCCATGCCCAATCTTACCGCTTCCGCCTGAGAACTGACTCCTCCGCCATAAACTTTAGCCGAGATATTAAATTTCCCTTCCTGTCCCGCGCCAATCAACGGATCTTTGACGGTATTCTGCAATCTGGCTATCGGAAAATAAACATCCAGTTCTTTCTCATTCACAATAATTTTGGATTTTCCATCTTTAGCAGCCGGATAAATTCTTACTTGAGCCACTGAAGTTTTTCTTTTGCCGACCGCGTAAAAATATTCGCCAGAAAATACCGCGGAAACTTCCTTAATTTCTTTTGCCTCCTTGGCCGGACTGGCTTTGGGAGATTCTTTTTTAACTTTTTTTGCAACTTTTTTTACTGCCATATCGATAAGGTTAAAATTTCAAATTTAAATTATTTATGCGTTACATCAATCTTATGCTTATGTTCAGCATTTTTATATATCAAAAGCCTCCTCATCATCTTGTCTCGCAATTTGTTCTTGCTAAGCATTCCGGCTATGGCCGACTCGATAATTTTTCGAGAATCTTTTTTCATCTGATCCTTAAGTTTTATAGAAGTGATGCCGCCCGGATAACCGCTGAAATGATGATAAACTTTTCCCTCCATTTTGTTTCCGCTGACTACCAATCTATCAGAATTGACAACCACCACAAAATCCCCTCCGTCAATGTGCGGAGTAAAATCTACTTTGTTCTTCCCGCGCAAAACCGCCGCTATTTCCGTAGCCAGACGCCCAAGAATCTTTCCTTCCGCATCAAATAGATGATATTTTCTCTGGATATTTTTATTGACTGTTTTTTTCTTAATCTCGTTCATATTTTTATTAATCAACAAATTCAATTATTGCCATCTTAGCGCTATCAGTTTTTCTCGGAGCAAGCTTGACCACTCGAGTGTATCCGCTGTTTCTCGCAGAAAATTTTTCGATAAATTCTCCAGTGATTTTTTTCACTGCCGCTGCCGGCAAAATATTTTTCAAATCCCGAATAATCGCCACTTTTACTTCCGCGTTCTTGGATTTTTTAGCCTTGTTTATAATTTTATCGATCATTCCCTTGATTTCTTTAGCCTTGGCTTCGGTAGTCTTGATTTTTTCATGCAAAATCAAACTGTCCAACAGCGCTTTCATCAGGGCCTTTCTCTGATTTTTTACTCGGCCAAATTTTCTTCCTTTTCTTTGATGATTCATAGTGTCTAAATCGCTGGTTATCACATGAATTCACGTGATTTCACAGATACACTTTATAACATATTAAAATAAAATCATGCGCAATCAGAAAAATCAGTGCGAATCAGTGGTTCTGATTATTTCTCTTGTTTGAGGTTCAGTCCGAAATCTCCAACAGCTTTTTTAATTTCTTTCACACCCTTGGCGCCCATGCCTTCCAAATCGCTAAGCTGTGTTTCGGTCATTTTTACAATTTCACCAATTGTTTTAATGCCGCTTTTTTCCAGCACATTAAGCGTTCTGGTTGAAAGATTTTTCAGCTCAACCACCTCGATTTTTTTCGGATCTTCTTTTTCAACCTCGGAAACCTCCGCAATCTCTTCCTTTGCTTCCGCTTTCTCCTCAGACACCGTCTCTTCTTTTTCAACTTTTTCTATGCTGGAAAGAGTCGAGAATTGATCAACCAAAATCGCAACTGCCCTGGAAAAAGCCTCTTGCGGATCAATACTTCCGTCAGTCACAATGTCCAACGTAATTCTTTCAAAATCAGTCCTTTTTCCGACGCGCATATTGTCAACCGCATAATTAACCCGGCGGATCGGAGTGTAGATAGCATCAACCGCAATTACTCCGATTTCTTTTTCTCCTCGATCCTGCTGTTCGACCGGAACATAACCGATTCCTGTATTAATTTCCATTTCAATTTCAATCTCTCCCTTAGGGCTGGTAATCGTTGCAATGTGGGCGTCTTTAGTAATAACTTCAACATCGGACGGACATTCAATCATTCCGGCCGTAACGGTTTTTTCTCCTTTTGCCTTTAACACTACAGTCACCGATTCGTCTTTATAGGATTTGAAGCGCACCTGCTTCAAGTTTAAAATCACTTGAATCACATCTTCCAAAACATTAGGAATAGTGGAAAATTCATGAGTCACGCCCTTAATTTTTACGGAAGTGATCGCCGCTCCGGAAAGAGAAGAAAGAAGCACCCTGCGGAGAGCATTTCCCAGGGTTGTACCGTAGCCCGGATAGCATCCTTCGATTTCAAATTTCCCCGACTTGCCGTCAACTTTGATGAATTTGGGTTTTTGAGGGAGAGTTATGGATTGCATAATTTTTCTTGCCCCGCCGAAGCGGGGATTACTTATTAATTAAAGAAATTTTATCTTGAGTAATATTCGACCACCACCTGAGGATCAACATTGATTCCAATTTCGTCTTTTTTCGGTTCTCCCGTAACCTTTCCTTCCATCTTGGACGCATCAAAACTGATCCAGCTTGGAAAGTCTTTCTTATTTTTCAAAACTTGTTCGATATTCTTGAAATAATTTTTTTCCTTTTTCGATTGTTTGATGGAAACCACGTCTCCGATTTTTACGGCATATGAAGGGATGCTGAGTTTTTTTCCATTAACAGCAACCAAGCCATGATTGACTAATTGCCTGGCCTGGGCTCTGGATCCGGCCAGCCCCAGCTTGTAAACTACATTATCCAATCTCATTTCCAAACGGGCAATAAGAAGATCGCCTGCCGCTCCATGCTTATGCTTAACATCTTCAAAATGCTTTCTGAACTGCCTTTCCATTACGCCGTAAATTCTTTTTATCTTCTGTTTTTCCGCCAGCTGCATTCCATACTCACTGGATCCTTTGGTAGTTTTCTTGCCATGGACTCCGGGCGCGTACGCGCGTCTGACCACTCCGCATTTAGGAGAAAAACAGCGATCGCCTTTAAGGAAAAGCTTTTCGCCGGCTCTTCTACACTTTCTGCATTTTGCATCTATGCTTCTTGCCATAATATTTTAGAAAAATTTGAAACTTTTAAATTTAATTAACGTTATCCTATATTCTTCTCGGTTTTTTAGGACGGCAGCCGTTGTGCGGGATCGCGGTTTCGTCCTTGATAAGAAGCAGCTCAAATCCGTTATTGGCCAGTGCCCGAATCGAAGCTTCCCTTCCGCTTCCCACGCCTTTGACATAAACTTCCAATTCCTGCACGCCATATTTCTTGACCTTTTCACTCACGCTTCCTACGACTTGGGTAGCGGCATAAGGCGTAGCCTTTTTCGCTCCCTTAAACCCCATCATGCCGGAAGAAGCCCAGCCTAAAATGTTACCGTTCATATCGGAAATATTTACCAGCGTATTGTTATATGTGCATTTGATGTTGGCTTTGCCTTTTAGAATCTGTCTTTTCAATTTTTTGACTTTCTTTTTCGGTTCTTCCGCAACTTTTCCCGCTTCTAAAACTCCGGGTTTGATTTCCGCTTCTTTTTTAATTTCTTCGGTTGTAACTTTTTCTTCAGCCATTATTTTTCTAAATTAAAATTATTTCAAAATTTAAAATTCGAAATTCATAATTAAAAAATTATGTCTTTTCCGTCTTAACCCTTCCGCTTCCCATGGTCCTGCGAACATTGCCCCGAATAGTCCGGCTGTTTGTTTTGGTTCTCTGTCCCCTGACCGGCAAACCTCGCTGATGTCTGATTCCGCGGTAAGACCCGACTTCTTTCAGGCGCTTAACATTGCTCCTGATTTCATGTTTCAATTCTCCTTCAACCCTGATCTTCTTTTCTACCATATCACGTATGGAATTCTGCTCTTTTTCGGTCAAATCCTTAGTTCTTTTGTCTGCGGAAATCCCCAGCTCGCCCAAAATTTTTGACGCAGTCGAAGACCCTATTCCATAAACATAGGTTAAAGAAATTTCTATTCTTTTATCATCAGGTATATTTACTCCGGCGATTCTCAACATAATATTATAAAAAAATTTAAAATTTTAAATTTAAAATTTAAAATTATTGTCATTATCCCTGGCGCTGCTTGTGCTTCGGATTGGAACAGATAACATAAAGCTTGCCTTTTCTTTTTACAAGCTTGCATTTGTCACAGATTTTTTTAACGGATGCTCTTACTTTCATAATTTATTTTAATCTTTGAATTATTCTTCCTTTAGTCAAATCATAGGGACTCATTTCAACCAAAACCCGATCGCCTGGAAGGAGCCGGATGTAATTCACTCTCATTCTCCCCGAAATGTGGGCCAGAATAATATGGCCGTTGTCCAATTTGACTTTAAAAGTTGTGCTTGGAAGCGTTTCTTCTACGACGCCCTCCAGCTTGACTAACTCTTTGTCTTGCGACATAAATTATTTTGAGGTTTCGAAACAAAAAAATAGACGGATAATCCCCCGGGCAAAAGCCCAGAGCATGAATCAATCCTAATTCGTGAAGTTCTCGCGTCTTCCCTCTATTTGTGGCTTCTATTAACTTTTTTAATGTCTTTAACTATTTTAACAGTTATTTAATTATTGTCAAGAGAAATATTTACGCGATTGGTATAAGACGGAATCCGTCCGGAAATAAAGGTTGGCCAATAGTTGACTTCGACTCGGCTTATGCCAGGATAAGTCTTTAAATAAGCCTCTAACTGCCCTTCGCTTTTCCCCAAAACTCCCTTCTTTAAATTATCAAGATTAATGCCTGGCAACATTGTCGCCGTTCCGTGAACGCGAATGGTCAAAATTCCGTTTGCAAAATCGGCATCGGATTTCCCGAATTCCAAAGCAATATTATTTTTCGATATTTGCAAATTATCGGGATTGTTTTGTTTGATCATATTCTCAACAATGCCCAGTACATCCTCCTGATTGAAAACGATGGCGCTGGCTTTGACATTGGCAGTTATGGAAAAATTGTCAGTTGCCGTTCCCGAAGAAGCGGAAAGCGCATAGGACGGAGTTCCCATATTAATTGCATCGTCAAGAATAACCACATTTCCCGAATCGCCTTTAATTTTTTGTTTTACGGCATCGGCTAAATCGGAAGCGAGTTTGTTTTCACCATTGGACACGTCGCTGTCGGAAATAATTTTAACTGTTTCTCCGCTGCTTCCTCCGCCCGCCATCGCTTGGGATGATTTGGCATAAATCTTAGCATACTTCGCAGTTCCGCTCGCCTTAAATCCTGGAATAGAAAAAGTGCTTGGGCCAATATTATAATCCGACCCCGAGGCATCTGCCGCTACTTGAGCATCGATCGTGCCCGGCTGAACTTTTCCATTATCTTCAGTCATGCCAGGCACCTCTATGGATTTGACCAGCCGGAAAATTTTTCCATCGGCAGTTTCAAACCGGGTCGTCGCGACCAAGGGCTGGGAGGCCGGGCTGTATCCGTTATAAATAGTAATGGTTCCGCGCGCTTTTTGATTGGAAGCTGATCCTCTCCCCGTCGAATCAAACGTTTCGGAGAGCTTCACATTTTCAGAAACAATTTTCACCGGAACGACCTTATTTGACAAATCAACTGAAGAAGCCTTGCTGTCGCCTTTGATTTCCGCATCAACCGACTGAGTTTTTCCTTGCGCATAAATGGTTATGTCAGCCCTGGGAACAAAAAGATAAAGAGCCGCAAGAATTGCAGCTGAAGCAGCGACTGAACCGAACACCCACAAAAATTTTCTAAATTTTCCGGAAACGTCAATTTCGGCGTATTCTTTCTTTTCTCTGCTTTTTTTGGCTTCCGGCAATTGCTCTTCTTTTTCTGAGAACATTTTTTCTATCCTTCGAACTTTTAAATTTTCCCGCTCGTTTAATTTTGCATGTTTTTTCTCATCGACTTTTTGAGCCAGACTCCTTTTGACTTTCGGTTTGGGCGGAATTATCTCTTCGTCCGCACCCGGTTCTTCCGCATTTTCGGCGTCCAACCTGAGTCCCTGTTTGATGTCTATGTTTCTTATCATATCCATCGATCCTGAAATTTTTCTAGAATTCTTTTTACCGAAAAAAGATTTTTTATTTTTCAATTCTTCGCCGATATCCGAAACCAGTTCTTTATTGGTGATTATTTCTTCGCCCGTCTCCTTTTCCATTTCTTCCTTTTCTTCCGGATCGATTGCCGCGTATTCCTTTATTTCGTTTTGTCCTTCCGGCCTGTAATATTCAGAAGAACCTATGTCGTCCAGTTTGTTTTTCACTTCCATTCTTTTAATTTCTTTGGCATCCAGTTTTATCTTCGCTTCTTCGCTCCGGGCGGCGACTTCTTCGCCTTCAATATCGTCCAGTTTTTGTTCGACTAAAATTCCCGTTTTTTCTATCAGCATTTTTCCCAATTTGTCTTGAGTGACGATTATAATTTCCTTTTTAAGCCTTTCGGCTTCTTTTTTAAGCAGCTTTAAATTAACGATGCTTTGGATAAGCAAGGCTCTTTTGGGAACGACAATAACAACCTCTTTGACTTTTGCCTTTCTCAGGCGTTCGACAATCGAAGTTATTTCTTCATCTATGTCAATGTAGTAAGTCTGATGCACAAAATTTAATTTTAAGGCTAAAATTCAAAATTTTATTTTTGTATCATCTTTACAGCCCTCCTGAGAATTCCTGCCATCACTTTTTCTTCTCCGGCCAGATCAAGCGCCAGATTGGCCAATCCCATCGGAGTGATGTCCTGAGGATCGCGCAATTCGCGCGTTTCGTCAACTATGTTTACTACATCTTTGGGCTGCAAAAAACTGACTTGCGGGGCTTTGGCGAACGGCAGATTTTTCATCCAGCCTGAAGTCATTAGCGATTTTTTAATTCCCGGCAGGCCGGAACCGCCGCCACAAAGGAAAAAGCGGGACGGCAAAAGATCGGTTTCGGCAAATTCCGCCAATGACAATTCTACTCCGGAGAGCCACACATCGCAATCGTCTTCCAAAATTTTTTCTATCTTGTTGCTGACGTCTTGCCCTAATTTTCCTTCCGCATATTTTATTTTCAAAACTTCCGCTTCTTCAAAACTGATTCCCAATTCCTGCGCCAGTCTTTTGGTGAATGCCCGGCCGCCCAACGCAAACATCTTGGTTCCCTCCAGTCCTCCGTTTCTGACTACGGCAATGTCGGTCGTCCCGCCTCCAATATCGATAAATACTGCGTTGAAATCAAGAACGTCTTCAATGCCCATCGATCGCGCGACCGCGTACGGTTCCGCCGCAATACTCAGCAGGTCCAGCTTCAATTCAGTGGCAATTGTTTGAAGCGCGCCCAAATGAATCATTGGAGCGTAAGCGTTAAAAACCGCGATGGAAACATCACGACCTTGAAATCCGACCGGATTAGTCACGCGATAACCGTCGATCCGCACGTCCACAATCGCCGCGTTGATTAATTTAACCTCGATTTCGCTATGGCCCGTTTCCCAGGCCAGCTGCTGACGAATCCTGTCAAAAGCCTTCCATTGGACTTTTTGAATGATATTTTTAAGTTCCGGCAGATCGATTCTGATTTCCGGCTTGATTCTTTCATAATGCACGGTCGTGGTCGTTCCTTTGACCAGCTCGCCGGCAATTCCGATTATGGCTTTTTCCACCTTCTTGGCAGCAGCCATTTCTTTGGCAATTTCAATCGCTCGCCGGGAATTTTCGATTACGCCGGAAATGTCGGAAACCGCTCCGCTTTGCATATCGCCCAGCCTTTGACGGACCCGGCCCGCTCCTTTGACTATGCCGTTGCCGGTTTCTTGGTCAATTTTGAAAACCAATGCTTTCACAACTTCCGTTCCGATGTCGAGCGACAGCATAAACTCATTGGACGATCTTTTGGATCCTAAAATTTTGGAAAAAATTCCCATCTGTATTTTAAAAATTATCTTTTTGTTTTACTGGTTTTATTATACAACAAAAGACAAAATTTAAAAAGCGGCCGCCAAGCCGCTTATGAAATAGGAAATGGGAAAATAAATTATTCCAAAACCGCTTTAATTCTCCGCACCCCGGATGAAGAGGCTTCTTCTTTTTTTATCTTGAAGTGGCCGAGTTTGCCGGTACTTCCGGCATGCGGACCGCCGCAAATTTCCTTGGAAAATTCTCCGGCCGAATAAACTTTTACCTGCTCGCCGTATTTCGATTCAAAAACTCCCAGCGCGCCTCTTCCCTTGGCTTCTTCCACTGTCATCTCTTCGCAGACCACTGGAATATTTTCGCGAATCTTTTCATTGACAATATCTTCCGCTTTCTGGATCTGTTCCGGTGTTAGTTTTTCATGGTGGGAAAAATCGAAACGCAGCCTTTCTGGCGTAATGTTCGATCCTTTTTGATAGACGTGCGGACCCAGAACTTCGCGCAAGGCCGCCTGCAAAAGATGCGTCGCGGTGTGCAGTCTGGCCGTCTGTTCGTCCTGCGATTGCAGTCCGCCCTTGAAAGCGCCGGCCGAAGCGGTGCGTGAAAGTTCCTGATGTTTTTGCAGTTCCTCCTGAAAACCTTTTTCATCAACCCGCATTCCCCTTTCATCTGCCAGTTCCTTGGTAATTTCAAATGGGAATCCGTAAGTTTGATACAGATCAAAGGCTTCTTTGCCAGAAATATCTTTAGTTGCATTTTTTTCAAATTCTTTTAATCCTTTCTCTAAAGTTTCTCTAAATTTATTTTCTTCTTTTTCCAATTCTGCAAAAATTTTATCTTTCTTTTCTTCCAACTCATGATAAAAAACTTCGTACATCCCAATCACAACTGCGGAAATTTCTTTGGCAAAATTATTTTCCACGCCCAAATGTTTTCCATGGCGAATGGCGCGCCGAATGATTCTCCGCAAAACATAACCTCTCTGAACATTCGACGGAATTACCCCGTCGGCAATCATGAATGTACTGGCTTTTATGTGGTCAGCGATGATTCGAAATGATTTTTCATTGTCTTCGTAATTTTTTCCGGAAATTTCTGAAACTTTCGCAAAAAGTGTTTGGAAAAGCTCCGTCTCAAAAACATTTTCTTTGCCATTGAGCACAGCCAGCGTTCTTTCCACGCCCATGCCGGTGTCCACATTCCGCCGGGCTAATTTTTCCACCGATCCGTCCTCTTTCTTTTCAAATTCCATAAAGACATCATTCCAGATTTCTATCAGCCGAAAATTATCCACCAGATTGGAAAACTTTTCGTTTATTTCTCCCTCTTCCGGACGCGTATTATAAAACATTTCCGTGTCTCCTCCGCACGGTCCGGTCGCGCCGGCAATCCAAAAATTATCATCGCTCCCCAGCGGAATGATGCGGATGTCGCCTTTAATAATTTCATCTTCTCCGGCCACTCCGACTTCCATTCCGGCCTTGGCGAAAGTTTCTTTCCAAATTCGGATCGCCTCTTCGTCGCGCGGAATATTATCCTCGCCTTTGAAAACAGTCACATAGATTCTTTTCGGGTCCAATCCCAGCCACTCTTTGCCGGTCAGAAATTCAAAGCTCCATTCGATCGCTTCTTTTTTAAAATAGTCGCCAAAGCTCCAATTGCCCATCATTTCAAAAAAAGTATTGTGCCGGTTGTCGCCCACGTCATCGATATCGATCGTGCGCACGCATTTTTGCACGTTGGCCACGCGCGTTCCGCCCGGATGTTTCTCGCCCAAAAGATAGGGCACCAGCGGATGCATGCCGGCCGTCGTAAAAAGCACCGACGCGTCGGTCTCGCGCGGAACCAAAGAAGCCGAAGGGATGATGGCATGCCCTTTCGACTCAAAAAATTTCAAAAATTTTTCCCGCAGTTCTTGCGCTGTCATTAGTGTAGATTTTTAATTCTTTTTTCAATATCCCTATAATCATCGTTTTTGAAATGATAAGAAAATTCGCTATGTATTTTAGATATTGCTTCAACGTAATCTATTTTTTTATTATCTAAATCGCGTTCTATTTCTCGAATCCTATTCTCTTGAAAACTGGTCAAAGGAACTCTTCTTTGATTGGCGATATTTTCCACTATTGATTTTAAATGTGAGACCATAATTTTTTAAAAAATTTAAACCAAATTCAATTTCTTTCGCAAATTTTTGAGCGCCGTATCCGACACTAAAATTTCCTGCTCCAATCTGGACAGCCTTGATTGCTTCTCTTGGATGCCCGCCCGGATCTGGTCTTCCTTTCTTTTCAAATCGCGCATCTCCGATTCGATCTGGATTTTTTCATTGAGCCTTTTTTTATAGTCCGCCTCTTGCATCACGATCTGCCGCTGGATTTCATTTTTTTGCCTGGTCTTGTCCTGGGCGGCTTGATTTTGGTTGGAATTAGTATACATATTTTAGGAAGATTTTCGCAATAAACTATAAATTGATTTGGATTTGTTTTGATTGTTGGAATAGATATTCTGTCCTGGCAATTTTGATTTGTTGGCGGCAAGCTGGGTGGTTAATTTTTTTTCGCCATCTTTGGCCGCTTTTTCTTGTTCAATATTTGCATTACGCGCTTCTTCTTGCCTGTTAAAACTTATTGATACAATTTTTCTTTCTGATTTTTCTGTCGGTGCTTCCATTTCTTTCGATCCGTTCTCATATCTGAGTTCGGACAGATCTTTGAATTTTCTGAATCTTTTATCCCGCAGTCCCAATTCTTTAGCCACCTCCCTGGCTTTGTTTTTCGTTACATAACCTTCCGCTATAAGAGTCTGCAGGTCATTATGCACCTCTTCCCGAGTCAGTCCTCCAATTTGATCCTTCTTTAGCATTTGAGCAAGATGATGCCGCGCGCCCGGATGATTCAGACCAACCTCTTTGCTGATGTGATGAATATCATATTTCGTAATTTCTGCATCGGCAATTCTTTTAACATATCTATTATTGTTAAATTGTCTTTTCCCATTTAAAGAAGATTTTCGATTGAACAGCAATCCCATATTTTTATTTTACGGATGAAAAAAGAAAGCTACTGCCATTATGGCATACGCCATAATTAACTGCAATCCTTCCAGCCAATTGCTTTCGCCGTCTTCCACTACCATATTGGTAATTAAAACTGACAATACGATCGCTACCAGTTCAAAACTGTTGAAGACCAAACTCATGGGGTGAGAAAGCAAGCTGGCCAAAACCAGAATCGGCGCCACAAACATCACAATTTGCGTTCCTGATCCGATCGAAATCTGGAGCGCCAGATCCATTCGGTTTTTCATTGCCATCATTATGGCTGAAGTATGTTCGGCCGCATTGCCGATGATCGCCACAAAAATCACACCAATGAAAAGTTCCGTCCAGCCGAAAGCGGCCACGATCGGCTCGACGGAACCGACCAAAATTTCACTCATCCAAGCTACCGCCAGCGTCGCAATCAGAAGAATCGTGATGCTTTTTGTTTTGCTCCATCTGGCTTCATAATCTCCGACTTCTTCGGTGTAGAGATGTTTGTGAGTAAACAACATAAACCACAGATTTCCCAGATAAACAATGACCATAAATACGGAAACAAAAATGCTTAGTTTATCAACGATTGCAAATCCCGCGCCGGGAGCTGTTAATGTAAAAATAGCCGGCATCACCAAAGCCGCTACCGCCAAAAGAAGCATGGACGAACTGGCCATGGCCGCCGTTTTGTTGAATTCTTGTTTTTTAAATTTCCAGCCGCCCACAAACATCGCCGTGCCCAGAACCAACAAAAGATTACCGATGATCGAACCGGTGATAGAAGCCTTGACCACTTCGACCAGCCCGCTGCGAATGGCGAAAATTCCAATCAAAAGTTCCGTGGCGTTGCCAAAGGTGGCGCTTAAAAATCCGCCGATAGCCGGTCCGGTATGTACGGCTAAAACTTCCGTTGCTTCTCCGATGAACTTCGCCAGCGGAATGATTGCCAATGCCGCCAGAAAGAAAACAACGAGCGGCGAAACATGCGCGTATTCTGCGATGATCGTGATCGGCACGAAAGCCAAAAGCCAGAGAAATAGTTTATCCATATTTTGTTTATTTTTAATTTATTTTATCCTCCCTCCGCCCAACAATTCTCCTTTAGCGGTGTAAAATACAGCCGACTGGCCGGGCGAGACTTGCTTTTGCGGTTCAGCAAATTCAACAAGATAAGACTTTGCTTCTCCTTGCGGATTTGCTTTTATTATAGCAGATATTGATGGGTGGCGGTACCTGAGCTTTAGCAAAATTTTGGCCGGCAATTTTGGTTCTTTCGCGAGCCAGTTGGTTCTTTCCACAAAAATGCTTTTATGGAAAAGTTTCGGATCGTCCGGCTTGTTCGTCACGATCAGAAGATTTTTTTTCAAATCCTTGCCCGCGACATAATACGGACCGTCGCCGCCGATGTTGATCCCCCGCCGCTGGCCGATCGTATAGAGCGGCAGACCGTCGTGTTCCCCGATGATTTTCCCTTCCGTGTTCGCAATCTTTCCTCTCTTCAGTTTCAGGTTCCGGCGCAAAAATCCTTCCGGATATTTTTCCGGTGTAAAACACAGTCCTTGTGAATCGTCTTTGTTGAACACCGGTAAACCCAGTTCTTTGGCAATTTTTCTGATTTCGGATTTTTTGTATTGGCCGACCGGAAACAAAATCCGAGACAATTGATGCTGATTGAAGTTATACAAAAAATATGATTGATCTTTTTCTTTGTCTTTACCTTGGAATAATCGATAAATTATTCCGGCATTTTTGGAACTTAGCTCCTGCTTGGCTTCTTTTTTGATCGCGTAATGGCCCGAAGCCACGAAGTCGCCTTCCATCTCCAACATTTTTTTGAGAAGCACGTTGAATTTTATTTTTTCATTGCAGACTACGCACGGATTGGGCGTCCGGCCGTTTTTATATTCTTCCAAAAAATAATCCACCACTTCTTTCTTGAATTCCTTCTCGGCATTCGCAGTGTAAAGAGGAATCCCCAAAATTTTGCAAACTTTTCGGGCATCTTCCAAGGACTCCAAAGAACAACATTTATTTTCGATGGAACTATTAAGCGCCGGCTCCTTCCAGAAATGCATAAAGACGCCCACGACATCGTAGCCTTGCTTCTGCAACAGCGCGGCCGCCACCGAAGAATCCACTCCGGAAGACATTCCGACAACCACTCTATTTTTCTTCTTTGCTTTCATCCAAAATTTTCTTAATTTCACCCAGATCCGGTTTCTGCTTTTGCGGTTTGAATTTTTTCGGAGCGATGTGCGACATTTGAGAAAGGCTCATCGGCCTGTCTTGAGGCATATACGCTTTATGCTCAACTTTTCTTTCCTGCGTTTTCGGTTGGACTTTTTTCACAACAATGACTTGCTGGTTGCCGGCTGCCGGTTGCCGATCTCTGGTTTGTTCCGAACGCGTTTTGGCCATCACCCGCTGATAATCTTTCAAACACTCCTTGCAAAAAGTAGGCCGACTGGGATCCGGCTTGAACGGAACTTTGATCGGCTCTTCGCAAGTACTGCAAACGGCGTCATAAATTTCGAATTTTTGCGCATTATCGCCATCATTATCTTTGCTAATTTTATTATCAGAAGAAGCATTATTTACCGGAGGCTTCGGCTTTACCACAATTACATTAGGCTGCGTTTTAGGCGGATCGAAAGATGGATCGGAAGCGGCACTCGTCCGGCCATCTTCCTCTTTTTCTCTGGGAATGAACATGCCGCTCCAGCGCGCAATCTTATCCTCCACATCCCGGCGCTCGCGGCCATATCTTTCCCGCGAAATTCTGATTACTTTTTCCGCATTTTCAGCCGTGTCATTCAAGTTGAAAGGCGGCAAAGTGGAAGCTGAAAAAGCGTCGCCCGCAATACCGTCGATCATCAATTTAAGATAGATGTTGTATTTGGTTAAATTTACAATATCATTCATCAAAAAAACCGGGTCGAATTCTTTTTCCAGATTCTCCGCGTCTTCCGCTCCTACCCGGAATGAAACAATTGTTCCAACATTGCCAAACACCGCATCGCGCACGGTCGTGTTCCCGTCAAAAACCAACTGATTGATGTATTGGTGAGCCAGCACCAGATCCAAACGATATTTTCTGGCCTCGGACAAAATATTGGCGAAAGATTCCGTAGCAAAATTTTGGAATTCATCGACATAAAGATAGAAATCTTTTCTTTCTTCTTCCGGAATTTCAACCCGGCCCATCGCCGCCAGCTGGATTTTGGTAACTATCATTCCGCCCAAAAGCCGCATCGCGTCTTCGCCGATTCTTCCTTTGGACAGATTGACGATCAATATTTTCTGATTGTCCATGATGTCGCGCATGTCGATCGTCGATTTCGGCTGGCCGACAATGTGGCGAATTATAGCTGAGGACAAAAATTGACCGACTTTGTTCTGGATGGCTGCCACAGCTTCTTTGCGGAAGCGATCCTCCCATTTGTCAAATTCATTTATCCAAAAAGATTTCACGACCGGATCTTTGATTTTGGGATAAACTCTTTTGCGATAATCGCTGTCCGCCATCATCCGGTTTACTCCCAGCATTGTCGAGCCCGGATAATCCAAAAGGGCTAAAATAGTATTGTTCAAAATATATTCCATCCTCGGACTCCAGACATCCGGCCAGATTTTTTTGAAAACCCCCATCATTCCGGAAGCCACCAGATTCTTTTTGTCTTCATCCACCGCCTCCAAAATATTAAAAGCGACCGGAAATTCGGCATCGGCCGGATTGAAATAAATGACGTCATTAATCCGATTTGCCGGCACGGCCTTGAGCATTTTTTCCGCAAATTCTCCGTGCGGATCAACCACGCAAACACCCTCCCCATTACGAATATCCTGGATCGCCATATTTTCCAGCATATTGGATTTTCCCATACCGGTTTTTCCGATAATGTACATGTGCCTTCGCCGATCATCTTTCTTAATTCCAAAATTCACCTCCTGGTTTCTGAAATTGGTTTTTGCAAAAAAATTAATTTCTGGCATATTATTTTTTGAATTATTTATCCGATTGGCAGATTGGCCGGAGCCGATCCGCGTTTTGATTCTACCCGGTTCAATGCCGGAGTCTTGACTTCCATATGCGGGAAATGATAGAGCGTCGCTAATTCTGAAGTGGAAAGGACGAATTTTTTTCCGTCCATATCCCGATCAACATACCTGCGATAAATTTTTCTTTTCATCCGCGGCAAAATACTGTCTTTCCCGACATACTTCGCCGATGTCTTGCTCATATTTTCCGGCCTGATATTGTTTAGATTCAAATCATTGAACTGGCGCATTGCTCCGAAGAAAGCCGTCGTGTTGGACATGCTAAAGCCATCCTTCTTGCCCAAATAAACAAACCTCATTTTTGTTTTAAAGGCGTTCTTGCCAAGATTATCTTCAATCGCCTTAAGTTGTTCTTTCTCCCCCGGCGTCAACCTGAATTCCAGGGGCTGCTCTTCTTTCTTTTCCGCCTTTTTAAATTCCACCGGACCCAGCGCTCCCTTAAACAGATTGGAAAAAACATCAACAAAATCCTGCCAAAACCGGTTTTCTTCTTTTTTAGCCCGGCCGGCTAATTCAGCAATCAGATCTTTTTGCTTCTTTTCATTTTTCCATTTTTCCGGCAAAGGCTCCAGCACAAATTGAAGCCATAAATTTTGCTCCGGAGGAAGCGCTCCCATATTCTCCACGATTCCCGCCAGCGGATCGATCATAGTTCCGGTAATATCTTCTTCGAATTTATCGTACGTTCTGATCGGAATCGGATCAGCCTCGACCAATTCCATGTCCGCTCCCCACAACTGCCAATCTTTGTTGGGCACAACTTTGGGAAAACTTTTGACATAATCTTCCACGTCTCTAATCTCCGCGTCCGGATATTGGGCATAAATGTGAGACTCGACCATGGTCCGATATTTTGTCTGCACTCTGACATAGAAATGAATCTCTCCGCCCAAACTGACCAATTCGAAACTGAAGCGGTCCGTAAACATTCCCATACCGTAATTTTCCCAAGCAGTAAAAGTCACCACCACGCCGATCAAACCGTGAAAAATCGACTCCATCGGTTTGGGACCTTTTTCCAGATCCTTTGGAGGAATAATTTCGAGCATGGTCCACTGGAGCGACCTGGCCCATTTTTTCTTGATGTAGTCCAGCCAGATCAGTTTAAAAAGAAAATACAAAAGCGCCGGCAGGATGATCCACCAGAAATAATAAAAGGCCGTTATGGCAGGAGCGAAAGTATTTGAAATGTAAGATAAAAAATCCATTTTATTCTTGGCGTTGCAAGTTTTTTTTCTTTTAATATAATAGCGATTTCGTTTTTGTTTCGGGACTATTTTTTCAGCGCGTAAGTATTGTTGATTTTAACAAAAGAATTTTCGTTGTTCAAATTGATAAGCACGGTCGCTTTCTTCACCTTGCGGATTTTCATAACTTCCGACATAATTTCATCCTTGGTCATCGGCTTTCCGCTTTTTGCCAAAATATCTTTCAAAACATCTTTAATGGTTCCCTGCTTGTATCCCCATTCTTTCAAGGCATAAATTCCCCGCCCGATCAGCACGAATCTGTCGTCTTTGATGAGCTCATTATGCACCGTTTGAGGATGCGCCTTTCTTTTGCTCAAATTATGTTTATCGATCAATTGGGCGATTTCAGAAAAATGCAGAGGCTTTTCATTTTCCTTCAGCACGAGATGAATCCGTTCCTTGGTTCCCTTAGGATTGATTTCGGGCCAATGCGCCAAGCCCCATTTTTCAAATTTGTTTTTCTTGATCTTGGAAAAAACCTTAAGAAAACTTGCGATCTGCTTTTTTGTCAGTTCGGACTTTTTGGATGATATTTTTTCGATTATTTCATCGTCAACCAAAAGATTTTTCTCTATCTGCAATATTTCTTCGGACAATGCGGACAACTCCTGGGCCTTTTCCATAATTTCCTTGGAAACCATCCAGGATTTTTCGATTATTTTTTCTATTTCTTCAATAATAACCCTGTCGGAGATGGCGGAAAAAAACTTTATGGAATTGATCTCCTTCTTGTCTTTGCCGCCCAGCTTTTCCAGAATTTCCTGTTCTTTTATTATACCATCATTTTCATGGATTGTAAAAATAATTTTTTCTTCGGCCGCTTTGAATTTTTCGTCGCTTTGTTTTCCGGAAATTCTTCTGAGGGCATCGGAAATAATCTGCCGGACGCGCTCCCGAGTGATCCTGTAATCTCTCCCTATTTTTTCAAGTGTTTGCGGCTTTTCTCCGGACAAACCGAATCGCTTGGCCAGAATTTCCTGCGATCTTTCCGGCAGGTCGGACAATAAATGGCTGGCGGCATCAAAAAAACTCAGCTCTTTGAGAGCATTGTTCTGATCGATCGTTTTTTGACCCCTTTGGCCGTTATTATTCATAAATTTATACGCGAAACAAATTACTTTTTTAGTCAAGCCATATTAGCACATATTGAATATTTTTGTCAAGGGTGACAGGTTTCATTAATAATGTTATACAAAAAATAATGTGTTGTTTTAAAAATGAATAAATCTCTTAAAGAAATCTTAACAAAAGAGGAGGCTGAGGATGAAAATAGGAGGAGTCGAATTTCATAACATATTCCTTCCTTCAGGAACTTTGAATTTTGAGAAGCAAGGTTGGCCGCATCATAAGCTGTATAAGCTCATTCCTGGATTTGGATACAAGAACGCCACCTTTGTCGCCAAAACGACGACGCTTCTTGAAAGACCTGGAAATATAGAATTGGATCCGGAAACATTAATGCCCAAAAAAAATGTTTCCTGATTGTATTTATGTAAATTTCTGGAAGGCGCTTGTCATGAATGTAGTAAACCTGAGCGGCCCAGGTGCAAAAATTCTTTTTGAGAGAGGCAAATGGTTTGAGATTCTTGAAAACTTCTGGCTTTCTTTTATGACCATAGCAGAAACAAAAGAAGAGCGACTAAAAGAATTTCAAGATTTCATAGATCTCTTAAAAAAATATTTGCCTTTTTTCAGAGCCAGGATCGGACTTAAAGTAAACATCACTTGTCCAAACACGGCGCACAACCTCAAGGAGATCGAGGATGAAGTCATGCATTTTTTAGAAATCGCCGCCAGACTGGGAATTCCCATTGGGATCAAAGTCAATATCTTCACTAGCACTAAAACAGTAAAAAGAATTTTCAATGCCGGCCTTTGTGATGCAGTTTTCGTGTCTAACACGATCAGATGGGGAGAAATTTCCGAACGAATAAATTGGGAAAAGCTGTTTGGAAGAAAAGTATCACCTCTGAAAAAATATGGTGATAATGCTGGAGCCATGTCAGGCTGGCCCGCATTGCCGCTAGTAAAAGAGTGGGTCTCGGAGGCAAGAGGGATAGGAATCGACGGAATAATTATAGGAGGAAACGGAATATCTCGCAAAGAACACATAGATTTACTTTTTCCTCTCGTGGACGGATTCTCCATAGGTTCGGCCGGAATGGTTCGGCCGCATAGATTGCAAGGACTCATAAATTATGCGGATCAAAAAATTACAGAAAGAAACGGGAGAAACTAAATGAAAAACGAACCAGAAGAAATTGTTCTTGAAAATCTCTTCTCACAACATTCGCATTTGCGAGAAGGAAAAATGCTTGATGCCACGGTGCCGGCCAATTCCCCCTATTCTCTGGTTGTCCAAATACCAAACCTTGCAAATCCGGTTGATTCAGGAAAACGGTTAAAAGAACATCAAACCGAAGTCCTGTCTCACGAGCCGAATTTTCAGATCGTATGGGGAATCATGATAACTAAAAGAACCACCCGCCAAGATATCAAAGATGCTTATCATCTTGGAGCTCGCTTTATTAAATACATCCCAGCAAAAACCTCTACTAATTCTTCAGGTGGAATTGGAATAACTCTCGATGAACTGCCAAACCACTATGACAAATTCGAAGAGGGTTTCAAGCTCGGAATGGCATCCCTCAACCACATTGAGAGAGCCTATACCAAAGACGGCAAAGAAATCCCATACATATTCCGAGAAGAAAGAGCCATCGAAGATTTTGACCGACTGGTGCGCACCTTTCCAAGAGAAAAAATTAGGGCGGAACATGTCAGCACTCGTTCACTTATAGATTATATTGCCACTGCCCCAGCCAATGTTAAGGGCGGCTTTGCCATTCAGCATGCCAAAAAAACATATGTCGATGTTTTTCCAAGCTCAGGCAATATCATCTATGAAAACTTCTGTATGCCGGTCTTAAAAAATGAATACAACCGGCAAATGGTGGAATGGGAAATGGCAAAAGGAAATCACAAAGACTTCCGTTATACCCCTGATGATGCATATCATCCATGGGGGAAAAAGCTCGAGAGCATTCCAGGATGTTTTCTTCCGCCTATCATTGCACTTCCGCTTCTGTGCCAAATCTTTGAGAAACACGGAGCACTGAATCGCCTACAGGAATTCGCTGGCATAACAAAAGGGGATGAAGAATTTTTCGGCATCCAAGCTGAAAAAAAGAAAAAGATTATAATGATAAATGAGACTTGGAGGGTTCCGGAAATAATCCACGGCACAGCCCCCTTCATGAAGGGAGAATTACTGAGCTGGAAAATAAAGGAGGTAATAGAGATATAAACACAAAAGGCTTCGCGCTAACAAGCACGGAGCCTTTTAAAATTCTACAACCCATACCTCACCTTATTCGCCTGCTGTTGTTCATAACTTTTGGCATAAATCGTCTGGCCGGTTTTGGGATCGTTTAGAAAATAATCGTAATTGGAGTCGGTCGGATGAATCGATGCTTGAATCGAGCCGAGTCCCGGATTGGAAATCGGACCGGGCGGCAAACCTTTGTTGAGATACGTGTTGTACGGCGAAGCGGTTTCAACGTCCTGCAAAGAATATTTTATTTTGGCAGTATCTAAAATATATGCGAGCGTCGAATCACATTGAAGCGCCTGGCCGTTTGACAAACGATTCCACAAAATGCCGCTCACTATCGCCCGGTCTTCCGAAGTTTTTACCTCCATCTCCACGATGCTTGCCATCGTGATTATGTCATGGATGGACTTGTCATCTTTCGCGATGTCCGATCGCATTTGTTCATTAAGTTTCATATTGAAATTATCAATCATCCGCAAAACAATGTCTTTGGCTGTCGCATCCTTGGAAAAATAATAAGTATCGGGAAAAAGATAACCCTCCAAACTGTTTGCATTATTAAGATAACCGTAACGATTTTTAATGTCTTGCGGAGGACTGTCCACAATTTGCAAAAAACCGTTGCCGTCCAATCCATCAGCCGTGAGACGATCGGACATTTTTTTGCCGGTCCAGCCTTCCGGGAAAGTTATGATGATAAATTTTTCCGTACTGGTGATTGCTATGGCAATTTCCGGAATGGTCATATTGCCGCTAAGCTGGTACTTGCCGGGCAAAATCTTATTAGTGAGATTATGCGTTCGAAGATAGATGTAAAAATACCAGTTATTGGAAATCAATCCGTCATTTTGAAGACGTGAAGCAACTTCTGCATTTCCTTCTCCCTTATTGATCGTAAAAATTTCCTGATTTTTATTTTTACCATGGGAAAAATAAACTTGATAACGCAAATAAAAAAATCCCCCCGAAAGGGCAATGACCAGAGCAATAATTGTGATTATTTTTTTCATCTCTTAATTGGCAGGCGCCAGAGGAATAAAAGAAAATCCGGGAAAATTTTCTTCGCAAAATTCAGTTTCGCTTTTCTTTTCTAAATATACAATGCTGTTTCTGACAGGCATTACCAGTTTTCCTCCGATTTTCAATTGATCTTTGAAGGCCTGGGGAATTTCTTCCGTCGAGGCCGAACAGAGAATGCGATCGTACGGCGCTTTCTCCAAAAAACCTTCGTTTCCGTTCGCGCAATAAAACTCCGCTATTCCCTTTTTAATAAATTCAAAACGATTGACATGTTTTTTGGCATATTCCACTAAATCATCCACAAGATCGATGGCAATCACCCTTCCCTTTTCTCCGACAATGTAGGACATAAGCGCAGTCGTCCAGCCCGATCCGCTTCCGACGTCCAAGATATTCTGTCCCTTCTGCGGATCAAGAAGTTCCAGCATAAAAGCCACCGTTGAAGGCTGGGAAATAGTTTGCCCATATCCGACCGGCAATTCGACATTCTTTTCCGCGCTTTCTTCAAAACCATTGGGAACAAATTCCAACCGGTCGATCGATGCGAACGCGTCGATGATCGCATCGGTCTTCAGATATCCGTTTCTTACCAATTCGTTTACGATCCTGCTCATAGCAATTACAATCCAATAACTTGAATTATTATGTCCCGCGTTCTTGAGCCGTCCATTTCAGCCAAAAATATGCTTTGCTTTTCAGTCAGAAGCAATTTTCCTTTTTCGATCGGGATAGTTTCGCTTATTCCCAAAAGAATACTTTTAGTGTGCGAATGGCCGTTGCTTCTTCCGTCAGAACTGCTGGCGCGGTTAAGTTCGAACAAATCATGGGAATAGCTGTCAGTAGCCGGGACCAAGCGATAAAGAACGCGCATAAAATCCTGAATGAGCATCGGCTCGTTATGATTCACAACAATTGAGGCGGTCGTATGCGGAGAATAAACCAGCACTTGACCCTCCCGAATTCCGGAATTATGAATCACCTCTTCGACTTGGTCGGTTATATCAACAAATTCAATTTGGCTTTTACTTTTTATGCTTATGTTTTGTTTGTGTATTTTCATAAATTTTATTTTTTGAAGACTTCGGCAACCACTTTTGCAGCACGCACATCGAGCGCGCTTACCACTATTTTATCAGCAGTCGGTTTTTTTATCAACTCGGCGATTGCTTTGGCTGCTTTCAATTTGTGCTGATCGGTAATTATTTTTGTCCGGCTGTCCAAGGCGCCTCGAAAAACTCCCGGAAAAGCCAGGACGTTGTTGAGTTGGTTGGGATAATCCGACCGGCCGGTCGCCACCACTTTCGCGCCGCCTTTTTTCGCTTCTTCCGGCATAATTTCCGGCGTTGGATTGCTCATCGCAAAAACAATCGCGTCTTTGTTCATGGTTTTTATATCCTCCGCTTTCAAAAGATTGGGCGCGGAAACTCCGATAAAAACATCCGCTCTCTTCAAAGCGTCGCGCAGCATGCCCATAACATTATGTATGTTAGTGAAATGGATCAGTTCTTGTTTAGCCACATTTAAACCGCCGCGTTCTTTATGGATAATGCCCTGACTATCGGCCAAAATAATATCCCGCGCGCCATATTTGTGGAGCAACTTAGTAATAGCGATACCGGCCGCGCCGGCGCCCGAAATTACGATTTTAACTTTACCGATTTTTTTATTCACCACTTTCAGAGCATTGATGATTCCCGCCAGAACGACAATGGCCGTGCCGTGCTGGTCATCATGAAAAACCGGAATGTCCAATTCTTTTTTCAAAGCCTCTTCTATTTCAAAACAGCGCGGCGCAGAAATATCTTCCAAATTAATCCCGCCGAAAGTCGGCGCGACATTTTTCACAATTGCAATAATTTCTTTCGGGTCTTGCGTGTTCAAAACCAGCGGAATGGCATCCACGCCAGCCAATTCTTTAAAAAGCAAAGCTTTTCCCTCCATCACCGGCAAGGCGCCTTCCGGGCCGATATTGCCCAAACCCAAAACGGCCGAACCATCGGAAATGACTGCGACCGTGTTTTTGCGGATCGTGTATTCGAATGAAAGTTTTTTGTTTTTGGCGACCGCCTTGGAAACTTCCGCCACACCGGGCGTGTACAGAACTGGCAAAGTTTCTTTCGTTAATTTCTTTTTTGATTTAATTTCAATTTTTCCGCCGAGCTTTTTGGAAAGTTGCAGTGAGTTCATAATTATTTTTTGCTCAATTTCAATTTCTTATACACACTTCCCGCTGCCACCGCGCCTTCCGCCACTGCCGTGATAATCTGGCGAAATTTGTTAGACCCGGTCGTAACGTCGCCGGAAGCGTAAACAAATTCCACATTGGTTGCTTGCGCTTGATCGACAATGATGTATTTTTGTTCGTCTAATTTAACTCCCAGATTTTGCGCCAAGACTACGCCCGGCACCGATCCGATCTCGATGAATACCCCCTGCACATCCAACGTCTCGTCTTTAGGCGCATCCATTGATTCATACACGACTGCCGCCACTTTCTGATCTCCTTTAATTTCTTTTATATTTTTGCAACAACGTATTTCAATTTTTGAATTAGCCCTCATCTGATCTTCCCAGGACGGCTCCCAATTGGAAGTTTCACGATACAGAAGATAGACTTTTTCAGCAAATTCCGAAACATGAATGGCCGCAGTCGCCGCCGCGTCGCCGCCGCCGATGACAACTACGTCTTTGTTACGAAAAAACATTGCGTCACAAGTGGCGCAGTAAGAAATTCCCTTGCCGATGAATTTATCTTCTCCAGGAATGTTCATCTTGCGAGGCTTCATACCCAAAGACAAAATAATACTCTTGGATTTATAAGTGTCTTTTCCAGCTACCACTTCAAACACATCGCCGTTTTTTAATATTGAAGACACGTCCGATTCAACAATCTGCGCTCCCAAATGATGCGCATGGTGCTGAAATTTCTCCATTAAAGTTTTTCCGGGAATGGAAATTTCTCCCGCCCAGTTTTCGATTTCAGCAGCTTCCGTCACCTGACCGCCTATTTCATTGCCGATCAAAAGATGATCCAGCTTATAGCGCGAAGCATAAATTGAAGCGCCCAATCCGGACGGTCCGGCGCCGACGATGATGAGATCATAAATTGTGTTTTCCATAGTTTTTTAATTTTAAGTTGTTGCACTATAAATTATATAACTATTTACAAAGTTGTGATAGGCCGAGACTGAGTAATATAAAATTTTCCTTTTTCCAATGCCCACTCAATATCTTGCGGTTTTTTGTAATGCTTCTCGATATTTAAACAAATCTTAGCCATAGCTTTAATTTGAGTGTCAGTCAATTTCTGCTTTTCCTGTTTTGAAATTGGAACTTTAGTTTCCACAATACCCTTCGCACCATTCTTCACAATCATCATTTCCTGCTGAGAAATATTTTTATCTAAAATAGAATTATCTTGCTTACGAACAATATAAGTATCAGGGGTTATTTTTCCGCCCACAATCGCCTCTCCCAATCCATATCCTGCTTCAATTACCATTTGTTTCCGATCGCGTGTCACCGGATGAGCTGTAAAAGAAATTCCAGAAATTTCCGATTGGACCATTTTTTGAACAACAACAGCGACAGAAACTTTTTGATCATGCAGTTTTTTCTCAAACCGATAAAAAATTGCCCGGGGAGTAAAAAGCGATGACCAGCAGAGTTTGACCGACTCCAATAAATTTTTCTTAGTAACATTCAAATAAGTTTCCAATTCACCGGCCCAAGAAGCCACCGACGAGTCTTCTGCCGTAGCAGATGAGCGAACAGCTACCAAAGGAGCTTTCAGAATTGAAAATTCTTTTGTTATTTCCTGCGCAATATCTTTGGGAAATTTTGCGTCCAAAATCAAATCTCTAATTTTCTCCGAAGCTTTCTCAACTGAATTGATGTTATCCGGTTTTACCTTTTTTATCACAGCTTCTATTTCCACATCTAAATCAGTTTCTTCTAAAAATCTATCAAAAGCCGATGCCAGCACAACAAAACCCGGCGGCACCGGAATTCCCGCCTTGGTCATTTCGCCAAGCGATGCACCTTTTCCTCCCGCAATGTCGACGTTTTTATAGGTCAGTTGTTTGAATGTTTTGATAAATTCAGGCATACAAATTTAAACTTAATTTTTTAAAATCTTCACAATACCTTTATTTGCATCAACCTCGACCAAATCACCATCTTTCAAAATTTTCGTTGCAATTTTAGTTCCAATGATACAGGGCTTATTCCATTCCCTCGCAACAATTGCTGCATGACAAGTTATACCCCCTTCGTCCGTTACAAATGCCACTGCTTTTTTCATGCATGGCATAAAGTCAGGAGTAGTCATAGTTGTTATTAAAATATCTCCTTCTGAAACCTTACTTTGCTCACTGGCCTTTAAAATAATCCTTACCGTACCTTTAATTTTTCCGCTGCAAGCTACCATTCCTTTCAATTCTTTAATATCGTGAATTGCAGATATGTTAAGTGAATTTATTTTTTGAATTAATTTTTTTCCAAATAATAATTCAATTTTATTATCATGAAGCAAAAAACCATGACCCAATTTCCTTTCTTTTATAATTTTATTCGAAACTTTTATATTTTTTTCAAACAAATCTTTTATTTCACTCAAAAGATAGTATCCTAGGTCATTTTCTTTTACTAAAAATTTCTTGCCTATTTCATTCCAAAGAGTCTCTAGGTAAAATAGAGCTTCGTAAAGCTTTTCTGTTCGATAATTTCTAAAATAAACGAATTCTTTCATTAAATTCATGAACTCCTCTTCTTTTTTGTCAAATTTAAATCTATTCTTTATTGTTCCGTATTTTTTATTGTTCAAATCTAATTCCTCTAGCTTTTTTTTGAAAAAATTAAAATCATAACCTTTCGAGAACGGCTCCCTATACCCTAAAAAAGAATATTTATTTAAATGTTTTTTTAGAGCTTGATCTAAATCTACTTCAGAATAATTATGATTTTTAATTCTTCTAAGATCAATTTCCTCCAAAACAGGAGAATTCATTTTTTCAGGCTTGGAAATATTTATAAGAATACCATTCATTTCGCTTTCTTCAATCCCCTTTTTCTTTAAAATATCAATCAGTTTATCTTCAATAGATTTTGCTAATGGGTGTGTTTGTGGTAAAAAAACTAATAAATTCTTCAGAAGCTCTACGCTAATCCAAAAATCATTTTCAAGCTTACTAAGATTAGTTTTATTAATTTTTAATTTTCGCGAAAAACTTATTAACTTTTCTCCATTAACATATCCATTCTTGGTAAAATCCCAGAAAAAATTAAGCGGTTTGTTTTGATACTTTTTAGCAACAGCTTCCATCCAATTCATATCAAAATAAAAATCACCATCAATAATTTCTAAATTTTTAACATAGTCATTAAATTTAGCAATTTTTTTAAATCTCTTTTCGTCATTCCAAGACCTGATTAAAATATCATCTGTCAAAACAGCGTGCTTTCGTGATAATAATTTTTGAAAATTTGGTTTCATGTTTTACTTATTTTAATATCTTCACAACCCCCTTATTCGCATCCACCTCAACCAAATCGCCGGTTTTTATTGCCTTAGTCGCAATGTGTAGTCCAATGACACAAGGCTTATTCAATTCACGAGAAACTATAGCAGCATGTCCGGTAACGCCACCTTCATCACAAACCAGAGCCTTGCACAACCTAATAGCAGGCATATATGTAGGATGAGTTTGAGGCGCAACCAAAATACTTCCCTCCGGCATTTCATGAACTTTTTTAGAAACATCATCGCTCCAATAAAATACAAAGGCCTTTCCCCTAACGAATCCCGTGTTTCCAATTTCCCCCTTCATTTCTTTTAGTTTATCGTAATCTACGGCGCCTAAAATTTCAGCTTTTTTTTCTAGCGCTTCCTTGCCCCACCAAATATAATCTTTACCTTCGTAATGTAAATATAATTCGGCTTCAGCTCTCCTTGCCAACTCCTCTTTTTCCACGATCATTTTCCCTTCCAAGGCACTGATCAATTCGTCCTTTGTCATACTCGATATCTCTTCATATGACAGAGCAAGCTCTTCTGAATATTTTTTTAAAATTAAAACAAGATAATAACCTATCCACCTCCAAAAAAATCCTGATTTAAACCTATAAAAACCTACTTTAGAAATTTTTTGAGCAAGCCCCAAGACTTCTTCAGAAAATCCATACCTTTCAATGATCTCTTTCTTTGTTTTAACGGCATTTTCATATTGATTTAAAATATCTTGCCTTTTTCTCTTGTAATCAATATCATTTTTGAGGCTGGTTTTTAATAAAAAAATAAAGTGATCAATGTCCCATGCGGGGGTCCTATCACTCGCCGGAATCAGTCTGTACCTTCGATAATGTTCTTTTAGTAAAACTAAAATCTCATTGTAATTATCAGAAAGCAATCCTTGTGACAGATAATTAATATCTTTCTCATGGATAATATTTTTCGCTTCTATGACTATTTCTAACCAAGCCAATTCTTCATGAGTAAAGAAAGACTTTTCTTCTGGAATCGTTAAAGCTACAAATACTTCTTCAACTAACCTTTCATCTTTTAATATTTTTCTGATCTCGCTATAAAGCTGGTTTTTTAAAGCATCGGTTAATTGTGGTTGACTACATCGCATGAAAGATGCCAGCCTATATTCAATATCTATTAATGAAGGTATTAAAGAAATAATTTCGTTTTTAGAAAAGCTATCAATCTTATCCTCCAATTTATATCTTTCCATTATTTTTTCAACTTCTTTACAATCATTGTCTATCATTGAATACCATCTGGCTAACCACTCTTCATCAAAAAAAATTTTCTTTCCATGTTCAGTAGCCCTTGCCATATCCTTATCAACATAATAACCCCCGTGGATCCCTCCAATTTCAGTCGAATCACTATACCAAAGATAATAGTCATATTTAAAGCCGGTAATCTTATCCATCAAACTCCTTCCCCTTAAGAACGGACGGATAAAAAGCTGATATGCCAATAGGTGACCGAGATTGGGACCTTCATACATCAATTTCCAGTTTAATTTTTTCGGAATAGGGTTTTGTTGCGACATTTTATAAAAATAAAGTGGTTATCGGTCTTGCTTGAGTTATGTAAATTATACCTCCTTCGATGGCCCATTCTATATCCATAGGCCTACCGTAATGCGCTTCGATGTCCAAAATATTCTCTAATAAAGATAGGAAATATTTTGTTGGCAATTTCTGTGCATTCCTCTTTTCTAAAGATACTTCCAATCTTTCATTTTCAAGCCTATCCTCATTAAAACATAATTTAAATTCTTGGTAGTTGATTTTTTTATCAATTATTTTTTTACTCTTTTTGTCGAAAATATATTTGTCCGGAGTAATAATTCCTGAAACCATATATTCCCCAAGACCAAAACCCGCTTCGACCATAATCTCGTTTGCATTTTTGTTTATTGGATTATTGGAGAAAGCAATACCTGAAATTTCCGATTGTATCATTTTTTGGACGACCACTGCTATTTTTATTTCCTCTGGGTTCACATGTTTTCCTTTACAATAATTAATTATTCTTTCACTATTTAATGAATTGTAACATTCTGATATTTTTTCAATCAGCTTATCTCTCGTCACATTCAAAAATGTATCAAACTGCCCTGCAAAGCTCGTATCAAACGCATCTTCTTTTGTTGCACTACTTCTTACAGCTACGGTTTTTATTTTTAGCTTATCAAAATTATTTAAAATTTCATTGGAAAATTCTTCTAAATTTTTTAAATCAATTTCCGTACTCAAAACAAAGCCTTCCGGGACATTAACATTTTTTATGCCCTTAAGCTCACCAAGAGAAGAACCTTTCCCGCCAAAAAGTGCTACCTCACTCCTGGAAATCGATCTTAAAAACTTAATTTCCTCCATTTCTTTTTCCGGAAATAACGTCTGCTATCGTTATTTCTTTTAGCAAATTACCGCTTTTCGTAAATATATTTTTATCTGGTTCAACATCCAAATCATATTCTTTTCCTCTTAAACGAAATTTTATTGAAACTTTGCCATTTTTTTCTTTTCTTTTGATTGAAATGTTGACTGCCTCATTGGGCTCAAAAGCTCCTCCCATTTTTTCCAAAATATCTGACCCGTCAGAACAAACCGGATCTTCCTCAATTTGATCTTGCAACAAATAAACGAGAAAAGGTTCGATAAATCCGGCATGATTGACGTCATATACAAATACCTTAGAATCATTTTTTAACCTGTTTGAAGCTTCAACATATTTTTTAAAATGTTCTGTCATTCTTAATACAACTTCCAAAACAGAGATTCCGTCTTCCTTCACTTGTTTGTCTTTAAAATTTTTAATGATAGATTCTTCCTTATCAGAATTTTCTTTTGATCCATCAGTTTTATCAATGATTTTTTTCAAATAATCGAGATCGTCCATCAAATATTTTATCCACAATGCAACTCCCGCGTTTTCTTTTTTCAATGACGAGCTGGCACTTTTTTCAGTAGCCTCTTTATATGCTTGTCGTATTTGCGGAGATATTAAATTAACATCTTTTGATTCACTTGATTCATTCATTATTTTTTTCACGATCACACCTTCTTTACTGATAACTCCCGTTGGCAGATCCCTGACTCGCAAATTGACTTTTTTCTTTTCGTCGTCCATAACAAAAGTGTCATTACTTTCAAAACCTTCTTCTATTTTCATTCCTGTATGAACAGCGCGTTCGATCGGAGTAGTTCTTACCGCAACAACATCATACCCGCTCAAATCCTTACCCTTTGCTAATTCGACAACTTTTTCAGGATTAGCTATCCTTGATGCATTAAAAGAACCTTTCTCGCCATGACGAGCAAGTTCCACATCTATTTCTACATTGTTTCCAAACTCTCCCGATTCCTTTTGCTCAATTCTTTCAAATGGATTTTTCATATTTTTAATTTTAATTATTATAACTTTTTAAAATCTTCACAATCCCCTTATTTGCATCCACTTCAACCAAATCACCATCTTTCAAAACTTTAGTGGCAATCCTTGTTCCAATTATACATGGCTTTTTTAGTTCGCGCGAGACAATTGCCGCATGACAAGTTATACCGCCTTCGTCGGCTGACTGATTCAGTTTCTTATTTTTAGATTTTATGAACTTAACCAGTCCTTGCGCCCAAAATCCTTCCAGTATTAAGCTAAGGTCCCGTTCATATTCTTTTGTCAGATGAATTTTTGGCATGATTAAATTTTTTCCGATATCATTTCCAAAACCGCCTGAGTCGCTTCTGCCCCTTTGTTATTTTTCCCTCGCGACCGGTCTTGGGCTTGTTTGAGATTATTTGTTGTTATCACTCCAAATCCGATTGGAATATCATATTTCAGCATTACATCCATAATTCCCCGCGCGGCTTCATTAGATACAAAATAGTAATGATCAGTGCCACCCTTGATTACGCAACCTAAAGCAATCAGTGCATCAAACTTTTTGGTTTTAGCTGCTTTTTGACAAGCCAATGGAATTTCAAAAGCGCCTGGAACCCAAACTGTTTTGATGTTGGATTTTTTAACTTTATTTTTTTCCAGAACATCCATCGTGCCCTGAAGCATCCCTCCGGTGATGTCGGAATTAAATTTTGAAACCACGATTCCGATTTTCAATTTGCTCCCGTCGATTGTTTCTTTTTTTTGGTTATTTTTTCTTTGCATTATTTTGTTCTTAATAACTTATTTAAATATTTCGCCAAAACGTCTGTTTCGATATTGACATAATTTCCAACAGAAATTTTTCCCAAATTGGTATTATCCAAAGTATAACTCACTAGAGAAACCGTAAACCAATCTTTGCCAGTATCAACAACGGTGAGACTAATGCCGTCAATTGCAATTGATCCTTTTTCCGCCACAAACTTCATAAACTCTTTCGAAATTTTAATTTTAATAATCTCAGATTCCTTCACCTTTTGGATTTCAATTACCTCTCCGGTCGTATCCACATGACCTTGCACAATGTGCCCATCTAGAAGATCGCTCATTTTCAAACTTTTTTCTAAATTAACCGCTGTTCCTTTTTGAAAATTGCCTGCAGTAGTTTTTTTAATTGTTTCCGGCATATATTCAACTTCAAAAATGCTTTTGGAAAAATTTTTAACAGTCGAACAGACCCCATTTATGGCAATGCTTTCACCTTTCCAAACTTTCCAACCTTTGGGAATTTTTATAGACACAAAAAAACTCCCTTTTTTTTCGGATATTTTTTCCACCGCTGAAACTTTTTGAATAATTCCTGTAAACATTTTGTAATTTGAAACTTAAAATTTTAAATTTGAAATTTTTTTAATATCTTTAGCAATTTGTTCTTTTAGTTTTTCCTCGCTTTCAAATTTCATGACATCTCTGATTTTTTGACCGAGCTCTATCCGTATTTCCATGCCGTAAATATCCTGGTTAAAATTAAATAAATAAGCTTCTAAAAGATTTTGGAAAACAAATATAGCTGCCGCATATTCTTTTCCTTCAACAATCACACTTCCTCCATAAATTCCACTAGCAATATCTTCCTTCAGTTCTACATTGGCCGTTGGAAATCCCAGTTCCCTGCCTCTTGCTTTACCCTTAATGACTTTACCAGATATTTTCATTTTTAATTTTTCTTTAGAATTTTTACGATCCCTTTATTAGCATCAACTTCCACTAAATCACCGTCTTTTAAAACTTTGGTAGCAACCCTTGTTCCAATTATACCTGGCTCACCAAATTCCCGCGAGACAATCGCTGCGTGACAAGTAATGCCTCCGTCATCAGTAACAATGGCAGCTGCTTTTTTCATTCCAAGAAGATGTTCCGGCCGAGTCATGGGCGCAACCAAAATATCGCCCTCCTTCACTTTATCAATATTTTTCGCCGACATGATAATTTTTATTCTCCCTTTCGCAATTCCAAGCGATGCCACCATGCCTTTTATTTCCTTAACATTGCCCGTTTCGATATGGGAAACTTTCCTGGTAAATTTTTCAGATTCATATCCAGAAATGATGCTAACTATTTCACCATTTCGATATACAAATAGAGATGATTTTTTTCTTTCTTCCAAGTCTGCTATATTAAATTTCCCTTCCAGAATACCTTTTATTTCTTTGGAATTTATATAACGCAATATATTATAACTAATTCCAGTGCGTTTTGAAATTTCCGCTAAAATTTTTGATTGCAAAGTCACAAAGGTTAAAGTGTATATCTTTCTCTGATCCTGCCATTTTACAAATATTTCCGTAAGCTTGGAAATTGCTTTGATTTCCGGATTAAATTTATATTTTTTAAATAATTTTTCTTTGGCTTCTTTATTGCTTTTTAAAATATTATTCCTTGTTTTTTTCGGTTTTGATTTTTGCAAGTTCTTTTTTTGCATCATGTCGGGTGTATTTTTTGTATCCGGCATAGCTTGATTTTATCCAGGCATATTTTAAAATATGAAACTTCAATGCCGTTTCAAGATCTTTTCCTTTCTTGCTCTTCAACTTTTTCAAATCGGTTATTTCTTCGTTTATAAAAGAAGGATTGACTGGTGCGCTCAGAACAGAAAATATTTCAGGATAGTTATTAATTTTGTTTTTTTCACAAAAATCTTTGATCAAACCATCAAATCTTTTGTCAGCATAAAACATAAAACCATCAAGAAACCCGGGCATAGAAATTTTGCGGTAATATTTATAAATTTCTTCAGCCCAACCAATCAAAACTTCATTATCCAAACCGGAGATATCAGCTTCGTACCGATCGTAAAATTTGGCCATCATTGAATCAAAATTTTCCAACCAGCTTCTGTGCAGATTGGTGATGACTTTTTCATTTTTTAAAAAAATTTTTACTATAGCAGCACCTATTAATTGATGATCTGAATATAGAGACATCCAGTCGCCCTCCGACTCCTTATAATAGCAAAGATTCTTTTTATAAACCGGGATCGTACTATTGTATAATTTTTTGGTGAAACCGTGAGCGGTCATTTCCGTAAAAGCCGGACAACCGTCATAATGTTCGATATTCCACTTTTCTTTGGCTAAATTTTTCAGGTTTATTTTTTTCATTTTTATTTAACAACTTTAACAGTTCCCTTATTTACATCTAACTCAACCAGATCTCCATCTTTTATTAATTGAGTAGCGGTTTTGGTACCAATTATACACGGCTTTCCCATTTCGCGCGATACAATGGCTGCATGACAAGCAATTCCTCCCTCATCAGTAATTATGGCCTTGGCAATTCTCATCAAAGGAACCCATTCCGGACGAGTCATTGAAGTCACCAAAATCTCTCCATTCTTAAAAAAGTCTTTTTTTGTATTCATTACAACTTTTGCACGTCCAATAATTTTTTGTTCCATTCCTTTACTGGCAACCATTCCTTTTAAATCTCTATTTTTTATTTCTGTAGCAGCTTTCAATATTTCCTTAGCATCTTTTCCAAAAAACACTACCGGTTTTTTCTTTCTTTCAAAATCAAGGAAAACTCCTTTTCTCCTCGATCGGATTTCTTTTTCCTCTATTCTTTTTCCGGTTCGAATAAAATTTTCAATTTCAACTACCGTGCACATATTCAAATATTCATAATCAATATCAAATTTTCTGCAAATAGCTTCAAAAAAATTCCAAAGGTAGTGCAAATGTTCCAACATTCCCTTTTTGCGTTGGTCAATCCAATATATGACCTTGCTGGCAAAATAAAGATCTCTCTTATCTTCACTAGACAATTTCAAATCTTTGTATTTTTTTAAATGCACTTTTCCGCTACTTTTCAAGTTTTTTAATTCTTTCTCTATTTCTTCCAAAGAATGTTTTTTTAATTCGTTTTTAATATCTTTCAATACGGTCTCCTGATTAATTATCGTCGTTCGGCAAAAATCAGTTTTTATCCAATAATAATTATATGAATAATTATTAATTTTATTTTTAATTTCTCTGTTATTGGAATATTCTATGACAATTTCAAAAAAAGCCTCCCTCTCTTTGCTGAATACAGATTTTTTCTCAGGATGAGCCAACTCATGAACAATTTCTCTAGCTGACTCAATTTCCATTTTATGCCGTTTTGCAAATCTTGGAACAATAACAGTTTCAATAACATGGCCTTTTTCTTCTCCAAAAGAAGCATATTGCCACCATTTGAATGCCGTTTCAGTTAGCTGTTTATACAAATCAACGATTTCGTTATTGCTGAAATCTTCGATTTTCTTATTACTAATTCCCTTCCAAATATTTTCAAATTTATCGATAATTTTTTGATGATTTTTTATTTTTTGGTCTAAAGATTTTGGATTTTTCAGATAGTCATTCCAAATCTTTAATCCGATTTTATCAATATTGTCCTTACTTATGAATTGATAATGCGGCTCATAATTATCATATCCCAAATAGCAAAAAATTGGAGAAAAATTTACTTTATGAACAGTATTGGAATTAGCATATGCGCCGTAAGCCAGATCGCAAATAAACAAAAAAGCGTGAGCTCGCTGTATATCCAACTCATTCTCTTTTAGATAGGTTACGACTTCTTTTCTGTTCATTTATTTAAAATTTTAATTATTCCTTTATTGGCATCTACCTCCACAGTATCGCCGTCTTTTAAAACTTTAGTGGCAATTTTTGTTCCGACTATTCCCGGAATTCCAAGCTCTCTGGAAACTATTGCTGCATGACAAGTCATACCGCCCTCATCTGTAACAACGGCACAAGATTTTTTGAGTGCTACAATAAAGTCAGGCGTGGTCATTGTGGTTACAAGCACTTCTCCATTTTTTATTTTATCCATATTTTTTGATCCGATAATGATTCTAACCCGACCCTTGACCACTCCGCGATTCACAACCAATCCCTTGATTTCTTTAATATCTTTTTTTATCTTATTGTTTAAATAAGGAGTGGCTATTTTCTTCGCCTTCGATCCCGAAACATATCTTATTTCTTCCGGCGGACGATATGCGGCGACAAAATCATCCTTTCTTGATTCTATTTCACTTCCGCTTAACTTTTTATTCTTCATAACCAAATCTTCCAATTCCGCTATAACATAAAAATGAAGATCGTCAAAATCCAATTCGAACCGCCTTGAAATTTCTTTCAAGAATAAGTCAACAATATAATTATTTTTAAAAATATAAGACTTTCTAAAATCCTGCCACCAAATACAAAAAGATAACCTTTGACTTATTTTTAAAGTTTCATACGGCAAATTAAATTCCCGAATAACTTTTTTCTTGTGAATAATCGCTTCTTTTTTTATTTTTTCTATTTCCTCAATTTTTCTTTTAGCATCTTTCATAGAAATGACACCCAATCTTTTTCTAAAATAACTGACCGGTAATATTCTTGTGTTATGATAACTGTTCAGCATCCAGAAATATTTTTGCTGATGCGATTTCAGTTTTTCTTCCAAGGATTTTTTATGTTTTATATTTTTCAGAGATAACAGGTCTATTTCTTCTTTTTGATAGAAAGAAAAATCCTCCGGAGCCGAAAGCCTTTCCAATGCGTAATGAAAATCTTCTTCTTTTAAAAATTTTTGTAAAATATCACTCAATATTTTTTCCCCTCCCCAATTCGCAACTTCCGGCAAAGATCCGATATTCCAAAATTCTTTCCCAGCCAAACTATTCCAATTTTGAAATAATTGAAAAAATTCTTTGTCAGATAGTAATTTCAGATCGGTTTTCGAGATTTTTTCCGCCGAAGCTTCGAAATTTTTTATAAGCTTTTCCCACTTCGCATAATTCAATTTAAATAACTTATCATCCAAAATATGCTTTTTAAAAAGAGCTTCGCCATGAAAACGGAGCTCTTCATAATCAACAATAACGGTTGCCATTTCTTTGGCATAAAAGACTAGAGCAGCCGGCCAACCCGGAGAAAAATATTTGGCAAATTCAAAAAATCCTCCAAACCAATAATCTGGGAAAATCGGACGACCATCAGAAGGTCCCCAACGAAAAAGTTCTTTTTTTGGATTAATTAAAGTTTTAATTTCCATTTTCTGATGAATATTTTTTGTCTATCCACTCCTTTGCAATTTCCTTAAACTCCTTATAAAAAAATAATTTTAGCATATTTTTTAAAACTGTTAGCAACTCTTTTTCATTTGGGTAAATTTTTTTTATATTTTTTATTCTTTTTTCATTATATCTATCTAAAGAATCTATATCGTGAAAAATTCTCTTATTTTCAGTGTTGTAAATTTTTTTAAGATCCTCGCCGGTTTTTAGCTGATCATAATCGTGTACGCTAATCATGTCAACAATTTCTTTTCTCTTCTTATTTTCGTAGCCAACCGACTTCAAGATATCATCGGCAATCTTGGCACCTGTAAGCATATGCACCAGCTTTCCATTGGTAATCTTTTCAGGTCCGGTGACATATTTAAAATGTTCCGGCAAAATTGCAGAATGTCCAATATCATGCATCATGGCTACTGGGATTAAAATTTCATAATCTAGCTTAAGTTTTCCTTTGTAATTCAAAATTACTTTAATAACCTCTTCCGCGTGTTCAAAATCTCCCAATCTTCCTTTCTTCAAAAGCGGTCTGCACCTTTTCCAAATCTTTAGATATTTGCTAGATAGTTCCATATTATTTTTCAACTTTTATAACCTCTCCTTTTCCTGCATCTATCTCTAGCATATCGCCATCCAAAATGATCTTGGTAGCAATTTTTGTGCCTATCACACAGGGTTTTTTCATTTCCCTGGAAACAATCGCTGCATGAGAAGTTATGCCACCCTCATCGGTTACTATAGCTGCAGCTCTTTGCATAGCGATTATCAAATCCGGGTTGGTAGCTCGACTTACCAAAATTTCACCCTTCTTAATTTTTCCTATTTCATTTCTCGAATTTATGATTCGAGCAATACCAGTGACCCTTCCGGCATACGCACAATTGCCTTTTATCACCTTTGTTACTGTTTCGATTTCGGGTTTAATAAATTTTGAATATTTTTTACTATCTCCAATCCTTATAATACTCACTGCATCAGATTCTACTACAGAAATGCACCCCTCACTAAAACGTGTCTCTATATTATTTCGCATTTTTCTAGTGAGCTTTCTAGGATCCGTCAAATATATTCTTATTTCATCTTTAGTTATGAATCTTGTTTGTTCCAAAGAAAAACAGAGTCGATTTGATATTTCTTTTAAAATAGGTTCGAAACAATAATTAGAATAGATTAAGAATTCTTTCCGATAGCCTTTCAAAAAAATCATCACACCTATTTTATTTAACAAAGAAATAACATTATTATCCAGTCTTAACCTTTTTTGCAATTTCTTTTTCTTTTGTTCTATCTCTTTTTTATACGCCCTTATTTCTTTGATTTTTAAGACAGGATCCTTAATTATTTTTAAATTATTTTCTAAAATTTCAGTTATATCCTGTTTGCTCCATGCGGGTCCAATGTAATAATATGCCAACCATCCGAATTTTTTAAGATGATTTTCTAGAAGGCTAGCTATTTGCTTGTTTTTTTCCAATTTTTAATTCTTTTATTCTGGATAACCGATTGAATTTTATATAATTCAAGCTCGTGTTCCCTTTGTTTAGTTTTTTCCTCCGGTGTAGTTAACACGCTCATATATTCTTTTATTCTTGGTTCTTCTCCGATCCGTTCTTTTATTTTTTTCTCCGCGATATCAAAAATAGAAACACTCCCCATATCGACAAGGTTGGGAATCCACGCGTACGCTCTTAAGTCAATCGTTATTTTTTCAAATTTATCATAATAGCTTACAAGTTGCTTGTTTGATAATTTTTTAGGATCAATTTTTAATAAACTGTCAGAAAATTTTTCCAACCCTTGGCAACGCTCTATCATCCCTTTTTTTATTTTGCGATAAAAATTATTATCATTAATCAATTTGCTTTGTGCAATGTCAGAAATATTCTTCCAAGACTTTTCATTTGCATACATTATCATATTAGTCTTGTCATAAAAACAAACAACCTGATCGCAACTTTTTCCCAAAAGTTTTCTCACAGATGAGGTGGCAGCCATATCCATCAAATAAATAGGAAAAAAACTCACATGTTTGCCTTCGAAAATTTTAATTAAACTTCCTTGATTCATTTACAAGTAATTAAATTTTATTCAATTCCTCCTTCAAACTTTCTTTTGCCTGCACACCGATAAATTCCTTCACGATTTTTCCTTCTTTAAAAATTTTCATCGTCGGAATGGACATAATGCCGAATTTGGAAGCCGTTTCCGAATTTTCATCGACATTTATTTTTCCGATTTTCACCTTGTCCCCCATTTCCTGTGCCAACTCCTCCACAATCGGTCCCATCATTAAACATGGTCCGCACCAGGGCGCCCAAAAATCCACAAACACCGGTTTGTCACTTTTTAGAACTTCTTGATCAAAGTTTTGATCGGTAAATTCCATTGCCATATTTTTTTATTTTAATTTATTATTTTTATTTTGAATAATACAAAAGATAGAGTCCAAGAAACAGCATGATGCCGGCCGTGACGGCGTGAAGCGTCCGCAGATGGTTTTTTCTCCAATGTTCCAGCTTGCCAATTTTGGTCGATCCGAAATACATGGCCAGGGTTATTATTATCATCGGCAAAACGAAAATTAAATTATAGACAATGAGCAGCGGGATAGTCCTGGCAACATCCACTCTTTGGGCCAACTTTCCCAAAAGCACCAGATACGGACCGCTGGCGCACGGTACCAAAAACAGACTGACGAGATAACCCGCGCCTAACGCGCCGATCGGACCGGTAACCTTTTTGAGTATGCCCTGCATATTCGGCCTCCAGCTGCGAGGAACCTCCATGATAAAAACTTTTCCATACCACACAACGTCCTTCAGATTGGCCAAACCGATCAAGATCGCAAGAATCGCCACCGCCAAGGAAAAATAGTGCGGCAGACTGAAAACCGTGATCGCTTTGTACAAACCGAGTCCCATCATGAAATAGGAACTAAATACCGCAAAAGAAAAAGCTAGTCCCGAAAGAAGGGCGCGCCTCTTTCCGCCCGACGCAATAACCGTCGCCAAAAGAAGTATCAGAACCGCCAAAGCACAAGGATTGAGCGCGTCGGCAAGGGCGGCCAACATCAACAATGGCAATGGCACCGAAGAAAGCGAGCGCGGCGACTGGATTTTTGGCGCCGATTTTTCTTGCGCCAGCGCCAGCCGGATGCTTTGGGGCGTAGGAAAACTGGAAGCGTTCACCTGGTTAATTTCTTTGACAAAATTATTGATGATGGGTTGGTCTCCCAAAAGTTCTTGATTGCCAAAAAAAACCACGGGATAGCCGCGATTTTCCGGCTTCACTCCGAACGCATCGAAAAACTGGTTGAGCGCTTTCAAATTGTCCGGATTGCCCACTTCCCTTTTCTGGATATCGTATTTGTCATAAATGCCGTTGTCCTGAAAATACTGGTTGACCTTGGCGCAATGCGAACAAGTTTCGCTGTAAAAATAGACTGCCTTCTTTTTGGCGGCTTGATTAGAAGAAACAGTCTGCGCCAAAACCGAAACTGGCAGCAGCAACGATATTAAAAGAAATAAAGCAAATTTTCGCATGTGATTATAAATTATAAAATTCTATTTACCAAACCTTCTTTGCCGGCGGGAATAATCCTCGATCGCCTCCTCGAATTTCTTTTCGTCAAAATCAGGAAAGTTGCCGTCATAGAAATACAATTGCGAATTGGCCGTGTCCCACATCATAAAACCGTTGCTGAGATGCGGCTCGCCGCCGGTTCGGATGACAAAATCCACCAGCGGAAGATCTTTGGTCATCAAATTTTCCTTGATCAGTTCCGGCGTGACTTTCGCGCCCGCTCCATATTTGTCGTGAATGCTTTGAATCGCCTGAATCATATCATCATCGCCGTTGTAGGCCAGCATAAAATTGAGCAATCTTTTTTTATAATGCTTGGTTTTGCCGATGACATCATATATGACTTTTTTCAATCTTTCCGGAAACTGCTCTTCCCATCTTCCGATAACATTCACTTTGACTTCATTTTTAACTATCTCTTTGCTTTCCATAAGTTTTTTGAAGTACCGGCTGTAGATGTCCAAAAGCGCCCGTTTTTCTTCCAACGGCCGCTTGGTCAGATTGTCCATTGACGAGCCCCAAAAAGACAAGCAACGAACACCCTTATTCAACGCGGTTTCCACAATTCCTTCCAGGTTTTGCGCTCCTTTTTCATGTCCTTCCCACGGTTTTAGATTTTTTTTCCGGGCCCAGCGGCGATTGCCGTCCGGAATTATAGCCACGTGTCCGGGCACAATTAAATCTTTTTCCATATAAGTGAATGTTACCCCAAATTCAGCGAAAGAGCAACCGGAAAGCAGGGGTCTTTATCATTAATACTTTTTTACTTCTTTGATAAATTCTTGAAGGAGTTTGGTTTCATCGACTTTCTTGATAATCTCCCCTTTTTTCGTTATCAGTCCGACTTTTTTTCCTCCGATAATCGCCAGGTCAGCTTCCCTGGATTCACCCGGACCATTCACAACACAACCCATCACCGCCACGTGCATATTTTTGTCGATTTTAGCTAATTCCGCTTCCACTTTTTTCGCCAGTTCGATCAGATCTATTTCCGTCCGTCCGCAAGTCGGGCAGCTCGTCACAGTGATGCCGCGCCTCCGCAGTCCCAGCGATTTCAAAATTTCCCACGCCACTCGCACTTCTTCGACCGGATCGGCCGTCAAAGAAACGCGCATCGTATCGCCGATTCCTTCATAAAGCAGAATTCCCAGACCGATCGACGACATTACAGTCCCTCGAAAAACCGTGCCGGCTTCCGTCACGCCAATATGCAACGGATAATCGACTTTTTCGGAAAGGATCCGATAGGCCTCCGCAGTCCTTTCAATGTCGGATGCCTTCAGGGAAATTAAAATATTTTTAAATTTATATTTTTCTAAAATTTTAACATGCCGCATGGCCGAATCAACCATGCCCTGTGCCGTAACTTTCCCTTTGTATTTTTCCAGGATGTCTTTTTCCAACGATCCGGCATTGACTCCGATCCGAATGGGAATATTTTTTTCCTTGGCCGCCAGAACCACTTTGCGAATATTTTCTTCCGAGCCGATGTTTCCCGGATTGATGCGCAATTTATCGACGCCTTGCTTGATCGCTTCCAACGCCAAGTCGAAAGAAAAATGAATGTCCGCCGCCAATGGAATGGAAATTTTCTTTTTGATTTTTCCCAGCGCCTTGGCCGCCGCCATGTCCGGCACCGCCAGCCGGATCAATTCGCAGCCCGCTTTTTGCAATTCCTTGATTTGCGCCACGGTCGTTTTCACGTCGCGCGTATCGGTGTTGCACATCGATTGAACAACAATCGGAGCATTGCCGCCGATAAAAATGTTTCCGACTTTTATTTTTTTGCTTTTGCGCCTTTTTATCATAAAAAATAAATTTTAATAATTTAAATTTCCCGGTTGGCCATATAGTCCGCCACGCCTACTAAAAATTCTTTGGCTTCCGCGCGAATGTTTAACTTTTCCGCCGCTTCCTTGGCTTCGGCTACCAATCTTTGTGCCATCGCGCGCGCATAATCCAAAGCGCCCGTGTCTTTTATGACTTTTCTGAAGTCGGAAATATTCTGCGCCGTCAAATCTTTCTTTCCCAAAATGTTTTCCAGTTTTTTCTTTTGCGGCGGGCCGGCTTTTTCTTTGGCCTTCACGATAAGCAAAGTTTGTTTGCCTTCGGCAATGTCAGCCCCGACGCGTTTCCCTATTTTTTTCTCCGACCCGAAAATTCCCAAAATGTCATCCTGAATTTGGAAAGCAATTCCCAGCGGCAACGCGTAGGAACTTAAACCATCCATAATTTCCCGATCCGCTCCGCCCAAAATCGCTCCCAGCTGCAATGGCCCCTCAATCGTATATTTTGCCGTTTTGTTTCCGTACATTTCCAACACCTGATCTTCCCTTGCCCGGTTGCGATAGCCGATGTAGATGTCTTGCGCTTGTCCGATCACGGTCAGGGAAATAATCGATTGCAGTTTGGAAAGCGCGCGCATAATATCCTTTGCTTCAAATTGCGAATCAAAAATAATTTGGTTGCCCAACGCCCCAATCATGTCCCCGATGATCAGCGCCATTGAATTTCCAAAATGTTCAAAATCATTTTTCTTAAAAAATTTCTTTCCGATTTTTTCGTAGCGAAAATTCACCGTGTCCATCCCGTGGCGTTTTTTGTCGCGATCGATAATGTCATCATGGATCAGCAAAAAGGTGTGCACCAGTTCGATGCTCACCGAAGTCCGCAGAATTTTTTCCTTTTCTTCCCCGCCCGCCGCCAAATATCCGTAATACATAAAAGCTGGACGCAATCTTTTTCCGCCCGCCAGCACCGTTTGCTTTACATATTTAACCGCATCCGCCATCAAAGCGTCGCGCTGAACCGTTTCCTTGATGACTATATCGAAATATTTTTCAATTTCCTTATCAAGTTTTGCTTTAAAACTTGCCAGAGTCTTCTCCACTTTTAAATCGCTCATATTTAAGCTTATTTTGTACGCTTTTGCTATTCTATATAAAAAAAAGCCCTTTGGCAAACACTTCCGAACTCCACTAATCTTCATCCGATCAATGAAAAAGGGGCAGGTCATGGCGACTCGCCCCACATTTGCTACTTGTTGCAAAATTGGTAGTTGTTTCTACCCATTTTTTTGGCTTGATACATTGCTATGTCTGCGCAATGCAAGAGCTCGCCGATAGCCGTGCTGTTGTCGGGATATATGCAAATACCGACGCTAGTTGTTATCGAAATGGCATCGTCGCCGATTTGATACGGCTGTTCGAACGAACGAACGATCTTTCGGGCAATCGACGCGGCATCTTCCGCTCGGCCGATGTCAGCAAGAAGCACACTGAATTCATCTCCGCCCATCCGGGCAATTATGTCGGATTCCCTAAGACAAGCCTTAAGTCTTTTTGACACTTGCTTGAGCAGAATGTCGCCGGCCTCATGACCCATCGTGTCGTTAATTTCTTTAAATCGATCGAGATCGAGACAAAGTATCGCAACCCTTTCTTTATTGCGATGCGCCTTGGCAATTTCCACGGAAATAATTTCTTCAAAAAAACGCCTGTTGGGCAAGTCGGTTAACGGGTCATGATAGGCTTGATACTTAATTTTTTCTTCCATCAACTTGCGTTCAGTAATGTTCCTTTGGACGTGCACCACTTGCACTATGTTTCCATTTTCATCTCTGATGGGAGCAGTAAAAATTTCTGCGTAAATTTTTTCTCCTCCCTTGCAGTAGTGTATGTGTTCAACAGTAAAATGTTCGCCGGAAGTCACAGTTTCTATTAGGGGGCACAGATCATCCGGAGGCGCACAGACCTCGGTCCGGCGGTGGGTTATTTCATAACAACTTCTGCCCAGCACTTCGGATTCATCGGAATAGCCATATTCATTCAAAAAAGTTTTGTTGACCGCGATTATTTTGAAAGTTCTGACATCAATAAGCGACAGGGATTCGTGCATGTTGTCAATGATGGCCTTGGTCAACTCACAGGAGCGCCGCAACCGGCTTTCCATTTTTTTGCGCTCAAGATGAAAAATCCAATAAACAAACAGAACGGCAAGCAGTATCGAAAACCATAGCCACAACGCCATGCGAACCACCTCCTTTGGCAAGAGAGCTTTGATTTTTAATGTACTACAGCTCCGCAATTATTATTACAATTATCGAAAAATTTTATGTTTAAGTTAAAAAATAAAACAAAATATAAAAAAACAAGACTTCAAAAGCCTTGTTTTGATATCGTACCGCCAGCGGGAGTCGAACCCGCGATCTTCAGAATGAGAATCTGACGTCCTGGACCACTAGACGATGGCGGCGAAACTATTTAATAATTTACCAGCATTTGCTGAATTTATCAAGATTAAAAGCCTCGTGGATGAATCGTCCGCGAGGCTTTACTGATTATCTTCTTTCATTCAGCCTCCTTTTTTAGTATGCATGGTTCATTTCGCCCTGCATTATTTTTCTACACTCGTTTTCCGCTTCTTGCGGAGAAGAGCATTTTTTTCTGAGGATCGTGGTGTCTTTAAGCTTTGAAAACCTGGTAAGACCCCCACCTCCACAAACGTATTGAGCTGAAAAGATGCAATCCCCTTCAAACCAACACATTTCGATGATATTTTTTTTATCCGCTTCCATCGCACACCTCCCGATTAGTGTTTGCGGAAGTTTTTTTTATTTTTTCCACTTCCCCGCCAGGCTTGTTATTCTGCCGCACTGCTTCGAGCAACAAAGCCAATGGAACTTCGACACTTCTTGCAGTTGCAACCACAAGAAATAAAGTAGCCTTTTCCAGCGTGGTCATGCGCCACCTCGCTTTCTAAATCACGAAGTTTTTAAGTTTTTAAAGACCGGCCGCTGCGTTAGGAGTTTTGCAAAAGCTCCTAAACTTTTAAAAATAATTTAAATAGCAAGTAATATACTACAATTTAACTCAGCCTTATTTTCCAACTCGCAATTATACATCTTTTTGCTTATTTTGTCAAGCGCAACAAAAAAACGGCTGGAAGCCGCTAAAAAAACCAAACCGCAAAATATCAAACTTGTTTGAAAGGAATTTTTTTCCATTCCGGAGACTGCCGGCACAAAAGCTCCGAAGCTTGCAAGGGTTCGGCCATAATTTCTTCCACTACTTTTTCCATCCGCATTCCCTGCGAACCCTTCACTAAGATCAAATCGCCTTCTCTGATTATTTCTTTCAACTTCTTTCCGGCTTCCGCCGGATTTTCAAAAGCAAAAATATTTTCTTTTGAAAAATTATATTTTTCAAGTTCAGCCGCGGCAAATTTCATCCGTGCGCCAGCCGCAAAAAAAATATCAATTTTTTCTTTGGAAATTTTTTCCCCGATCGATCGATGGTTTTTTTCCGTCTCAATTCCCAATTCCAGCATGTCTCCCAGCACGGCAACTTTTCTTGGTGCGGAAATTTGTCCCAAGGTTTCCAGAGCGGCAATCGTCGCGACGGGCGAAGCATTGTAAGTATCGTCGATGACCATAGAATTTTTTATTCCGGCAATCAGGTTCATCCGGCCGTACGGAAGAGAAAAATTTTGCAAAGCTGATCCGATCTCAACCAAATTCAGTCCAAATTCCAAACCGACCGCTACTGCCGCCAGTGCGGCATAAATTTGGTGTTTCGCTAAAATATTATTAAGACGCATCGGAATGGACGTGCCCTTGTAGTTCAATTTAAAGCTCAGGCCTTTGATATTTTTTCCGCCATTCTCCGAATAATTAAAACTAATATCAGTTGCTCGGAGATCGGCCTTTTCCGAAAAACCAAAAGTTATTGTTCGAGCCTTTATTTTATCCCGCATTTTTTCCGCGTAAGCATTGTCGCCGTTTAAAACCGCCAGGCTGGATTCTTCCAATCCGACAACCAGCGCGCCTTTTTCTTTGGCAATATTTTCCAGGCTGCCGAAAAATTCAATATGGCTTTGGGAAATGTCGGTTATAATCCCCGCATTGGATTTAACAAAACCGGCAAGATAGGCGATGTCGCCCGGCATGTCCGCTCCCATTTCCAAAATAAGAATTTCCGGATATTCCACCGGCCAAACCATCACGCCCAGCCATTTCAGAAAAACTCCAAGCCAGCCAAAAAAAGACGAGTCTCCGCTTTCCGCTCCGATGATCGTAAGCGGCAATCCTATTTCATTATTATAATTTTTTTCACTTCTGCGCGCCCGAAAACGGTTTTGCAGAATGGTAAAAATCGCTTCCTTAGCAGAAGTTTTTCCGACTGATCCGGTTATGCTTATAATTTTTGGATTATATTTTTTCAAAACCAAAACTGCCATCAACCGAAGCGATTTAATAAGAAAGGCTTGTTTTTTAGTTACTCTTTTTATTGCTTTCATTATTTCCGTTGTTGTTATAAGTTGTTGCGCCGCTTGTATTGTTGCCGCTGCCGGTGACGCTATTGGAATTGTCGCCCGTCCCGTCGGAATTCTGGCTTTGCAGAAAATAATTTTGAAGATTGTGAAGCTGGCTGAACCGAGCCAGATCTGCCGCGGTAAAATTTTCTGTCGGCGGCACATTGTAGTAGTCTAGCAGAAATTTCATAAGTTCGCCAAAGGTCGGAGCCGCGCTGGATTCCGCCCATTCAACCGCTTTCGGATTGACGATCTCAACCAGAATTACGAATTTCGGATCGCCCATCGGCGCAAATCCCGCAAACGATCCGATAGTCATCCCTTCCGCGTAGCCGCGCGAATCGGTGCTGGCTACCTGGGCTGTTCCGGTTTTTCCCGCCACCAAATAACCCGGGACGTCCGCCATCTTGCCCGTTCCGTCCGTTACCACGGCACGAAGCATCTGCGTATCTTCCTGAGCGGCTCTTTGTGAAATTACCCGCCGCACTTTCGCCGGCTGAATTGTTTCCGTGCTGCCGTCCGAATGGATTATCTTATCTACAATCTGCGGCTTCATCAATTCTCCGTCGTTGGCGATCGCGCTGTAAGCCGCGGTCAGCTGAATCGGCGTCATCGTAATTCCTTGTCCGAAAGAAGCGGTATAAAAACTTATATTGCTGTTCACATTATCAAGATTGGCCAGCGTTCCCGCACTTTCTCCGGGAAGATCGATATCGGTTTTTGCTCCGAATCCGAAACGTTTTACATAGTCAAGAAAATTTTTATTGCCGATTTGCTTTTCGGCAAAAATTGCTCCGGTGTTCAATGATTTTTCCAAAACCTGCGTCATTGTCTGGACGCCATAAGCTTTCAAAAGCGCGTTTTTGATCGTATAACCATCGATATGGACCGCGCCCGTGTCGGTATAGGTGGTGTCCGGCGCAATCTTATTGCTATCGAGCGCCGCCGCCATCGTTATCGGCTTAAAAATACTTCCGCACTCATAGGCCGCGCTCACGGCCGGATTCATATAGAAACTCATATCGCTCACTTGCGAATAATTGTTCGGATCAAAAGTCGGATAGTCAGCCATCGCCAAAATTTTTCCAGTCTGCGGCTCCATCACCACGATACTTCCGCTGTCTGCCTGATATTTGTCGACCGAACTTTGCAATAAATTTTCCGCTTCATACTGAACGTTATGGTCGATCGTCAAAACCAAACTGTCTCCGTCTTTTGCCTGCGTAATTTCTTTCTTTCCAACCGCCGCCCATCCGCCGGACGCGTCCTTGCTCTGAAAAACAGTGCCCGCCTGTCCTTTTAATTCATCTTCAAAGGAAGCTTCTGTTCCATAACGCCCGGCCAGTATGTTCCCCTTCCAACCCAGAAATCCCAAAACATTGGCCGCCAACTGGTCAGAAGGATAGTAGCGGAAAGTTTCCGGCGCCAGATGGATTCCTTTCAGGTTAAGATTTTTAATTTTCTGAATTTCATCATCGCCCAATCTGTGCTTGAGCGGCTCGTACGAATCGTTCTGATTGCCGAATTTCCGAGCCAGATCGTCTTTGTCGAGCTGTAAAGCGTCTGCCACTTCCTGCGCCGCCTGATCGGGATTTTCAATTTCTTTCGGCACCGCGTAAGCCATCTGGGTTTCCTTATTCACCGCCGCGGGAAAAATACCATTTTTATCCTCCAAATAAATCTCGCCCCGATTAGGAACAAGCTTTTTAAAAAGACTGTGCTCATCGTCCGCCAGCGCCTTATACGAATCATGATTAATGACTTGCAGCGAATAAAGCTTGGCTAAAATTAAAAAAATGACAAGAAAAATTAAAAAAATCAGGGCGTATATTCTCCGGTCGGAGAAATTGTGTCTTTTATTTCCCTGATTTCTTTTTGCACTTCTGATTTCTGGCATTTCTTTTCAAACAAAATATTAAATTATTTCATCGCTACCGGACCGTCCAACTCGATATATGAAACATTGGCGGTGTTAACCAGATTTAGATTCTTGGCTGATTTTTCAATGTTATAAGTGGATTGCAGTTCCGTTGACTGTATTTCCAAATCATTTCCCTCTTTTTGATATTCCTGAATCTTGTTCTGGATATTTTGCAGTTGAAAACCGGCTGACGCGACGCTGTTAACCTGATAAAGATAAAATCCCCCGGCAAAAAACAGCATTCCGGAAAGCACGGCTCCTGCCAATCCGATTTTTACGCCGCCATTGAGCGAGCTGCCTATTTTTTTTGCGACTGTTTCTTTTTGATTCGACAAAGCGGCGCCTCTTTTTAGCGGGCGGTTTTTTTGAAGCAATGCCGAATTGGTTATAATCCTTGTCATCAATTTTCAGTCCCCCTGAAAATTTACCCACACACCAATTTCCCCTTGAAAGAACTTGCGCGTACATTTTTCCATTATCCACTTAAAAGAAAAATTGGTGTGGGGTTAAATTGTATTTTTATTATTTTTTATTTTTTAAATTTTTTCGCAGATCCGAAGCTTGGCGCTCCTGGCCCGCGGATTGACGTCGATTTCCTGGGCACTCGGTCCGATCGGTTTTTTGGTGATTATTTTGATCACCGGTTTCCGACCGCACCGGCACTCCGGAAATTCTGGCGGGCAAATGCATCCCCTAGCATTTTCCCGAAATATATTTTTAACAATTCGATCTTCCAATGAATGGAACGAAATAATGGCCAACCTTCCTCCCGCTTTCAAGCTTCCAATCGCATCCGGCACAAATTTTTTCAAACTTTCCAATTCATTGTTCGTCTCGATGCGCAAAGCTTGAAAAGTCTTGGTCGCCGGATGCCTGCCCCGTGGTCCGACTTCTTGTCGGATTTTACGGGGAATTTTGCCATATTTGAATTTTTCTGGAATGGCGCTCCTGACTATTTCCGCCAGCTCGGTGGTCGTTTCAATCGTTTTATCTTGCCTTGCTTCGATTATTTTTTTAACGATGTTTTTGGCAAATTTTTCTTCGCCGTAATTTTTTAAAATATATTCTAATTCTTCTTGCGGGTATTCATTGACGATTTGATGGGCGGTCAGCTCTTGGCTCCGGTCCAGCCTCATGTCGAGCGGTCCTTCTTTTTGAAAACTTAATCCCCGTTCGATGTCTTCCATCTGGTCGGAAGAAAATCCCAAATCCGCCGCGATGCCGTCCACGCCTGCAATTCCCAAATCTTCTAAAACATTTTTTATCTCCGCAAAATTAGCTTTAATGATCTTGATGTTCGCTAAGAAAAAATTATCAATCTTCGATTCTTCAGTTCTCTTTCGGAATCTTTCGAGCGCCTCTTCATCGCGGTCAATCGCCACCAATTTTCCGCTCGGACCGATTCGTCTCAATATTTCGCGGCTATGTCCTCCGCCTCCCAAAGTCACATCCGCCACCGTCATTCCTTCTTTCAAATTCAATCCGTCGATTGTTTCGTTAAGTAAAACTGATTTGTGAATTGTCATATTAGTAGACTCCTAGTTTTCCCAACTGCTCGGCAATGTCGTCCGTATTTTTCTCGGCGTTTTTCTTGTATTCGTTCCATTTTCCTTCGTCCCAGATTTCCAAACGATTGTACAAGCCGGCAATCACCACATTCTTGGAAAGTCCGGCGTATTCTTTCAAATAGTCCGGAATCAAAATTCTGCCTTGCTTGTCAACATCGACATCAATCGCTCCGGCCAGCATCAGACGCGTGAAACTTCGGGTTCCCGATTCGCCGACCGGCAACGTTCCCAGCTTTCCCGCCAACGCTTCCCAGGCTTTCATCGTATAAAGGAACAGACATTTGTCCAAGCCTCTAGTTATTACAATTTTGCTTTTCAATTCAGCACGAAATTTGCTTGGCACGGCCAATCTTTTTTTCGGATCGATGGAATGTGAATACTCGCCGATGAACATAATACGAAACGCGGAGGATGTTAACTTTTCAATTTACCACTTTCCCCCACTTATATTGTCTATGACTCTATTTTACCCCACCACCAAACATCGGTCAACACAAAGTTATCCACAGGAAAAAATAAAAAAACAGCCCTGTTTTTTCAAGCTGTTAATTTGACTCTTACTAAACTTATTAATTCTACATGCTTTTAAAAATACTCACATCTAGAAACAGCAAGGAAGGCCTACAATTTTTTATAAACCCAAAAAGGAACCGCGAACATAAGACCATAAAAAAAGGGAAACAAGAAAATATCTACGGCGTTCAAATTATGAAAAACTGTTTTTTCCAAAACGGGACCAAGAATAAACCAAGTTAAAAAAACCTGTAAAAACCGGCTTTTTCCTGAAAATTAAAAAGGAAATTGAAAAAAGCAATCCATACCAGAGGACAAAAGGAATTAACCACAACGCGGAAGAAAAAGTTTTGGAAGGAAAAATTATTGTCGGAATGGATTCAAAAACAAGCGCGGACAGAAGCGAAACCAATAAAAAATAAAAAAATTTTTTCATATCGCATGATTCTTATTATAAAAGTCAAGGCATTAGATTTCGATTTAAAAACCTTGGTTTTAACCGAGGTTTTTTTATTTTATATTCTCCATCACCTTATCCAAAGATTCAACAATCACGTCCGCTTCTTGCAGCTCATTCAAGCGCGCGCCTTTCACATGCTTCCATACTAATTTAAAACCCATCTTTGGGCAAATGAAAAAGGGCGGCATGCTATCCATAAAATATCTTTCTGGCTTTCTGCAGAAAGCCAGAAAGTCGATGCGTGATAAAAATAGATTCACTTTTTGAGCAAACAAAAAAAACGGAATCCACTTGTAAAAACAAGAGTTCCGTTTGAATAATTTCATCCAATAGTCAACCAGTGAACTTACACTTCTTTATAAATCACTTCGTCCACGCTTTTTCTCACCCGCGGATGCGGTCTTGGATTTTTTGATAAATTCGGCGGTCTTTTTGGTAACGTGATGAAAACTGCCTCCGAAATTCCGGTCCCAAATTTTTAAAGCTTTGGGCGCGCCTGGTTTTTTATTTTTTTTGCGCCGCCGCTTCTTTTCCTCCCGTTTTTTCATCTTCACAAATTGCCGGCTGACAATCGGCTCGCCGGACTCATCAAACGATTTCTCCGGTTTCGGATTGCGCAACAAAAGCTTTCCGCCTTTGGCAATTACCGAACTGACTTTTTTTATTTTCTTTTTCATAATTTACTTTAATAGAATGGGCCAGACACAAATTATTATAACATAAAAAATGGGCTTTATTTTAAAAAATAAAAACCAGCGCGTTCGAAACTATTTCTTTTTATAGAGTCCTGATAAAATCGCATGCTCGATTATATGCGGACGCATCGCCCTTTTTACTTCTTCGCAAGTGGCATCATGCGCAAGCTTCAGCTTGGCGTCCAAAGCAAAGATTTTAAAGTGATATTGATGGGCTACTCCCCAAGGCGGACACGGTCCGCGATAGCCGGGCATGCGAAAATCATTCAAGGCCTCCCGGGCACCAGCCGGAATTTTTCCCGACGCGATTTTTTTTATTTTCGGATCAATATTCCACACCAGCCAATGAATCCAGTCGCGCGAAGGCACTTCGGGAGAATCCGCAATCAAAACCAAGCTCTTGGCTTCCTTGGGAATCTTTAAAAATTCCAGGGCCGGATTGATATTTTCTCCGTCGCACGTATGACGCGAAGGAATGAATTGTCCGTTGTCAAAAACCGGACTTTTAATTTTAATCGCCATATGTAAAATTATTTCAACCTTTTTTCCACCTGCCCCCAATCAATATTCTTCATGAACGCGTCGATATAGCTTCCTTTGTCTTTGCCGTAATCGGGAAAAAAAGCGTGTTCGAAAACATCCATAACAAGAAGCGGATTGAATCCGGCCGGATGGCCGGCGTCATGTTCATTGATCCAGGAGTTTACCAAGTTGCCGGTTTTCGTGTCTTGGTACGCAACCACCCAACCGATCCCGCGCATTTTTCCGGTCGCCAAAAAATCTTCCTTCCATTCTTCATAGCTCCCGAATGTTTGATCCATCGTCCGGCAGACCATTCCTCTTTTGTCGAACTGGCCGCTGCCGCCCAGGTTTTCAAAATACAATTCGTGCAAAACCATTCCGTTCAGTTCCCAGCCCAGCCTTCTTTTTACTTCCGCGTACTCCGGAGAATCTTTGAAAAGTTTGCGCAACAGTTCCATATTTTTGTTCGTGTTATTGACGTAGCCTTCATACAGCCCGAAGTGGATGTCCAGCGCCTTATCACCGAATCCGGCCATTCCTTTAAGAAGGGAAAAATCTTTTTTCTTGTATTCCATATGTTTTGTTGGAAAAATTAAATTATTAGCAAACAAGCGATGAAAGATTCGATTTTGACCGCTTGTAATAATACACGAAATTTTCCTTTCTTATTGCATCTGATCTGCTCCGGATTTATCCACACTTGCGGATTAATTTATATAATTGTATAATTTAAAGGTCAGTAAAATCCGCTGGCCAAAAATCAAAAAAATGGAAGAAAAAAATAAAGACAAAAAAGAAGAAGACAATTCGGAAAAAGTTGAAGCGCTCCGCCAGATGATCTACAACGCGGAAAAAACTCTTCAGGGAGCCAAAGCGATGCTTTTGCAGCTGGAAGGAAAAAAGAAAGTCGGCCGAAAAAGAAAGTCTGCGGAAGAAGAAGGCGAAGGAAAAATCATCGAAGGAACTTTTGACGGGCAGATTATGCTCGGTACGGACGGAAAACAATATCCGGTTCCGGCCAACTACGCTTCAAAATCAAAATTAGTCGAAGGAGACTTGCTTAAACTTACCATAACTCCGGACGGATCTTTCATCTACAAACAAATCGGTCCGGTGGAAAGAAAAAGAATGATCGGCACCGTCAATCAGGACGCCGAAGGAAATTATTTTGTCATGGCCGAAGGAAAACCCTATCGCGTGCTTCTGGCTTCTATCACCTATTTTAAAGTCGAACCGGGCGATGAAGTTACCATAGTCACTTCGCGCGACATCGATTCAGATTGGGGCGCGATCGAAAACGTCATCCAAAAAGGAAAAATTTTTGATTTTGGAAAAAGCAGAAAAACAGATGACGCGGAAAAAATATCCAGCGATGAAGACAAAAAAGATCATTTGGGAACAGAAAGCGCCGCTCCGGAAGATAATAAGAAATCAATCGTGGATGAATGGCTTCCTGATTTGGAAGAACTGAAAAAAGAACTGAACAGCACAACATCAGATTTTTAAATAATCAACAAAAAAATTATGAAAACAAAAACCGCAGAATTGGCGAGTTCCAAGGACTATTTTTTAGTGGCCTTTATCGGTCTCTCTTTCGCACTTTTTTCCATTCCAATATTGAACAATGTCCAGCTATCCTTTTTAAAACTCAGTTTTTCAACCATATCCCTGCTTATAATATTTTTCGTCTTGTTTGCAGTCCTGGCCATGTGGGTCGCCGCCTTGATAAGCCGCAGGATTCCGATTATTTTCCAACTTGCTAAATTTGCGGCGTCCGGCGCATTCAATACATTTTTGGATTGGGGTATTTTAAATTTATTCATGGCCTTTTTCGGCATCACGGCTGGCATCGGTTATGTGCTTTTCAAAGGAACTTCTTTCACTGCCGCCACCGTCAGCAGCTACATCTGGAACAAATATTGGACCTTCGAAGCGAAGAACAGCGCCAATCCTCAAGAATTTTGGAAATTCATCGCCGTCAGCATTGTCGGTTTCATCATCAACATCAGCTTGGCAGCTTTTATCGTGAACGTCATCCATCCGCTGGGAGGAATAACTCCGGCTCGCTGGGCCAACATCGGCGCGCTGTGCGCCACTGCCCTTTCGATGATTTGGAATTTTGTCGGTTATAAAATCTTGGTTTTTAAAAAATAATTTCCATTTTCTTAAAAAATCGCTCTTCCCGGGCGGTTTTTTGTATGCTATAATATCTTAGAAGGGGTACCGCTAACTGGTACTCTTACTTAATTAAAACGCTATGTCAGCCACTCTTTACCGCAAATACCGTCCTAAAAATTTTTCAGAAGTTATAGGACAAAAGCATATCGTCCAAACACTTTCCAATGCCATAAAGAATAATCGCGTCGGGCAAGCCTATCTCCTCACCGGACCGCGCGGCACCGGCAAAACTTCCATCGCCCGCATCTTTGCCAAAACGATCAACTGTGAAAATCTCAAAGATGCCATCAGCTGCGAAAAATGTTCTGCCTGCAAAACCGCGAGTGAAGGAAAATCGTTGGACATCATAGAAATCGACGCCGCCTCCAACACGGGCGTAGACAACATCCGTGAACTGCGCGAAACCATCAACCTCCCTCCAACCTCGCTCAAATACAAAGTCTACATTATCGACGAAGTGCATATGCTTTCCACCGGCGCTTTCAACGCGCTCCTCAAGACCCTGGAAGAACCGCCGGCTCATGTCGTTTTCATTTTAGCCACCACCGAAATCCACAAGGTTCCGGAAACAATTATTTCACGCTGTCAGCGATTTGATTTCGTTCGCCTTCCAATCCAAAACATTATCGAAAAACTGTCCCTCATCGCCAAGAACGAAAAAATTAAGATCGACAAAGATTCTTTGGAAATGATCGCTATCGCGGCTGAAGGCGGAATGCGCGACGCGGAAAGCCTTCTGGGGCAAGTCATCGCCCTGGAAGATGAGAACATCACCATCAAAGAAGTGGGAGAAATTCTAGGAACGACCGACCGAAAAATCGCCGCTGAGGTTTCCGAAAAAATCCTTATCGACGATTCAACCGCAGCCATTCGAAAAATCAATGAACTTCTGGAAAACGGCTACGATCTCCAGGTGTTCAATAAAGCTTTAGTCAATTATCTGCGCCAGCTGATGCTTTTAAAAATAAATACGGAACTTAAAACTTCTTTTTCTTACGAACTGACTGATGAACAACTGAAAAAAATGCTCGAGCAAGCGGAAAAAATAGAATTGCTCAAAATCATACAGGCCATCAATCTCCTTATTGACGCGCAGAATAAAATTGCTTCTTCCATGCTCCCCCAGCTCCCACTCGAGATTGCCATAATCAAAGCGACTCATGCGTTTCCAAATGAACAACCAACAATTCACAGCAAGCAACAAATCAACAAGCAAGACGCAAAAACACTGAATGCTGAAACAAAATCCTTCAATTTACCCGCCGATCATCAAATTAAAAATGAACCGATAAAACAGGAATCATCAAACATGTCCAAAAATGCTGGAGAAAAAATAGACATCTATGAAGCAAAGAGCGCCTGGAATAAGCTTCTAGAAAACATTCGGCAATATAATCATTCGCTAAAAGCGCTTCTTTCCAACTGTAAAATTGTCAGTGCGGAAAACAACGAGATCACGCTGGCAACTCCTTATGATTTTTACAAAGAAAAACTTAATGATCCTCCCAATCGATTGACAGTCGAGCAAGTGTTTGGTAAAATCTTAGGGTCAAAAATTTCCCTGAAAACAATCACCAACAAAGAAGCCGGCATAAAAGACGCGCCGCAAAAAGAAGCGAACCGGGAAAAGCCGGAAGGCGTGCAGGATTCTCTTCTGAATTCGGCTTTGGAAATAATCGGCGGGAAAGTAGTTGAATAAAAATAATTTGGAGAGTAGCCAAGCGGTAAGGCAACGGGTTCTGGTCCCGTCACGCGGGGGTTCGAATCCCTCCTCTCCAACAGCGCAAGTTTAAAAGACACTCTCGCGGTGTTTTTTTGTTTTGAAGAGAATTTAACTGGCTTGAGATTGTAAATAATTGTAGATAAAAGTATATGAAAATTCCCGGCCAACTCCCTCAATTCGAAAACTATCCGACTCTTTTCATTACCAGCGGAGAATATGAAGCTGACTTTTTTTTGGCACTTAATGGCGTTCTGGAACTGAAAGAACAAATCAAGATGCCGTCCCGCGAAGAAGCCAAAGAAAAACAAAGCTTTGTTAACGAATCTCGCGGCTATGAATTAGGAGCCACATCCCATCTGGAACGCTACCACGAGGATCTTAAGAAAAAATTTCAAAAAAAATTTCACGCGCTAACCCATGATTTTTTGGCAGACTATCTCAATATGCAAGAAATTTATATCTTCGCGCCGGCTTTTGTGGTTGCCAACTTGGAAAAAGGATTGTCAAAACCGGAACTAAAAAAGATTCGCATGAAATTTTTCAAAGAAGAAATCAAGGAAAATCCTTTGGAGATGATCAGGCGATTCTGGAAAACGGAACAAAAAGCGATCAACCCCGATCCGCCCATAAAAGACGTAGAGAAAAAAATTTTGCAAAAACCGCGTCAAGGCAAAAATCTGCACAAAATTCCATAAAAAAATCCTCCCAATAAAAGGAGGATTTTTTAAAAAGTCTTTTTTAAATTGACTACTTTAAGTTCACAGTCGCGCCAGCCTCTTCCAATTTCTTCTTCATCGCATCAGCGTCAGCTTTGGCAACTTTTTCCTTAATGACTTTCGGAGCTGCGTCCACTAAGTCTTTGGCGTCCTTCAGTCCCAATCCAGTCACTTCACGAACAACTTTAATAACGTTGATCTTGGAAGCGCCGGCACTGGCAACTTCTACGTCAAATTCAGTCTTTTCTTCAGCAACAGCTTCACCGGCAGCCGGAGCGGCTCCCGCCATCATCATCGGAGCGGCGGCGCTTACGCCGAATTTTTCTTCAAGAACTTTTACGAGTTCGGAAAGCTCCAGAACGCTCATAGTTTCAATTTCAGAAACCAGCTTTTGGAATTTTTCCGGAACTACGACCTCTTTTTTTTCTTCTGTCATATTGTTTAATTTAATTACTTATTAAAAATTACTGATTAACTTGATTTATTTCGCATCGGCGACCGCCTTCAGAACATTCACCAAACTGCGCAAATTACCGGCCAAAACATTGACAAAACCGGAAACAGGAGCATTGATCGTGCCGACAAATTTGGCCAGCAATTCCTCTTTGGATGGAAGTTTGGCCAATGCGTTCACTTCCGCCGCGGACAATTCTTTGATTCCCAAAATTCCTCCGACAATCTTCAGATTCTCATTAGCCTTGGCCGCTTTGGCGATAATCTTAGCCGCCGCCACTTCGTCCTGACTGGAAACCGCTATAGCGATCTGCCCTTCCATTTTTTTCACGTCCGCTTCGATGCCGGCGTCTTTGAGCGCCAGATTAATGAGAGTCTTTTTCAGCACTTTCAATTCCACTCCGGCCTCCCTCAATTCTTTTCTCAAGGCGGTTAAGTCCTTGACCTGAAGACCTTTGTAGTCGGAAAAAACTATCGCTTTGGAACCTTTCAATTTTTGCGCCAATTCCCTGATCAGTTCTTCTTTTTGTTGTTTAGTTTGCATAATGATAGTTTACGTAAATTAAAAATCTGCTTCCCGCAGATCTAAATTAAAAACATTGCTGTCTTTATTTTCCTCGACGAGACTTACTTGTCGCGTGATTCTGAAAGAATTTTACGCGATTTTATGCTCGCTGTCTGCGGATATTTGATTATTCTTATTTTATATTCAAAAACCAAATTTTGTCAACTATTCAACCTTAGGCGCTTCCGGCTTAGCATCTTCGACAGCCTTTACTTCTGCCGGAGCGGCAGCTTCCGCCGGAACTTCTTCGACTTTCTTGGCCGGCAACTTCACTTTTCTTTTTTCTCCGGAAATAATACCTTTCGAAACCAACAAATTGTAAACGGTGTCGGATGGATTAACGCCCTTCGAAATCCAATATTTGATACGTTCTTCTTTCAAAACAGCTTGCTTGCTGTGAGGATCGTAACTGCCTAAAATTTCAACATGCCGTCCGCCCGGAGCGACTGTGTGCTCCTGAAGCGTAAGTTTGAACTGAGCTCTGTTCTTTTTTCCCACTCTTGAAAATCTTATAGTCAACATAATCTATAATATGGAATTGCTTGATTATTCCTTAATTTAAAGCTTATTTTTTGTTACTAGTTTAGTTTATACGATATTCCTGAAACTGTCAACAAGCACGGGCATCAGCCCAAAAGTTATCCACAGGACGAGTTTTTTTCCAGTTTTGCCTATCACCCTTTCGGATGTAAAATAAAGTAAACAACATTTCCCTGATGAGATGAAGAAAACAAATAAAAAAATAAAAGCTAGCAATAGTAAAAGGATAACAGCTCTTTCGGGCTGTTTTTTGTTCTTTAAGTTAAAGAAAGGAGGCTCCGAATGTCAGAAAGAGACAAAGCTATTACATTCGCTCAATCATTAGAAGAAAGATGTAAAAAATTAGGAGGCGGAGTTCTTTGCGTTTATGTTGCCTGGGCTATGGGATTCATTTCCGCCAAAGATTGCAACGACTACATAAAAGCGCAAAGAATAATCCGTGGAGCCTTGCCCCTTGACCCCGCTAATTAAATTCGACTCGAATTTAAAAAAATTTTTCTCAATATCAATTGAAGAAAAATTAGCGGGGCTTCTTTTTATAAAAAACCCGGACCTTGCGTCCGGATTTTGTTTTTATATTTTTTTAATCTTCACATCTTCATCAAATATTCCCGCCTTAGAAAATCTTTTGACAACACTTTTGAATGCGTATCTTTTTTTAGTAGAACCTACAACCTTAACCAATGTTAAAAAATTTTCTTTATAATGATCTTTTATCTTTTTCTCAGACATCCCAGAACCAGCACTTGCCTCCCCGGAAATATTATCAAGATATTCTTCAGTAAAAGATCCCAATAATCTAGTAACGGCAGAAAGCTTTTTCTTTCCATCATAAATGAAATGATCGGAAAACCCCGTCTCATTGCTATTATTGGTCAGGACTATCTGGATTTCAAATTTGCGTTTTATCTTCATACCGTTAACATCTCCGCCTACCGGAACAATAAGTCCTCCGTTTATTTTGAAACTTCTATAATCAGGATTAGAATGCGGATTGATATCATTTTTTATCAAAGGTTGTATCGATCTTTCCTCCATTTTTTTTCTAACCTCATCGACGCCCCCTGCATCAAGCAAGCTAGTATTTTCAAAAATCAAATCCTCTGCCCCGAATCTTCTCTCAAAAAATTCTGCTAAAAACGGTATCAATTTTTTTATATCTTCGGCAGTTTTAACTTCAAATTTAAAACCAATGCCGTCTTTTTGCGCTTCTCGCGATGTCTCTTCCGGTTTATTGATAAACTTGGTCACAAAACTGTCTTCGTTTTTTCCTCGAAAATAGGAATCTACATCAATAGCATTGTTTGTTCTGTGATCAAATACCATTGTCTGGTCATAACCGCCTCTTATGCTTCTTTTTCTGTGAAAATTTTGAATCCCCTCATAAGGTTTAAACATTTCTTCGTACAAATATGCGCTTTCTTTAATTAGTCCTTCCATTTCTTTTTTCCTAAATTCAAAAGAAGCGGCGATTACCTTAACCAAAGCGCAATAGGCCGGAGACAAACCAGTACTTTCACCTGCTTTGTGGGCGGCGGTTTTTTTAAATATTTTCAAAACATCAGCGACATCCTTAATTTTGTCTAAATTTTTTACTTCGTTTGGCAATGTCAAAAGCAAATAATTTTGAAGATATCCCTTTGAATATTCCAAAGACTGGTTCAATAATTCAATTTTGCTTTCCAAACTTTCCACATCCAAATAGTTTTCTATGGCTTCTATTATCTCGCCATCATTCAAGTGCGGACAAGTTGAGAAAAAATCAATAGGGGTAATGTTTTCTCCATTGATGTTAATGCCGCCCTTTTTCATCGCATCCATACACTGCTTCCTATCCGGCGCTTTCCGATAAAGATCAAGTATCGGATACCATTTTTGAAACGGTTGTTTTTCTACCTCTTTTCGCTGACTCAGATTTGGAAATTCTTTGTTCATATTTTTTATTATTTCAAAATTTTTCCCCCTTGTCCCACTTGATCCAATCGCACGGAAAGAAGTTTCGAAATGCCGTCTTCGCCCATCGTTACGCCGTACAAGAGCGACGCCTGGCGCATCGTTTCGCGGTTGTGAGTGATGATGACAAATTGCGTGTTGTTGGAAAGTTCCTGAATGATTCTTCCGAATCTTCGAGAATTAGCTTCGTCCAAAGCCGCCTCTACTTCATCCAGCACGGCAAACGGCGGCGGATTGTGCGAGATGATCGCGAAAAGCAATGCCAGCGAAGTAAGCGACCGTTCGCCGCCTGAAAGCATTGAGAGATTGTTGATTTTCTTGCCCGGAGGCGAAGCAAAAATGTCAATGCCGGTTTCAGTTTTTTCTTTTTCATTTTCATCCGGCAATTCATCAGCCGCTTCTTCAACCACATTTTCTTCTGCCTCTTCTTTGATTCTTCCTCCTCTTTTCCTCACTTCCACTTTTTTCAAGCTGGCGTTTCCCCCGCCGAAAATAATTCGGAAATATTTGGTAAATTCTTTGTTGATTTCTTCAAACGTGCTGACAAAAACTTCACCAATTTTATAATCCATCTCTTTAATTATTTCTTTGAGAGAAACAATCGCATTCTCCAGATCTTCGGATTCTTTGGTCAAAAATTCGTAACGTTTGTTGGTTTCTTCATATTCTTCCACGACCAGCGGGTCGATTCCGCCGATTTGTTCCATTTGAATTTTCAATCTGGCAATCTCGCGCTCTAGAACATCCCTGTTAATTTCTTCCGCTTCCCCTTTCAGATCTTCGACTTGGATTTTTAGTTCCCTCAGCACTTCCGAACGCAAATCTTCTTCGCGCACTTCGATTCTGGCCAAAGAAATTTTCGCTTCGTTATATTGATCTTTTAATTTTCCAAGTTCATCCTGCTTTAGGCGCGATTCGCGTTCCACTTCGAAAAATTTTTGGCGCCTGGCCCTGTCCGCTCTTATTTCTTCCGCGATCTGATCGGCAATCGCCTTGGCTTTCTCCTGCAGACCGCGAACCTCTTTCCGAATATTTTCTGTTTTTTCCTTCAACTCATTCACGACAGTCATGTCCATCTCCACTTTTTTCGGCGGTTCCGCTTCTGTTTTCTCTTCTTTTTTTCCTTTTTCAATATCCACCTTAAGATCATGAAGCCGCTGCTGAATGACTCGGGCAAATTCCTTAATTTCTTGGAGGTCTTCCAGTTTTTCGACTTTATTTATTCTTTCAATAAGAATTTCCTGATCCTTTCGAATATCTTCAATGCCCTGGCGGACATAATGCAAATCCACTGGTATGCTTTTTACTTTAATCTCTTCAATAATCGCAATATTTTTTTGTTTTTCTTTTTCAATTTCAATGCGCCCTTCCGTAACAATCAAATCGCGATCCAACGCGTTTAACTTATTCCTGATCTCAGTCTGTTCTTTTTCAAGGCCGGACAATTTTTCATTTCCCCGTTCCTCCTTAGCTTCTTTGCTGATCTCATCTCCCAGTCTGTCCGCCTCCCGCTGCACGTTCATCATCTTGCGTCCGATTTCATCTTTGTTCTCATTGAGCCGAGTTTTCTCGCTTTGAAAATTTTTCCACAAAAAGGTAAAGAGCTTGGTTTGTTTCTCCTTGAGTTCTTTCGCCACTCCTTCGCTCTGCATCGCTTTTTCCGCCTGACGCTTGAGCATCTTGAGATGCGGCTTGATTTCTTCCGCCAAACTGCGCGCTTTATCCAAATTTTCCCGGGTAGAATCCAACTTTCTGATGGAGCGTTCTTTTTTGATCTGATATTGTTTGACTCCGGCCGCTTCCTCCACTATCGTCCGGCGTTCCAACGGCGTCGCATTGAGGACTGCGTCCGCCATGCCCTGATTAATGATAGAATAACTTTCCTTGCCAATGCCAGCCTTGGCTAAAAGATCGATCACATCTTGCAAACGGACGCGCGATCCATTGATCAAATATTCCCCTTCTCCGCTTCGGAAAATTCTTCGAGCAATGGAAACTTCCTCGAACTCCAACGGAATTTTTTTGTCGGAATTATCGAAAATCAAAGAAACCTGAGCGCTGCCCAGCCGAGATTTTTTTCCTGAACCGGCAAAAATAATATCTTCCGACTTTTTTCCGCGCAGATTTTTCATGGACTGCTCGCCCATCACCCAGCGCATCGAGTCGGCAATGTTTGATTTCCCAGAACCGTTCGGGCCGACGATGGCCGTCACGCCTTTTACGCCGTTTTCGGCGCGCGAAAAATCCAACATTGTTTTGTTGGCAAAAGATTTGAATCCTGAAATTTCCAGTCGTTTTAGAAACATAGATCGTCTTCTACTCTAGTGTACTATATTTTTGGAAATTAATGAAATTTTTGGTTTGACAAATCGGATGATTTCTGATATTTTGGACGTAAGTTTTATTGTTCTGCACAAATCAGCGGCATCGCCGCAAAATCAAAAGGAGGTTTTTTATTTAAATGACCCCAGAAGAAATCAAAGAAATACTCACTCATCGCCCAGCCTGCAGTACCGACGGTAAGCCCCTACCCGATTTTCAGGTCGGGAAAGGAGACAACAGTAAAAGCAAAAAATAAAAAAACAGAACTCACAAAAAACCGGGCATCGCTTCTGATGTCCGGTCCTTATTTTTTAGTACACATTTTACCAACCCTTTTTATTCAATCCTTCCGCCGCCGCATTTCTTTGCGCTTCTTGTTTGGAAGAACCCTCGCCCTTGGCAATTAACTCATCTTCCAAATAAACACCGACGACAAACTTTTTGGCATGATCCGGACCGCTTTCTTCCAACACCCGATAAATCGGAGTAACGCCGGATTTTTCCTGAGCCTCTTCCTGAAAGCGGCTCTTAGGATCCATGTATAATTTCTTTTCGATAATTTCCGGAAGTTTCACGACAACATTCTTCATTATGAATTGCCGGGACGCCTCATAACCTTTTTCTTTCTGATCCAAATAGATCGCTCCGGTAATCGCTTCAAACGCATTAGCCAGAAGATATTGCCTGGCCTTTCCGGTGTCTTTCGCCTCGCCCCTGCTCATCAGCAGAAATTCTTCCACGCCCAACTCTTTGGAAATTGAAGCCAGCATCTCGCCATTAACCAAAGATGCGCGCCAATTCGTCAGTTCGCCTTCGGGATTGGGATAATTTTCATATAAATATTCCGTGACGACCAATTCCAAAACCGCGTCTCCCAAAAATTCCAGGCGCTCGTTATGGTCAAGCTTATAGTCGCGATGCTCGTTCAAATAGGAACGGTGCGTCACAGCTTGTTGCAAAAGATCAATGTTATTAAATTTTACTCCCAGCTTTTCAGCTAATTTTTCAACCACGATAACCAGAATTTTAAAAATTACTTATTTTCTTCCGATTTTTCACTTTTATCATTTTCCTTACCGGCAGAATCTTTATGATTTTTTGAAGTGTCGTCTTTCATCGGTTCGCCCAGCTCACGATAGATCGTTCCCAAAACTCCGTTCACAAACCGTCCGGACGATTCGCCGCCGAAAGATTTCGCCAATTCGATCGCTTCGTTGATGGCGACTTTGGGCGGAACTTCTTCATAGTTTCCAAACACTAATTCATAAATTCCCAACCGCAAAATATTGCGGTCAACGACCGTCACCTGTTCCAGCGGCCATTCCGGAGCGCATTTTTCTATTAACTTGTCGATTTGATCGCGATGTTTTAAGGTATTCCTTACCAAATCACGAACAAAAGAAACGTCTTCCATCCCCGGACCGAATTCGTTTATGTTTTTTTCGATTATTTCATCAAGTTTTCCTTCGTCGCGTCCGCGAAAATCCCACTCATAGAGTGATTGCATCGCAATTGATCTTGATAGGTGTCTGTTGGCCATATTTAATCACAGAATCACACAGAAATTTACAGAATTGACACGGATTTTCCGTGTTTTTTCTGTTATCTTCTGTGTTATTTTTGTTTCTTAATTTTTTTCAAAGTGTCCACCACTTCCTTGCCTTTGTAATATCCGCATTTCGGGCAAGCGCGGTGCGGTTGGATCATCGCCGCACATTTCGGACATTTGACCAGCTTCTGATTTTTGATTTCAAACTGGACTCTCGCCCGGTCCCTTCTTCCCTTGGTGTGTCTTTGCTTTTGTACTGACATAATTTTTAAATTCAAAACTCAAAAATCAAAATGCAAAATTATTTTTCGCCCTGATTTATGCTTTCGATATTTATGATTTATAACAGTTTGATTCTATCATCATTTTCCCCGTTTGACAAGACTGGCCATCGGTTCGAAGCTTTTCCGGTGGATTTCGCACGGACCGAATTTGGAAAGCATTTCCATGTGTAATTTCGTTCCATAACCTTTGTGCTTGTCGAAAAAATATTCCGGATATTTTTCGTGCATTTCCAGCATCAGCCGGTCGCGCGTCACTTTGGCGATTATGGACGCGGCCGAGATCGATTTGACATACTTGTCTCCCGACGGAATCGCTTTCTGTTCCAAACTCAGATTGGGAATTTTTTTATTGCCGTCAACCAAAATAATTTTCCGGCTTGTCTGAAAAGACTTTTTTTTCTCCTCTCCTTGATAAGAAGAGGAGTCGGAGGCGAGGTTTCTCTGCAAATCATTGAGCGCGGCCTTCATCGCCAGAAAACTGGATTCCAAAATATTTATTCGATCAATCGTCTTGTGATCGATGATGCCGATGCCGACATAAAAATTTTCTTGAATAAAATCAAAAAGTTTTTCCCGCTGTTTAGCAGAAAGGGTTTTAGAGTCTCTAATCAAATCCCAATTTTTGCCGCTGGAAACTGGAAATTGGGATTTCCGGACAGCTGCTGCGCAAGAAACTACCGGACCGGCCAGAGGTCCTCGCCCAACTTCATCAATGCCGATTATGAATTCACAACCTTCAGCAGAGTATTTCTTTTCTAAATCAAATGTTGACTTTTGCATACTATAATTATACCCGCTTTTTTTATTTTTCAAACCTGCTATAATCAAATTGCTAATTTATCTTGCAAAACCCAGCGAGCAATCCGGGCTATGAAGATAACATCAATAAAATGTCAAAGTCCAAAAACCCAAATTCCAAATTTTTATTTTTATTTGGATTTTTTTATTTTTTAAATTTATTTGACATTTGGATTTTGAAATTTTGAATTTATGCCTAAATTTACCCACCTTCATGTTCACACCCATTATTCCCTGCTCGACGGCTTGGCCAAAATTGATAATATCCTCGACCGCGCCAAAGAACTAGGAATGGATTCGCTGGCCATCACCGATCACGGCGTGCTTTATGGCGCCGTGGAATTTTACATGAAAGCCAAGGAGCGCGGCATTAAACCGATCATCGGCTGCGAGATGTATCTGACGTCCAACGATCTCCATAGCAAAAATCCCGATTCGGTTGATCGCAAAAGATACCATCTGATTCTTTTGGCCAAAAATGAAATCGGTTACAAAAACCTGATGAAACTGATTTCCATTGCCCACCTGGAAGGATTTTATTACAAGCCGCGCATCGATCGCAAAGTTCTGCGCCAGCACGCCGAAGGTTTGATCGGCCTTTCCGCCTGCGCCGAAGGGGAGGTTCCCGCCAACATCATTATGGGAAATTTGGACAAGGCTGAAGAATTGGCCTTGGAATATTTGGATATTTTCGGCAAAGGCAATTTTTATTTGGAAATCCAGCATCATCCGAAGTTTTCCAATCAGCAAGTTGCCAATCAGGGCGTGATTAAACTTTCCAAGAAACTCGGCATTCCACTGGTCGCCACCAACGATATTCATTACGTCAACAAAGAAGACGCGGGAATTCAGGATATTCTTCTCTGCATCCAGACCAACCGCAAAGTGGACGAGAAAGACCGAATGAACCTGATGGACTTCGAATTGTATCTCAAGAGTCCGGAAGAAATGGCGGAACATTTTAAAGACACGCCGGAAGCGATTTTCAATACGCAAGAAATTGTTGATAAATGCAATTTAGAAATCAAACTGGGAGAAACCCAGCTTCCGCATTTCGACGTGCCAGAAGGCCACACTCCGCTTTCCTATCTGCGCGAACTCTGCGAAAAAGGCTTGCAAAAAAGATACGGTGAAAATATTACCGACGTCCACCGCCAACGAATGGAATACGAACTGGGCGTTATCGAGAAAACCGGTTTTGCTTCATACTTCCTGATAGTCCAGGATTTCGTGAACTGGGCCAAGGACAGCGGCATCGTCACGGGACCGGGCCGCGGCAGCGCCGCCGGCAGTTTCGTTTCCTATCTCATCGGAATGACGAACATGGATCCGATCAAATATGATCTTCTCTTTGAAAGATTTTTGAATCCGGAAAGAATCTCCATGCCCGATGTTGATACAGATTTTGCCGACGATCGCCGGGATGAAGTTTTAAATTATGTCCGCCAAAAATACGGCAACGACCACGTGGCGCAGATCATCACGTTCGGAACGATGGCCGCTCGCGCCGCCATCCGCGATGCCGGCCGCGCTTTGGGACTTCCGTATGATTTTTGCGACAAAACAGCCAAACTCATTCCTATGTTCTCTTCCATCGAACAAGCTTTGGAAGAAGTGAAAGAATTTAAAGACTTATACGCAAGCGATTCGAACGCCAAAAAACTGATTGACAGCGCCAAACGATTGGAGGGTGTTGCTCGCCACGCCTCGATGCACGCCTGCGGCGTCGTCATCACCAAAGATCCGGTGACGGAATATACTCCGCTGCAAAACATTACCGGCAAAGGCAAGGGCGAAGGAACGGTGACTCAATATTCCTCTTCCACTAAATCCAGTTTTGTGGAAAAGATCGGACTTCTGAAAATGGACTTTTTAGGACTAAAAAACTTGACGATCATCCAAAATACTTTGCGCATCGTTCGAAAAACCAAAGGTGTCGATATTAACATCGATACAATTCCGCTGGACGATGAAAAAACATACAGACTTTTCCAGAAAGGAGAAACCACGGGAGTGTTTCAGTTTGAAAGTTCGGGCATGAAAAGATACCTGAAGCAGCTCAAGCCATCGGTTTTGGAAGACCTTATCGCGATGGGCGCCCTTTATCGTCCGGGTCCGATGGATTGGATTCCCGATTTTATCGCGGGCAAGCACGGAAAAAAAGAAGTGAAATATCTGCATCCGAAACTCAAGCCGATCTTGGAAAAAACTTATGGAGTGGCCGTTTATCAGGAGCAAGTCATGCAAATCGCTCGGGATTTGGCCGGATTTTCCTTGGGCGAAGCCGATGTTTTGCGCAAAGCGATGGGAAAGAAAATTTTTGCGCTCATTCAGGAACAGAAAATAAAATTCATCGACAGTTGCGAAAAAAACGGAATTGACCGCAAAATCGGAGAAAAAGTTTTCGAATTTATCGAACCGTTTGCCGGCTATGGTTTCAACCGGTCGCATGCCGCTTGCTACGGACTCATCAGCTACCAAACCGCCTATTTAAAAGCTCACTTCCCGGCCGAATTCATGGCCGCTCTGCTCACCTCTGATCAGGACGACATTGATCGCATCGCAATTGAAGTTTCCGAGTGCCGCGAGATGGGCGTCGAAGTTATGGCGCCGCACATCAATGAAAGTTTTGAAGAGTTTGCCGTAATTCCTGATGCGGAAGGCAAGGATCGAATTCGTTTCGGACTCAATGCCATCAAGAACGTCGGCCACAAAGTCGCCCGCGAAATTGTGGAAGAAAGAAAAAGGAATGGAAAATTCAAATCACTTACTGATTTGGTTGAACGCGTCCAAACCAAAGACCTGAATAAGAAATCGATCGAGGCGCTGGCGAAAGTCGGCGCGCTGGAAGGCATGGGCGAACGCAACCAGATCGTTGCTTCGATGGATAATATTTTGGCGCATTCCAAAAATTTCCAAAAAATGCAAACCTCCAATCAAGGAAGCTTGTTCGGCGCAAGCGAGATCGCAATGCCGGAAATTTCACTTCTCGAAACGGAACCGGCCACTAAGAAAGAACGCCTGGTTTGGGAGAAGGAATTACTTGGACTCTATATCAGCGACCATCCGACCAAAGAATACAAAGAATACTTCCTCCAGATGGCGACGCCGCTCAAAGACATCAATGCCCAAACAGTCGGCCGAAATATTAATGTCGGCGGCGTCATCACCAAGATCCATAAAATCTATCTCAAAAATCAGCAGACCATGCTTTTTGTCATGATCGAAGATACGGAAAGTAAAATTGAAATTCTAGTCTTTCCGAAAATTTTGGAAACAACCGGTTCAGTCTGGGAAGAAGACCGGGTCGTTTTGGCCAGCGGAAAAATTTCCGACAAAGACGGCAATTTCAAACTGCTCTGCGACGATGCCAAAGTGATCAATCAGGAAGAATTCGAAAAGTTTAAAAGAATTATGGCCACCCGCCAAGCCAACGGCCATAATGAAAATAAAAAAGTTGCCAATCCCAAAAAACAGCTGACCATTTCTTTGGGAAACAATTCCAACCAGGAAATCCTCCGCAAACTTTCGCAGGTTTTTAATAATTGCGATCCGGGAGAAACGAAAGTCTATCTCACGATTAACAATTCCAGATTGGAAACTCCCTACCGGATTAAATTCTCCGAATATTTGGAACCGGAACTGAAAAAAGTCAGCGCGGAAATCGTGATGGAAGCTTTTTAAAGTCGATCGGGAAAATCAGAAAAAATTCCGTCCGTTTTCCTGGCTTTAAATTTTTTTATTTCTGATTCGGAATTTACCGTCCAAACAAAAACACTAAATCCTTGGCGCCGAGCTTCTTTTATTCTTTTGGACGAAGCCAAAAATTTTGAAAAATGGATGGAAAAAGCATTGATGCTTTTGGCAAAATCGAGATAAGAATATTTTCTAAAAATTATATTTTTCAGACCGCTATTCCCCTTTCTTATGATCACTCCCAATTTGACTGGAATTTTTTTGTCGAAAAAACTTTTCAGCTCCGCAAAGTCAGAAGACGACACTAAAAAATCATCATAACTCCAGTCTTTGTTTAAAACGTAATTATGAATTATCTTTGTTACCGGTTCCGCCGTTTCGCTTCTCTTAAGCTCTATATTCACTTTTGTTTTCCGGTCGATCAAATTCAATACTTCTTCCAACGTCGGAATTTTTTCGCCCTTTCCCGCGTCCAAAGATTTCAACTCCTTCAATGCCTTGCCGACAATTTCTCCTTTTCCGTTTGTCGTCCGATCAACCGTTGCGTCGTGCATAACAACAGCTTCCCCGCTTTTACAAACATGCACGTCAAACTCAATCATATCCGCGCCCAGTTCGATCGCTTTTTCAAAAGCGCGCAAAGTATTTTCCGGTTCATGGCCGCTCGCCCCGCGATGGGCGATTTTTATAAAAGTATCCATACGAAGATTATACAACAAAAACTCAGCGACAAAAATAATAATAAGGCTCTTTAACAAATAGTGTGTTGAATTAACATAAAGAGTGGGATAAAAGCGAGGGTTACTTTGGCGATATAGTTCTGTATATTTCGAAAACCGAACGA
>JAJYKZ010000034.1 GCA_021788105.1 bacterium
TCCTTTCTGAATGGTGCGCGGATGAAAAAGATTTCGAAACAAGCTTTGCCGATCCCGATGATTTCAAGAGACTCTCTCCCTATGAAATACGGGAGTACACGAAAGTTCACGATGTGAGTTCCGCCTACAAGCGCGATTTTTTGGAAAAATTCGGTTTTGACAAAGTGCCGTTCGGCGAAGACGTGCTTATCGCGAAAAAAGCTTTGCGACAAGGATTTTCCATAGCCTATGCTTCGGATTCCGTCGTGTTGCATTCCCATGATTACGGGATCAAAAAATCTTATAGGCGCAATTTGATAGACGCACGCTTCAACAGGGATTATTTAGACAGATTTGTCGTGGACTCGTTGGTCAAGCTGGCGTGGTTCACTTTCAAGACGACCAAACGGGACGCTAAGCTTCTCATCAGAGATAAAGAAGTTCCGTTTTTCAGCAAAGTGGCTAATTGTTTGTACGCGCCGATGATCCATCTTGCGGAACAGACCGGGCAATATTTCGGAACGGGACGCCGCAAAGGAGCGGAAAGACAGCCGAATCCGCTCGCATTGAAAATGTCTTTCCTGTTCCTTGCTCCCGATAAATTTGCAAAAAAATATTTTTCAAAAATATCATATGTCGCCGTGTCTTTCGGCGATTCTTTCAGGAAGGAAGGTCTTGCGAGAGTGATGCGCCGTTCTTTCAACTATCTGTTATTCGGCAAGGGAACGATCAAATCAGGAAAAATAAATGCCGAGGTCGAGATTTTTTCAAAAAGCCTGCAAGAATTCAGGAATTTCCTCTTGTCCGAAGGAAATGTGAAAAGAGAACCTATTCTATATTTCGATCACAAACTCGGGGGAGGTTCCAATCTTTATACGAAAAATTTCATCAAAACAGTGCTGGAACAGAACAAAGAAGTTTTTGTGGCTCTTTACGACTTCAAGAAAAAAGTTTATCAGGCGGAATATTATTGCGCGGACAGAGTGCTTAGATATGAATTGGGAAAAATTTTCGAGCTATCCGCAATCCTGAAAGAAATCAATATTCCCAAAATAGTGCTGAGCGAACTGGTGTCGTATGACGACCCTCTGTATCTTTTAGAAAAAATTGAAAAAATAAAAAAGGAGCAGGATAGCGTCCTTGAGGTCATGGTGCATGATTATTTTTCAGTGTGTCCTAATTTTATCTTGCTGGATCATACGGATAGATATTGCGGCATACCCGATGATCTCAACCATTGCAAACGTTGTCTTGCTCAGAATAAAGGTGATTTCAAGATGTTTGTGCGGGATAAGGATCTGGATCTGGCCAAATGGAGAACTTCTTGGAAAAAAATATTGCTGCAAGCCGATCGGATCGTATGTTTTTCCCAATCGTCCAAAAACATCCTGGAGAAAACTTATGGAAAAATCTTGAATGAGAAAATAAAGGTCGTTCCTCACACGGTAGATTATGTGAAACCGATTCCCCAAGTTCCTGGAAAAAAAACAGAGATGATCACAATCGGAGTTTTGGGCGGAATAACTCGCGCCAAAGGACTGGAAGTTATCAGGGAAATGCTGGAAATCATCAAGAGGGATAAATTGAATGTCCAAATAAGAATAATAGGGGAGGTTGTTGGAAGAATAGGCAGCAAGAATCTTTTGGTAACGGGGAAATATGAACGGAGTGATTTGGAAGATATCGTGATTAAAAATAAGATCAATCTATTCTTTATTCCATCGATCTGTCCGGAAACTTTTTCATACACAGCCGAAGAAATTATGCAGATGCAAATGCCGGTAGCCGTGTTCAATATAGGCGCGCCTCCCGAAAGGGTTGCAAAATACGACAAGGGACTGATAATTCCCGAAATCAACGCGAAAGTCGCGCTCGATTCGATCTTGGAATTTTCAAAAAAGTTTCAATAGATATTCTTTTTAGTTCGTCGGCACGTACCACGCGACGCCATTTGAAAATTGTCCAAACATCAATCTTAATTTATAATTATACTTGAGCTAAAAATAAAAAAAATAAAAATGCACATATTTATTGACGAGTCGGGCATCCACAAGGAAAATGGAAAATCTTCAGTTGCTTTGGTGTATGTTCTAACCGATGATGCACAAACTCTTGAGAATGCGATTGTCGAGGCAGAAAAGTCGTTGAGAATAGATAATTTTCACTGGACTGATTGTTCTTGGAAAATCAGGACTGAATTTTTCAAATCTTTATCTAAAGAAAATTTCTTTGTGCGGGTTTCAATTATTCAAAATCCGTTTAACAAAAATAATTTTGAAGAATCTGTAAAATTATTATTGGTAGAAAAGAAATTTAAGAAAATTATTATAGACGGAAAAAAGCCGAGGTGGTACTCTTCCAAGATGAAAAAGATCTTACGCGACGCGGGAATCTCAATAAAAAAAATAAGTACCGCTAACGACGAATCATTCGCTTGTCTCAGGTTGGCGGACGCTTATGCTGGCTTATCAAGAGCATATTGGGAGAGGAAAGAAAATAAAAACGTTAGTGAATTATACAAATTAGCTTGTAAGAAAATTAAAACCACCCAACTAGTGGATGGTCAGGAAGTCCGGTAGCCATTGCTAGCTTTCTCGCATGGAGATTTGTCCCGGATGCCTCGTTTCTGTCTGAATTGTAGCAAATTTCAGAATTCTGTCAATCTTTTTTGCTACATGGCTACTACAGGACTTTGCATAAAATATTTCAAGTAAGTACTGACCCAATTATTCGGCGCGTACCACGCGACGCCTTCGTAGCTCCAGACATTGGTCGGACAAAAGCTCGTATTAAGCCATAAAAATGTTGGGTTGACAAGCGGAAATAAATAATATACAATTCCTTTATTGATATAATTATATTAATAAAGGAAATGAATTTTTTAGAGTTTAAGAAAAAAACCGAAGAACTGCCTTATTTCGAAACCAAAGAATTAAGGTTGATTTTAGGCGCTGATTTTACAAGCACAACTCTTGTTAATCTGAAAAATTGGGTCAATAAAAAATATTTGATCATGCTCAGACGCGGATTATACGCTTTGTCTGAAGTAAAAGACAGGACTGACGCAATGGTCTTTGCGGCAAAAATTTATGTTCCTTCATATGTCAGCCTGGAAACGGCACTGAGCTTTTATGGAATTATTCCGGAAGTGGTCTTTACTGTAACCTCGGTAACAACAAGAAAGACAAAAACATTTAAAACGCCGATCGGAAATTTCAGTTACCAAAAGATCAAAAAGGAAGCATTTGGCGGATTTGAAACAAAAAAGCAAAACAATATTTCTTTTAACCTGGCCATTCCGGAAAAGGCGCTGGTTGATTTTTTCTACTTGAATCGCAATATTCTCAACGGCGATCAGGAACAATTTCAAGGGTATCGTTTCAATGAAGATTTTAAATATGACGCGAAAAAACTTTTGAATTTTGCCAAAGCGTTTCAAAATAAAAAAGTTTTGTTTTTAACTCAAAATTTTATCAAATATTATGCTGCCGAATAAAGATTTTTTCAAAAAATATGCGCAAGAAAAAAATATTCCCTGGCAGGAAAAAAATATTTTGCTGGAATATCTGCAAACCCAAATTCTCAAAGCGCTCTCTCTGAGCAAATTTAACGACAGCATTTCGTTTTTGGGCGGCACCTGTTTGCGTTTTGCTTATGGAATCAATCGCTTTTCCGAAGATTTGGATTTTGATTTGGTCAAAAAAAGTGGATTTGACATTAATGAATTAATGAAAGATATAAAGAATAAGCTTGAATTCCAGGGATTTGAGATTGATGCCAGAACAAAAACTACTGAAAACATCCACATCGTTTATTTTAAATTTAGAAATGTTTTGCGCGAATTTGGCTTCAATGTTCACAAGGATGAAAAATTTTTAGTCAAATTTGAAATTGATTTCAATCCGTATAAAAATCTCCACATTGAAACTAAGTTTGCCGATAGTTTTAATGAAAGATTTCCAATGTTAGTAAATTCACTGGAAACCTTGTTTGCCCAGAAAATCATCGCGATTATTTTCCGTCCCTATCAAAAAGGGCGGGATTTTTATGATCTTGTCTGGTTTTTGAGTCAGAAAAATATTGAGCCGAATTATGATATTTTCAAAGAAAAGGGGATTGATATTAAAAACCGCA
>JAJYKZ010000035.1 GCA_021788105.1 bacterium
CTGTTTTTCAGCAGTCTTAACGGTGAGGCGCTGGCCCGGGTGACTGGACTGATTGTGGAGAAGGCAGTCGAAAGGATTTATGAAAGGAAAAATATCGAGATCGATCTGAATCGGGGCATTGTCGAAAAAATTATTGAAAAAGGTTATGACCCGATCTTCGGGGCGCGCTCGATCAAGCGCTATGTTCAAGATAAAATTGAAGACGTGATAGCTAAAAAGATAATCTCCGGCGAGGTGGCTTCCGGACAAACGGTCGAATTGCGGGTGGGAGATTTGGAATAAGTTAAACAAATGAAAGAAGATATAACAAAAAAAGAAATACAAGAAACAGAAAGGCAAAAATTTGAATTCAATGACTTGGCGGAAGCCGAGCAGTACTTGGATTGGAAAAGAAATGTGCCGCAAGAAGTTAGAAGATTAGTGGAAAGCAATATTCTTGAAAGAGAAATAGAACCCAGTCAAACTGGATTACCTTTGAGTGATCAATTTTTGAATGCTTTGGGAGAGTCTTTGCGGCAAAAAAAATTTGCTGCTCAAGTCGCTGCGGATCAAAAAATATCCAATCTTCTAGCTCCTTTGGAAAGAATTAAAACTAAGGGTGGTTATTTAAATGTTTTTGAAACACTCACCAATACTTCTGCTTCCTGGAATTTGAAAAAGAAAATTTACGAAACGCAGGTCAAGATTGCTTTAGAGTGGCTGGCAGTGGAAGAAACGGAGGAAGCTTCGCTTTCCGGTTGCAAGGCCACTCTGAAAAAAAGCATCGAGACAAAAGCAGCATAATTACGCCGGAAAAACCAAAATACAAAATCATTCTTACCACAAAAAAGAAATCGAAGACAGGATTCATGACAACCTTTTCGTATTTCACGCGCGGAGAAAGCAGGCCGATATCCGGCCGAAACAAAAACCTGGAAGAATTTTTTTGCGAGAAAATTCAGAAACAGTTTTTATCTCGTGAAGCGTACACCTCTGTGAATAAAGAGGATGCAAAGAAAAGAGAGGGATTTTTTAAGACTGGTTGGGGCAGGCAATTTGTGAAAAAGAATTTAAAGAATTACTTCTTGTCAAAAATTTAGGCGGGTTTGGGCTAGTACAATCATTATTCTTGATTAAAACAGGAAAGTGGTTTGCCCGAAACGATTTTCAATCAAAAAGACGTTCGTGTAAAGACGAATGGTACAGATTGGATTCGCAGTATGAGAAACTACAGCTTTTCTTTAGGGCAAATGGGTTGCCCTGATAAATCGCTTTGGAGCGAAGGCATAACGGACAGGGAAAAGCTACAAGAGGCGGGACTCTGGCTCTCGCGTGGTGAATGCGAACTGGAATCCTGATGATCGGCAGCTGAATGTCAATGCCAATGATCCTGACAATTCGAATGACAATCTTGGTCTCCGCCTCTCCCGTAGTTTTACTCAGCAAGCTTTTTTGTTCGTATATTTCACAAAATCTGATTGTAGATATTTTATCCAGCCACCCAACATCTTACCAGCTTCCTGAAGATATTCTTCGGCTTTGAGGTATTGTGTTTCGTTTATGAAATCATTATCCAGGGACATACGGAAAAGAATTTTTAGGACTTCAACTTTTGCGTTCGCTTTCAAAAGATAGGCATCTTTGAAATTTTTCGGTTGGGCGTTTCCGAAAAGCGATAATTCGATGGCTTCCAAAATATTCGTTTCAATTTTTTCTCCCAGGCTATATCTTTCGTGTTTTGGAAAAACCGAGATGGATTTATGGGCATATTTGTAGAGATCGTATAATTTTTTAATCAGTGGAATTTCAATAGATGTAAAGTTTTTATTATTCATATATGAATGTTAGTTATTACGAATTAATCAGTGTGGGAAATCTTTTTAAGTCATGGAGGGCGTATAAAAAAGGGAAGGGTCATAAAGCGGATGTGGTGGAATTTGAAAGGCATTTGGAAGATAATTTATTTTCATTGCATAATCAATTAAAAGGCGGGAATTATCGGCATGATAGCTATTCCCATTTCAAAATATCGGATCCAAAGAAAAGGGATATTTATAAATCGACGGTTCGGGACAGAATAGTTCACCAAGCTCTTTACGAATATCTCTGTAAAATATATGAACCGGTTTTCATTGAGCGGTCTTTTTCGTCCAGAAAAGACAAGGGAACTCATAAGGCGGTTTTAACATTGTCGAAAATCGCAAGAGATTTCAGAAAAAATGGCAAAAAATGTTTCGCGATGAAATGTGATATCAGGAAATATTTTGAGAATATTAACCACCAAATTTTACTGGAAATATTGCAAAATAAAATTCAGGATGACAAGGTTATAAACTTGCTCAAGATAATCATCGAAAGTTTCAATAAGGATGTGGGCAAAAGTGTTCCGCTTGGAAATATAACCAGTCAGATATTTGCTAATATTTATCTTGATAAGTTGGATAAGTTCGTTTTGGAGGAGTTAAAAATTAAAAATTATGTGAGGTACAACGACGACTTTATTGTTTTGGATGAAAATGAACAAAAACTTTTTGCCGATATCAAAAAGATAAAAACATTTTTGAAAGATAAATTATTGCTTGATCTGCCGAAAGAAAAAATAACTTTTCACAAGTTAAATTGGGGCATTGATTTTTGCGGTTGCATCGTTTTGCCCAATGCCGTATTGATTAGAAACAGAACCAAAAGAAGAATGTTTGAAAAACTTGATTTGAGCTTCAAAAAGTTAAACGCTGAAAAAATTTCATTGAATGATTTGAAGAAAGTTTTAGATTCGTATTTCGGACTACTTTCTCATATCAATTCATACAATCTAAAAATGAAAGTGAAAAATATTTTTATAAGCTACCGTTTTTCTTGAGCGATTTTTTGATCTGGGCCTTGGCCAAGCTGGTGCGGACGAATTTCAACCAATCTTGCGAGGGATATTTCCGTTCTTTGGAAATAAGGATATCAATCACTTCGCCGTTCCTGATCTTGTGATCGAGCGGCACCATGTGGCCGTCCGCCTTGGCGCCTACTGCCCGATTGCCAATCTCGCTGTGAACTTTATAAGCAAAGTCGATCGGCGTGGCGTCTTCCGGCAGATCGATAACATCGCCCATCGGCGTGAAAGCAAAAATATGATTTTTAAAAAATTCCACGTGCAGGCCTTCTAAAAATTCCTGGTCATCCTTACCGATGTCGTTCTGCCATTCGCGCAGCTGTTTCACCCAGGTCAGTTCTTCTTCCGGCACTTTTTTCTTCCGGCCGAACAGTAAACTCTTCCAGCGGCTATCGTTATTGTCGCTATAGATCCAATGGGCGGCGATTCCGAATTCCGCTTCCGTATCCATTTTTTTGGTGCGGATTTGGACTTCCAAAATTTTTCCTTCCGGTCCGAAGATGGTGGTGTGGATCGATTGGTAGCCGTTGGGCTTGGGCAGAGAAATGTAGTCCTTGATCCGGCCGACCAACGGGCGATATTTTTTGTGGACGATGCCGAGCGTCTCGTAACAGTCGGCCACTTCCGGCACGATGATGCGGATACCGACCAGGTCGTAGATCTTGTGAATATCCATATCGTGCTTTTTAAGTTTCTGAAACAGGCGATAGAGGCGCTTGCTCCGGCCGTAGATATCGATGACACGGATGCCTTCTTTTAAAAGTTCCTTCTTCAGTTCGGCGACGGCTTTGTCCATGTATTTTTTGCGGGCTTCGTATTCTTCCTCTTCCAATTTCTTCACGAAGGCGTAATTTTCCGGCTCGAGATATTTGAAAGACAGGTCTTCTAGCCGGCCTTTGATGTCGCCGATTCCCAGGCGGTTGGCGATCGGGGCGTACACTTCCAATGTTTCCAGAGCGATTCGCTTCCTTTTGTTTTCCGGCAGGGCGTCCAGCGTTTCCATGTTGTGCAGCCGATCGGCTAACTTGGTCAGAACGACGCGGATGTCCTGGGCCATGGCTAAAAACATTTTACGCAGGTTTTCCAGATCCAGTTCTTCTTTGGATTCGCGCAACTTGATCTTACCCAATTTGGTGACGCCGTCCACGATGAATGCGA
>JAJYKZ010000036.1 GCA_021788105.1 bacterium
GTTTGATTCCGCCAGGGATGCCAGTAGCCTCAGCAGCTTTTTTTGTTGTCCACCAGCCAGCTTTGCCTGGTGCTGTGCTTGCAAATTTCATTCCTTTTGTCGCCCATTTCTGCGCGGCGTTGGCGCCGGAGATGCTAAGTGAGCTGGCGATGCCCATACCCATCCAAAGAATGACAAGTGGAATTGCAAAAAACGCATAAGTACCCAGAGTATTACCATCAATAGAGTTTGCGTTAGCTATAGTCAGCATTTTTTGCTTTCCAAGTGCTTCTGATGCTGTAAGCATTTGAGTAGCTATGTAGATCATAAACACCATAATCGGAGCAAAGAATGCGTATTTAAAGAGATAGTTCCACCATTTGTTGGCAAAAGATTGTCCGAAAGAAATAATTTCTCCGACGAAAGCGATGGGAGAAAAAATTATTATAATGGCCAGTGCGACCAATCGTATAGTAAACATCATGGCCATAACCAGAAATGTAATTCCAAGAATAAAAGCAAAAATAATCGCTGCTATTAGTTGTGGAACGTCAGTAGCGGGCGTATTTAAAATGTTTGATAAGCCAGCGTGATTTGCGAAATAAGCAAAGATACTGGAACCGTTTTGCATGTCTGGAAAAGTGGCATTAAGAATTGTGTACATTAAAACATTGGAAACGTCTATGAAGAATCGGGCAATTGGAAAGCTGAAGTTGACCAGTAATGCCATTATCACTAAAGTAAGTAGAATTTTTTTATAGCTATATTTTTCTACTTGGAAAACTGTTGAGAATGCTGAAAAAAGAAGAACTAAAATAAAAGCGATATTTAAAAAATCTCTTACTGTTCCCCAAATCTGGTAAATAGTCGGATTATTATAAATGGCAGTAATGTTGCCCGGATTAATAACCCAAGCGAATAAACTAGCTGCTAGTGAGACCAACATGCCCATAAAACTCAAAACGGATCCTAGAAGAGCTAATATGGCTTGACCAAATTCATTTTTTAACCAAGTGTTAATTACTCCATTGTGAAGATCTTGCTGGCCTTGGGGCATGGTTGTGGAAGTAGGGACAAGGTTGAGTCCATTTTGATTGAATGGATTAGCGGCGGGGGAAACAGTGATTGTTCTTGAAATTTTATAATTATTATTTTTACACGTACTATCACAAGAAGCAGAGGTGTAATTGTTATTATTTGAGTCTATGTAAAAAAATCCATAAACACCATTTTGACATTCGCAATAATCAGCATGAACTGATTTGCTGTTGTGAAATAATGCAAATGCACTGGCTGTGATAAATATAAAAACAACCAAAAACAATTGGAGAAATTTATTTTTTGTAACTCTTTTCAATTTCTGTTTTTATATAATTTTATGATTAAATTATAACACAAAATTTTATTTTAAAAAACAGTAATTTTAGAAATTGTGGATAAATTTAGAAATAAAAAAGGGAGAAAAGAATTTATCTCTTCTCCCCTCCTCGTCTTCGCGTTTTTCTTAACGATGTTGTTTTAATCCTTGCCCAAGTACGATTGTCGATGTGATTATGCCAGTGATCGCGATTATGCCGAAAGCTACGGCATAATAAGACTTAAATGTCCACCTGGCAGACATGGTGGAATGAATCAAGATCCACCATCCGCAACCCGCTGACATTACAAGCAGGACTGTTCCTGTTGCCACCTTTAAGTGTACGTGTTCGGACGATCTCAGTTTAATGCCGAGTGGATCGCCATTGGGGTAAATAATTATTCCCACCAGATACAGTACCATTATTATGCAAAAACCAAACAAGTTCATGATTTTTTTCTCCCTTCTTTTTAAATAACTAGTTTACATTTATTTTAACAGACTATCATACCAAAAAATTCCGCGCTTGTCAATACTTGGGCTGAATTTTGTCTTAGACAAAGGAAAAAGTCACCTATTTCCACAGATCTATCAATTTATTCACTCTGTTTCGGATAGTTTCTTTTACTTCTTCCCAGTCCGCTTTTTGAAGCATCTCCGGCATCGGCTCACTCTCGGCGTCAGTGAAATAGGCCAGACTTTTTAGGATATGAAGCTTGTTGTATTCAATTCCCTGATATTTTTGTACGAAAAATTCAATCAGTTCAATAAGAGAGTATTTTTTAAGGATAAAATAAATATCGATAAAATCTTTTTTACTGCCACGGGAAGAAACCGCATCGATTTTCATAGAGGCAATATCTCGTTCATCCGCTAATTTAATTCCATCAAATTCAACAAGAGGAAAAAGAAGCGGATATTTATAGCGGAGAAATGTCACTTTAACTCCGTCCAAGACCGTATGAAGAGTTCCGTCTTCTTCGCCAATAATTTCCAGTTTTCCTAATTCAGACAGCTTTTCTTTGAGATGGCGGTTGGAAAAGTCAGTTTGCGAAAACCAATCCAAGTCAATGGACTTCCGGTGTCCCAATTCTAAAGCTAGCGCGGTCCCGCCTCCTAAGTAAAAGTTATTGACTAACCTGCTCCGGACTATCTTTTCCAAAACAAGCTTTGTCTCGTGGCTGACTGATTGCTCAAACATTTATTTAAATCAAGATGAAAATATTGACACCAAAAAGACAGAGATTTTTTGTCTAAAACGCGACTATTAAGGACAACCTCGGATATTTCTTTTTTCCCGTAGCGTTCGAGAGTATTATGAAAATCATTTTCATTGCCATAATTAAGAATTCTTTCTATGATAAATTTTTTGTTCCGTTCTTCATTTATTTCAGAAGCATCCCAGAATAGTGATTTTTTGGATAAAATTGCCATTTTGTGAATGTGAGATATTAGTTTTATAAATAATACAACGCAGTCAAATTCCAAGTCTATCATTGAATATATTATACCAAGTAATTAGAAAATAGTCAAAAAAATTCGAGCGGGATTTTGGCTAAGATAAAGGAAAAAATTTGGTGGATGATGTAAATTATTTATCACCAAATCCAATAATTTTCAATTCGCTTCCTTTCGGATCAGTTGTCATAAATCTAGCAATAACCTTGAAAATAATCTTGAAATTTTCCTTGTTTTCCCTTTCCATTTTTTCTATTTTATCGCGAAGTTCCTTGTGAGTGGCAAGCATCTCGCGAAGTTTTACAAATGTCCTTACGACCTGAATGCTTACTTGGACCGCACGTTTGCTTTTTAGAACTGCCGAAAGCATAGTCACGCCCTGTTCGGTGAAAACATAGGGTTGTCGCCGCAGACCTTTCTCGTCACTTTTGGACATCACAATTTGTGATCTCCAAATTTCAAATTCCTTTTTATCAAGTTGAAACATAAAGTCAATCGGAAATCTTTCCCTATTTCTTTTTACGGACTGATTTAAAATTCTTGTTTCAACTTCATAAAGTTCCGCCAAATCTCTGTCGAACATGACCTTTTTGCCGCGAATAAGATAAATTTTTCCAATAATTCTTTCTTCAGGAATGGAGGTTAGGATTTCTTTAGAAAATTTTTGTTTTGCCATGAAAAATTTGCAAAATTAGTGCTGATACAGCGCTCCCGGACCGTATTGGCTTACTTGGTTGTTCATCTGCTGATTGACTCTGATCTGAACCTGCGTTCCGTTTTTGTTTATGTCGGCGGCAATCGTGCCGATGCCTTGGGTCATCACCTGGGTGAGCATTTTGGTGGCGACGGCGGTCATGATGGCGGGCAGATTTTGTGCGTCGGCTACAAGCTGGTTGGGCAAATTAGTTACGCTCGATTCGATATCCTTGATTGTTGAACCGGGTGTGGTTATTTGGCCATTTACGGATTTTCCTTTGTAACCGTTGTAGGCTATGCCCTGTGCTTGAGCCGCTGTTTGTTGGTTTTGCAATTCGGTCTGGTAAGCTTGCTCGGCGTTAAGGTTGAAAGCCCACGGATTATTGATGCCGGAAAGATACAAACTCATGTTGCGGAAATTTCCGGAAGCAAACATTTGAGACGGATCGCCGGTGTAGGTGACTTGCGGAGCGGAGGATGGCGGCAGGATGC
>JAJYKZ010000037.1 GCA_021788105.1 bacterium
GTGTTTTCTTGATGAACTTCTGCTTTTGGCATTGTTCCCAAAACGTTATTATTCTCGTCGACCAGAACGACTTCCTCCATATAATTATTTCTTGCCAAAAAATCCGGTGAATTTTTTCATAATATTTCCCATCGCGTCCTCGGTCGCCATAATGATCGGATTCATAAACGGCCACGGAGTCAGGCTCGGATGGGAAATGTAATTGAATTTCAAAACTTTCAAAATGGAAAGCCGCAAACCGATCGCAAAACTGGCCACTTCCGCCGATGCGATCACGCCGTTGCCGAAACCTTCGTAACCGATCAGTCGCATTTTCGGGCCGGCAAAAATCAATTTCACTTCTACCGGATTTTCCCGTTTCAAATCTTTATACACGTCGGTTGTCGTTGCCCTTCCCACAATCACCCATTTGAATTTTTTCCGCGCTTCTTCTTCGGTTAGTCCGACCGCCGCATACTCTTTGCCGAGCGTCTGAAAAGCGAACGCGCCGGTTGATCCGTTAAACTTGATCGGAAATCCAGCCATTTGATAGCCGACCACTTTCGCCTGTTGGATGGCACTGCTCGCCAAAGCGCTTGGCACGTTTTCTTTTGTCACAGCTGAGCGCGGCACGCAGCAATCGCCGGCCGCATAAATATTTTCTATATTGGTCCGCATTTTTTCGTCCACCAAAATTCCTTGTTTAGTCGCTTTAATCTTTGTCCCTTCAATAATTTTCAGATTCGGCTGCACGCCGGCCGCCACAATCACCAGATCGGTCGCGATCGATTCTTTTTTTCCGTTTTTTTCCACTACAACTTTTTTCTTTCCCTCTTCGTCCGCAATTTCCTCCATCTTACTGTTAAACATTGTTTTGATGCCGTTCGTTTCCAGATGAGCGATAATTTTTTTAGCAAATTCCGCGTCCGAAATTTTCGGAGAAAGCGAGGGCGCGTATTCAACCAAAGAAACTTCTATTCCTTTACTTTTCAGCGCGCCGGCCATCTCAATGCCAATGACGCCCGCTCCGACCACAACAACATCTTTAACATCTTTCGCGATAGCCTGAATCTTATCGACATCGGAACTTTTTCGGATCGTAAAAACTTTTTCGGAATCAATTCCCTTGATATCCAGTTTCATCGGCGACGCGCCGGTCGCAATCACCAGATAGTCATAATCGAACACATTGCCTTTTTCCGTTGTCACTTGTTTTTTGGAAGTGTTGATGCTCACCGCTTTTTCGTGAACGATTTTCGGGCCGTAAGATTCGATCATGCTGTCCGGCTGGATGGCGTCGGCCAGTTGCGCTTCGCCCGTCAGCACATAGGGTGAGGTGCAGCGGCAAAAGATATTTTCCTCATCGGAAAGCACGATGGCTTCAAATTTTTCTTTATTAAGCTGAGTGGCCACAATGGCGCTGAACATTCCCGCCCCGCCGCAACCGATGGATACGATTTTTTTCATGTATTTATCCTTAAGAATATTAAATAGCCTTCAAAAGCTATTTTAGCACAGTTTCAAAAAGCTGGCGATTGAACATTGACATTATATCCTATTCGGTGCTATACTTGCCTCTTATGTTAATACTTCACTAAGAGCTTATTCATAATCTCCGTTGAGTTGAAACATAAAAATTTATTTCTATGTTTTAACACAATGAACAACAGACCAAGGCGCGGTTCCGCGCAAAATTCAAAGCCAAGAAATTCTCGGCCGGCCGGACGAAAAAATTTCCGCGGCAACCGCCCGAAAAGAGGCGGCTTTAGCGGCGCGTATATCGACCCGAGAATGTTTATCAATAAAGCTGCGCCGGCGCAACCGGAAGCCGACACTCATATTGCCAGGTCGCTTTTCACGGATTTATCTTTTAATGACGCGCTGAAACACGCGATTGCGAAACGCGGTTTTGTGCATCCAACCGACATCCAAGCCGAAACTATTCCGCACATTTTGAAAGGCAAAGATGTGATCGGACTGGCTAACACAGGAACCGGAAAAACCGGCGCTTTCTTGCTGCCAATGATCAATAAAATTTTGCGGGACCCGAAGCAAAAATTATTAATTGTGGTTCCGACGCGGGAATTGGCCATTCAAATTCAGGAAGAATTTTTAGCTTTCGCCCAAACGCTTCGCATCCAAGCAGTCGTCGCAGTCGGAGGAGCAAACATTCGTCCGCAAATTCAAAGGTTGAGAACCAGGCACAACGTAGTCATCGGAACACCCGGCCGCCTAAAAGATCTGATCAACAGAAAAGATCTGCGCTTGGAAACATTTACAAACGTTGTCTTGGATGAAGCTGATCGTATGCTTGATATGGGATTCATCAACGATGTGAAATTATTGATGTCACTCCTGTCTTCGCCAAGGCAGACCCTGCTATTTTCAGCCACGCTTTCAAAAGAAATTGAGGCTTTGGTCCAACAATTTTTAACCGATCCTGTTCGCATATCAATCAAATCGCGTGAAACTTCAGCGCAGGTCGATCAAGACGTGGTACGCGTCGAAAAAGGCGAAGACAAAATTGAAGTTTTGCAAAAACTTTTGGCCCAAGCGCATTTCCAAAAGATTCTGATTTTCACCCGCACCAAACGTGGAGCGGAAAAATTGGCCAATCTTTTATTCAAGGCGGGCTTTAAAGCAGAATCAATCCACGGAGATAAATCGCATTATCAAAGACAAAAAGCGTTGCAACTATTTAAGAATAATCGCGTGGAAATTCTAGTCGCAACAGACGTAGCCGCCAGAGGCCTCGACATTCCCAATGTCAGCCATGTTATCAACTTTGACCTTCCGGCCAGTTACGAAGATTACATCCACCGCATCGGCCGAACGGGCCGCGCCGGAAAAACCGGAACCGCGCTGACTTTCATCCAATAACCCGCCCGGACAAAATTTGTCTATTGCAAAATTACTCAACTATATAATTTAAAAGCCAAAAATTTCAATCTTTGGATATTTTTCAAATTCTTTCCTTTTCTGCTCTTCATATATTTTTAAATTAATCCTAATGTTTCTTCCAATCCAAACATTAAATTGAAATTTTGAATTGCCTGGCCAGATCCGCCTTTGATCAAATTGTCTAAAGCCGTAATAATTAAAACGTCCTTTCCTAATTCCAAAATCTTAATATCGCAAAAATTAGTCCCAACCACATTTTTAGTTTCAATTTCTTTTTTGATTCTCTAACTTCCCACCACCCCAAACAAAAACAAGGATTGCCCCAGACTTATTTCTGGTTTGGCACGGAATTGTGAAGGATGTTAGAAATATTTTTATGAAGAGAAAAGGGTATGTTTACATACCTGATTTAAGTTGATACTCCGCTACAATGCTCACAATAATTATAATTCCTTGATATATGTTTTGATGAATTTTTCAATCGCAGCGACAGTTTCTGTTTTTAGTTTTGGATTGCTTTGAGCGATCCACACGGCAAAATTATATAATTCTTGATTATCTATTTCTAGCCACTTCTTATTTTTATATAAAAAGACAAACATGGCTGTAATAGCGATCCGCTTGTTGCCATTTTCAAAAGGATGGTTTTTTACCATCAGATAAAAAAGAATAGCCGCTTTTTCTGTTAGGCCTTTGTACAGAGATTTTTTATCAAAAGATTGGAATGGCATAGCCAAGCAACTTTCCAAGACGTTCGGAAAACGCGTTCCAAAATCGGGAATGGGCTCATCCCAAGTCATTAATTCATTAGCAAGCCTATGAGCTAAATATTCAACTTCTGTAATTGTAATCTTTTTCAATCGCATATAAAAATTATTCTTTTCCCAGAAGCTTCAACGTTTTGCCATATTCTTGGACGGTTTTTCTAA
>JAJYKZ010000018.1 GCA_021788105.1 bacterium
TCGCAGTCGCAATGCGGATCGACCGGCAAGAAATCTTCTTTGAATTTTTCGTTATTAATATTGATCGTTTCGTAAAAATCCAGTCCTCTCAAATCATCGTTTTTCCAAATGAAAAGTTTTCCGTGCCGCCCCTCGCGGGTCGGAATGACGCAGTCGAACATGTCCCAGCCGTAATCAAACGAACGCACAATGTCATCGGGCATACCGATTCCCAACGCGAACCGCAAAGATTTTTCCGGAATCAGACTGGCCGTATATTCCAAAACTTCTCCCAAAAAATTTCCTTCGCCGTCCACGTGCCGCGCGCCGAAGCCGTAACCGTCAAAACCGATTTCGACCAAACCATCCACGCACATTTTTCGCAGATCCAGATGTTCCCCGCCTTGGATCACGCCGAAAAGCAACGGCTGATTTTCTTCCGTCAGTCCTCTTTCTTCAATTTGTTTCTCGTATTCAACCTTGCACCGCTTCGCCCAGCGCAAAGTCCGCTCGACCGCTTTTTTAATCTTGGTTTTCGGATAATCGTTCGGCGGCGGATCGTCCAGGCACACCATCATGTCCACTCCCAGATCGAATTGGATCTGAATAGCTTTCTCCGGAGTGATGACATGCCGCGAACCGTCGAGCGGCGATCTGAAAATAACTTCGTCCTCCGTCACTTTTCCCATCTTAGGATTTTTGTGGATCAAGGAAAAAACTTGGTAGCCGCCGCTGTCAGAAAGCAAGGGTTTTCCCCAATTCATAAATTTATGGATGCCTTCCGCTTTCCGGACTGTTTCCATTCCCGGCTGAAGATAAAGATGATATGTATTCACGACCATTGGAACGACGCCGGCCGATTCTAAGTCTTTTTTGCTCAAAAATTTCACGAACCCGCGGGTAGCATCCGGCATAAAAAACGGAGTTTCCAACTCTCCGTTTTTCGTTTTGAATTTTCCAATTCTTCCCTGGCCGGGCAGGCTTTTTTCCGCTTTCTTGATTGTTTCAAACATAATTTTAATTATTGTTGGACGCGGGAGTTCGCTCCGACAGTCGGATCATTGGCAAGATAGGTTGTCAGTTTGTCAGAGGCCGCCGTCAAATTTTGTCCGGTGAATGAATCGACGGCAGAAAATGCCATCGGTCCGACCAAATCGGCAGTTTCCCCCACTTGATTGGGCTGAGGAATTAATTTTACTTGAAAATCGACTTCCTTGGCCGGAGAAATAACTCCCGTTCCGGCACTTAAATTGCCGATGTTCCAAGTCACTTGGTTGGTCCGATCATTATATGTCAGATTGGCATCACTCGGTTTAATGCTTCCGGTCATACTCACATTAGTCGGCAGAGTCGCTGTAACCGTTGCGCCGGTAACATCATTGGAAACGCTGCCTGCGATCCAGTGTATGGTATAGGTGGTCGGCTGTCCAACTTGCGGCGGAATCGGTCCGCTGTTGCTTATCAATTGATCGGTAAAAAATCCGCTAGCCGCAAAAAGCAGTTTCGAATTGAGTTTCACGTCAATTTCGTTGCCGGAAACAGTTTTATTGGAATCGACCGACGTCTGAATGTCAGGCGTATTGATTGAAGCAATGCTGGCGATCATGAAATTCTTGTCGCTCGTTCCGGAGACCGGAAGTGTGCTTTTTATTCCGATACTGAATTTGATTGTTCCGCTCATTCCCGGTTCAAGATCTCCGAGATTGGGATAATCCGAAGCTTTCCAAGTTATCGCATTGCTGCTGGGATCAAAAGAACCTCCCTTTTGAGTTTTTAAAGTAGTGTAGTCCAGCGCCGGACTGGAAAGATTGACGGTCACAATCGCATTGCGCAAAGCCGTGTTGCCGTTGTTGGCGTAATTGACCGCGTAATTCAAAGTGTCTCCGGCGTTGGCATAAAGACTTGTCTGGCCATTTACTGTTTGAGAAATTTCCAGTGGAGGAACAGTTATTTTAGTATCGACATTGGTCTCGGAATAGGCCAAAAATTTTCCATTTTCAGTCGTTCCCGCGGAAACATTTATCGTTTCTTTTTGATCTTTCTGCCCTTGCATTTTTCCGCTCACGGAAATTTTTCCGTCCTGGCCCGGCGCCAGATCGCCGATATACCACACGTTATTGGATTCATCCGGCACTGGATCGGAATTAGCAAAGGAAAATCCATTCGGGTAATTTGCTTCGATGCGCACGCCGCTGAAATTTTCCTGGCCGGTATTTCGGTAAGTAATCAGATAATTTATTGAATCGCCGCCGGAAACATTGGTCGGCGCCAGCACCTCCAAATCAATCGGAGTTGAAGTGATTGTTATTCCCAATTGATTTTGTATGGAAAATTGGCTGTTGAAAGTGGAGGGTGTGTAAGAAAGCTGGGCTTTCAGATACATCAGATTGCCGTTCGGATTATAGGCGCGAACATTCAAAGTCGCCTTGCCGCTGGAATGGCCGGGAATATTGCCCAACGAAAAACTGCCCGAGGTTGGAGTTTCTTCCTTAAAATTAGGATTATCTTCCTGCTGGACGTCTTCCGGATAACTGATTGTCAGGACTGCGTTTTTCAGCGTCGCCCGATTGTTGTTGGAATAGTCGATTTCATAGGTCGTCAATTTTCCGCTTTTTATCTGGCTCAGTCCGTTAATTGAAAAAGACACTCTGCTTTGATCGAAAGAGGATTGTTGGTATTTAAGATATGCGACCACTCCTCCGACAATAATAACTATTGCGCCCAGAGCGATAGCGCCATACTTAAAAGCTTTTTTTTGATTGCCGGAAAATCCTTCCTTTTTTTCCTCCCAAGCGTCAGGGGATGCAAATTTTTCTTTGTATTCTCCGGTGTCGATATTTTCCCGCGCATCAAATTGGCTGACGTCGTGCTTTACCAAATCTATCTCTTCATCCTTTTTGTATAATTTATTTTTAATGTCAAAAAGGGACATTTAATTTTATGATTAAAATTTAATTTTTTTGTTTGGCTTAATTTTACAAAATTTTTGTGAAATTATCAAACATCTTCGGACTTTCGGCAAGCCAGTTGGCCGATTCATTAATCACCGCCTTCAGATAATTTATGTCTGTCGAAGAAACTTGGAGCTTAACAAAATTTTCCAGTTTATTGCTCAAAAAAATCCGGATGAGTTTTACAGCTTGGCTGTTCACTTTGATCCGCCTGGTTTCTTTGGCGGCGCAATGCCGGCAAAGTATGCCGCCGCGCGCGATGCTGAAATAATTATTTTCCGGCGCCAATTTCTTTTCACAGCGGACGCACCGGCCGGCTTCCAGCCGATAGCCTAATTCGTCGAGCAGCTTAAATAAAAAACCGAGAGTCAAAATATCGATCTTGCCGTTTCCAGTCTCCTGTTTTTCCAGTTCGTTCAAATAGCTGAGAAACAGCTTAAAAATTTTTTCATCTTTTTCCTGTTCCGGAATCAGCCGCTCTATCAGGCGAAAAACATAGAAAACCCGATGAAGCGCGTCTAGCTCTGATTTGATTCTGGAAAAAATATTTATCGGAATCGCTCCGGTCACTTTTCCCATTCCTCGCGATTTGGCGACAAAAATTTCCGCCGCCGTGATCGGTTCCAGATTGCCGGCCAATTTGGCGTTGGGCTTGCGCACGCCCTTTCCGATCACTTTTATTTTTCCCGCCTCCTGCGTGTAAATCGTATAAATCCGATCAACCTCGGCGATGTCTTTTTTATTTAAGATTATTCCTTGGTATTTGTAGTCCATGGATTAATTCTATATTATTTTTTAAGAAAACAAAAAGACCCGGGATTGTATTTAGAAATCAAAACTAAATTACAATCCCAGGCCAACTGCTTAGATTTCCGGAAACTTCGGAGGCAAAACGGGTATCTCCAACCCGCATTTGTCGCACTTTTTTGTAACAAAAATTGCAATCTTGTCGCCAGGCAAGGTTTCCAGCTTTCCTCCGCAAGGACATTGCCCATTCCTGATCTGATTGCTCTCCTTGATAATCTCTCGGAGATCATCAATAAATTCCTTGACTTTTTTAAAGAATCTGCCGAAAACGCCCATCGCGATCCTCCTTTTGAGTCCTTTTTTATTTTTTAATAAAAATTATTAACTTTTCACCGTCAATTTTAAATTCTTTTTCCAAATCGGCATTCTCTAACGTTCCGGTGATTATTTCAGTTGCCAAAACTTCTTTCTGTATCAGACCCTTAAGTTCTGATTTTCCAAAAACTTCCTTCATTCCTTCATAGCCTACTTTGATGCGATTGTCAACTTCATAACCGGCCTCTTTGCGCATCTCTTGGATTGAGCGGATAATCTCGCGGGCCATGCCTTCGAGCTTCAATTCTGGAGTAATTTCAATATTTAATCCGACTTCTTTACTTTCATCCCACGATATATTGTTTTGCTCTTTCAATTTTAAAACATCTTCTAACATAATTGCCAGGACAACATTTTTTACATTCAGCTCTTCTTTAATAATAGTTTCCATTTCATTCCACAAAGTTTCCAAATGCCATTTTACTGCTGTGTAATTATGTTTTGAAACATCAATATACAAATCCGACAACGGCTGACGAACATTGAAATGAGATTTTGCTCTTAACTGTAGTCCGATGGTCACATATCTTCTTACTTTTGTCATTTCTTCGTTCAATGTTTTGTCGATCAAATCTTCATCCGCTGCAGGAAAATTTTCCAGATGTACGGAACAAGTCTTGTCATCCTGAACTTGATTCAGGATCTCTTTATTAGATTCCGGATCAAGTCCGGAATGACATTCTTTAAGATTCCGATAAATCTCTTCCGCGATGAACGGAGTGATTGGCGCCATTAATTTGGAAAGTTCTACCAAGACATAATACAAAGTTTGATAAGCTTCTTCTTTGTCAGCATCGTCTTCGCTCTTCCAAAATCTCTTACGACTCCTGCGAATGTACCAATTGGAAAGATTATCAATAAACTTCGGCAACAGCCGCGCCGCATAATTCAATTCGTACGCTTCCATATGCTTATTGAAATCACGGATCAAAACATTAAGCTCCGACACGATCCACTTATCCAAAAGTCCTTTCGGTGCTTTAAACTCTTTCGGTTCCCATTTATCAATGTCCGCATAAAGTACGAAGAAAGAATAGGAATTCCAAAGCATACGGAACATTCCGCGCACGAGATCCGCCACGTCCGATTCTTTAAAATTCAAATTTTCGGCCGCTACGACCGGCGAGGACATAAGATAAAATCTAACCGCGTCTGCGCCGTATTTATGAAACATATCCATCGGATCGGAATAATTTTTGAGCCGCTTCGACATTTTCTTGCCGTCTTCCGCCAGAACGATCCCGTTCACGATGACATTTTTAAAAGCGTTGGAATTCTTGATCGCCGTACCAATGACATGCAAATAATAAAACCAGGCGCGCGTCTGATCGACGCCTTCCGCGATGAACTCGGCCGGAAAATTTTCCTCGAATTTTTCTTTATTTTCAAACGGATAATGCATCTGGGCGTACGGCATTGATCCGGAATCAAACCAGGTGTCCAGAACGTCCGGGATCCGTTTCATCACGCCGTCGCATTTTTCACATTGAAATGTAACTTTATCAATAATATGTTTGTGTAAATCCGTTATCTCCTGACCCGATAAACCCTCTAACTCTTTTATCGATCCGATGACTTTTATATTCTCGCAATTTTTGATATTTGATTTTTGATTTTTTATTTCGGCGGAGCCGCTGCATTTCCAAATCGGCATCACGGACGCCCAATATCTTTGCCGCGAAATGGACCAATCGCGCGCACCAGAAAGCCAATTACCGAACCGTCCCTCTTTCATATGTTTTGGCGTCCAATTGATATTTTTCGCCAACTCCAAAGCCTCGTCTTTGATTTTCGTCACATTCACAAACCAAGATGAAGTTGCGTAATTAATCAGCGGCGTATCGCAGCGCCAGCAATGCGGATAGCTGTGTTCGTATTTTTCCTTGGCAAAAAGCAGACCGCGGTGCGCCAAATTTTTAATCACTTCGACATCTGTTTTCTGATGATCGCCTTCCGGCTTCACGGACAGTCCGGCAAAGTCAGTTGCTTCTGATTTTATTCGCCCGTCCATTCCGACGTGTTGAACAAAAGGCAACTTATATTTTTCTCCCAATCGCAAATCGTCTTCACCAAACGCCGGTGCGATATGCACCACGCCCGTTCCCTCTTCGGTCGTCACGAAATCCCCGGAATAAATTTTCCAACCGTTTTCTTCATTCTGCAATCCTTTGCCGATGTAATAATCAAAAAGTGGTTTGTATTCTTTGCCGACCAGATCTTTCCCAAAAAATTCCGAAACAATTTCAAATTCTTTATCTTTCAAAACGTCAGTTAATCTGTTTTTAGCCAGAATGTAATAATTGTCATCCTGAACTTGATTCAGAGCTTGTCCCGAACTCGATTCGGGAATCTCTTTAGATTCCGGATCAAGTCCGGAATGACATCTGACTTTCACATAATCAATATTTTCCCCCACTGCCAACGCCACATTGCCAATTAAAGTCCACGGTGTTGTCGTCCAAGCCAATATGAAAGTCTTTTCCATATTTTCCTCCCTTTTATAAGGGGAGGTGGCCTTTAGGCCGGAGGGGTCAATCAATTCGAATTTAGCAATCGCCGACAAATCTTTAATATCTTTATAGCCCTCTGAGACTTCTTGTTGCGACAAAGTCGTTTCGCAGCGCGTGCAGATGTGCATCGAACGATAGCCTTCATAGATTAAACCTTTATCCCACAATTCTTTGAACACCCACCAAACCGATTCCATGTACGGCAGATCCATCGTCTTGTACGCGTTGTCCACATCCGCCCAGCGGCCCAGTCGCCCAATCACTTTTCTCCATTCGGAAACGTAATCCAGAACTTTCGACCGGCAAAACTCATTGAATTTTTCCACGCCCATTGCTTCAATTTCTGTTTTTCGCTTGATGCCCAGTTCTTTCTCGGCAATATTTTCGATCGGCAAGCCATGGCAATCCCAACCCCACTTGCGATCGACATGATAACCGCGCATCGTCCAATAACGCGGCACGACGTCTTTCATCACGCTTCCGACGATATGCCCGTAATGCGGCGTACCGGTCGCAAACGGCGGCCCGTCATAAAAAACATAATCGCCTTTTGGAGAATTTTTCTTTAAGGATTTTTCGAAAATTTTATTCTCTTCCCAAAATTTCAGAATCTCTTCTTCCATTTTCGGAAAAGTTTGCTTTGGATCGATTTTATTAAACATAAATTTATTTTAAAAATAAAAAATCCTTAACACATGTTAAGGACGCTTCCGCGTGGTACCACCTTAATTTTCCAGCACTAACTTTGTACCAGCACCTTCGGTGCTTGGGCTTTAGCCAGTACAAAGTTAGTGCTGGACTTATTTACAGCTGTTACGGGCTTGCCCGCTGGATTCTAATTTAGGTGTCATTCCGGGCCTGACCCGGAATCTAATTATTAGATTCTGAATCAAGTTCAGAATGACAACACTGTTTCTTTCCAGAGCATCGGGATTGATATTCCCTCAAACGCTTTTGTATCTAGATACTACTATTTCTTCAAACTTTTGTAAATCCCCACACCTATCAAAAATAAAACATCCATACTTCCCAAAAACCAGAGGTTGGAATATTTTTAATTTATTACTATTTATTTTGCTTATAGGTGTGGAGATAAACCTCCAAAGTTTTCTCGGCGCATTTTTCCCAATCGAATTTTTCCGCCCGTTCTTTGCCTCTTTTTCGGTAGAGATCCTTGAGTTCTTGGTCTTTCGCAAAGCGCACCATGGCGTCCGAAATATTTTTTGTGTAATTGGGATTCACCAGCTCCGCCGCCATGTCAGCCAGTTCCGGAATGGACGAAACCCGGGAAAGAATCGCCGGCGTTTCCGTCGCGAACGCTTCCAAAACCGTCGTGCCAAAACCTTCATAGAGCGACGGCATCACGAAAAACTCGGCGTTTTTGAAAAGCGGCACCAGTTCTTCCGGCGCAACGTAGCCGGTGAAAATCACATTGTTTCCAATTCCCAAATCTTCCGCCATTTGCTTATACTCTTTCGCCAGCCAGCCGCTCTTTCCCGCCATCACTAATTTGTAATCTGGAAATTTGCTCGCGTTCTGATTTTTGGCCAAAGTTTCTTTGAAAGTTTTGAACGCTTCGAAAAGCCGAGTGATATTTTTGATCGGCTCCAGAGTTCCAAGAAAAAGAATATAACCGTCCGGAATTCCGAATTTTTCAAAAACTTTTTCGCGGGAAATTTCCGGCGCCTCAAAAAATCTCTTATCGAAACCGCTGTAGATGACTTGGATTTTTTCCGCCGAGCTTTCCAAAAGTTCCTCAAGATCTTTTTTGGTCGACTCGGAAACGGTGATTATTTTGTCCGCCTTGTCCGCCGCCAGATTCAAAAGCGCTTTCATTTTGGTATTATAATTTTTCGGAAAAGCTTCCGGAACTTTGTAAAACGCCAAATCATGCACGGTCACAACTGTTTTGCCCTTGTATCTTCTTGGAATTTTGCTGACTGGCGAAGTCACGTGCAAAACATCCAATTTTTCTTTGGCAAGAATGGCCGATCCCAGAAGTTCATTGTAAAGCCCCGGCAGATATTTGCGGTAATCGGAAAAAGGATAAAATCTAATTTGCGTGTTCGGGCGCGTAAATTTCTTTACGTCTTTTTCCCGGACGCGCGCGTCAAAAAACAAAACGTATTCGTTTTCCCTGTCGATATCAAGAAGATGACGGATCAATTGATACGTGTAATGGCCGATTCCAATTGAATCGCCTTTTTCAGGATTTAAGATTGTACGAGCATCGATTCCTATACGCATATGTTTTTTGTTAAAACTTATTTAAGATTCTAGCTCTTTGCCTATTAAATTTTTCTTAAAATGCTACATTCTTTCCGGCGCATTCACGCCGATCAACCGCAAAGTTTCTGCCAAAACAGTTTTTACCGCATTCACCAAAGATAAACGAGCTTGCGACAATTCCAAATTATTTTTATCAATTACTTGGCATTCGTTATAGAAAGAATGGAACTTGTCCGCCAGCCGGATCGCAAAGTGCGGCAGTTTATGGACTTCGTAAGTTTGGGAAATTTCAGAAACCAGTTCCGGAAATTTGTTCAACTCGCGCATCAAGCTTAGTTCTTTTTCATGGGTAAGCGGATTTAAGCCTGTTTTTGTAATTTGTAATTTGTAATTTGTAATTTCCTGTTCCGCTTTTCTCAAAATGCTGGCAATTCGCGCATGCGCGTATTGGACATAAAACACAGGATTTTTTTCCGAACGCTCCTCGGCCAATCCCAAATCAAAATTCATATGCGTGTCCGGCGAATACATCAGGAAGAAAAACCTGGTGACATCATGCCCCACCATTTCGATCAGATCATCGATATAAACCACATTTCCCGCGCGCTTGCTCATGCGCACTTCTTTACCGTTTTTAACCAGACGAACCAGTTGGACAATGATAAATTTTATATTTCCTTTTTCAAAACCCAGCGCTTCCGCGGCGGCTCTAAAACGATCAATGTAACCATGATGATCCGCTCCCCAAATTTCAATCACCTTTGAAAAACTTCTTTGTTTTTTATTTAAAAGATAACCGCAATCGGAAGCAAAATAGGTTTTCTGTCCGTCTGATTTTACCAGTACGCGATCTTTGTCATCGCCAAAATCAGTCGTTCGAAGCCACAACGCTCCATCTTTTTCATAAGTAAGATTCTTTTCTTTCAAAGTTGCGATCGCTTTTTTGACAAAACTCTCATCATACAGAGATCTTTCGGAAATCCAAGAATCAAAACCGATCTGCATTTTTTCTGAAGTAGTTTTCTTGATGATTTCTTCTAAAATTAATCCGGCCGCTTTTTGCCCGACTGTTTTTGCGTCCGACTCTCCGGAAAATTTTTCATGCAAAGAATCAACATATTCTCCTCCATACACCGCCTCTTCATCTTTCAAAACGCTATGTCCCAACTTTACGATCTGCTCTCCGGCATCATTTACGTAATATTCATTCACAACTTCAAACCCGGATTTTCGTAAGACTTTGGAAATCGAATCTCCATAAAATCCGCCTCGACCATTTCCCAAATGCAATGGTCCAGTCGGATTGGCGGAAATAAATTCGTTATTAATTTTTACTCCATTACCAATTTTCGAACTACCAAAATTTTCTTTTTCTTTGTTTACTTCCGCGACAATATTCTGCAAATATTTCTTCGCAAGATAAAAATTGATGTACCCCGGCGCGACGACTTCTATTTTTTCAAATTCTTTGCACGTGTCATCCTGAACTTGATTCAGAGCTTGTCCCGAACTCGATTCGGGAATCTCTTTAGATTCCGGATCAAGTCCGGAATGACACAATTCATTTTTAATTTTTTCGGCCGTTTCCATCGGACTTTTCCCAACCTTTTTTGCCAGAATCATGGCAATGTTGGTTGTGTAGTCGCCGAAATTTTCCTGTTTCGGATAGTCCACAACAATTTCCGGCAATTCAAAATCCGGCCAAGCTTGGTTTTTTTTCGCTTCTAAAATCGCTTTTTCTATTAATTGTTTCAGTTCAGTTTTCATATATTTGATATTACCGCAGAAGAACAAAAAAATAAAGAGCGGATTATCCGCTCTTTATTTTCAAAGTTTTATTTGGACGAATTATTTTTTGACCGCCGGAATGTTTGGCACTGAAGTTTGCCCTTGCGTTTGATTCTGCTGTTGCGGCAAACATTGAGCGTTCACCAGCTGAACTTTGCCACTGCTGTTATATACAGTAAAAGACTGGCAGTCTTCTGATTGAGCTTGCTTGATGATTTGACTGACCGTATCGCTTTCTCCCGTTTGGTATGCTTGCGCCATTTCTTTGGTTTTGAAATCGGTCCAAGTGATGAAGATAATATAAACCAAAGAGATGACCGACCAGACAATGAGAATTATTTTTGAAAGATTGGGTTTCATAAAATTATTACAAGACTATTTAACGGTAGTGCTAGTTGGGGCTGGAGCGATAATTTTTGGAGTGATTGGCGCTGACGCAGTTGGAGTTGAAGTCGAAGCCGAAGTTGGAACGCCGGAACTTTGCGCCGCCGGTTGATTTGGCGCAGCAACCGGAGCTGGCTGACTAAAATCAGACTGAATATCGATTTCCATTGCCTTGAATTCTTTGGCGGTCTTGAGGTCGCTGCCAGAAGTTATTGAAATTCGTTGGCCGACTTTAATATCAGACAAACTGATTTGTTTTTTATCGAACGGCATCGGAGGAGTAGCTGTTTGAGGTTGAATTTGGGTTTGAGAATTTTTGACTTGGGAAGTGTTAGCTGTTTGTGATTGCATCGTTTTTTGGAAATCAGTCATTTCTTTTTGAAATTCCTGCGGATCTTTTTGAGTCATTTGAAAAAATTGAGTGCCATTATCCACATCGACGATTCTTTCATTAGTGCTTGGATCGGCCAGCGGATTAAGCGAAATGGTTTTTACAGTCAATTTGTTGCCGTCAATCTTTTCCACCGTTCCACTGATACTTTTGATTGGAATATTGCTGTTTAATCCCGGAATCATTCCACTTTGGGCCAGTTTTTGTTCGGCCGCGTTCCAACCGGCTTGATAGGTATTTTGACTTCCAGCCGGAGCGGATGATGCTTTGGGCTTGATCACCAGCCCAAAGACAAGTCCGATAACAAAGACCAGAATGATTACGATTGTGCTGATTAGTTTTTTAGACATAGGAGTGTTTGTTAAGTTTTTATTTAGTTCGCCAATGTCCAACTTTAGCGGAGCTTATTTTTACCTAGCGTCTACTGAAGCTGAATACACATCAACATGAAGCAGCCATAGTCACAGCCGTAGCCGCCTCTGATGTACCCTGTGACGGTGCCAGTCATATCTTTCGGATATACCTGAAATGCAGCGTTGGCGTACCGGCCAGGCCAATACTGATAATTAGGCACTCCTCCATTCGCCGATGGTATCTGTGTCACCCCACTAGCGTTGTCCCCCACGCCTTGATCAAGACAGATCCACGGCTTGGTCGAAGCGCCTGCCGCCGTCGTCTGCGTCGTTCCGTCCGGAAATTCAATACCAACACCAGTATAAACCAAGCCATTAGTATACAATCCGTAATTACTATAACCAAGATCGCTAAATATGCCTGATCCGGAATTATATCCTTGAACTCCAATATAACCACCAGAACCATAAGTTCCAATATTTCCGTACCCCTCAACTCCGTAAGACGACCCAATTCCCTTAACTCCATAAAGTGTTTTACTGCCCCAAAATCCGACATCATATGCATCCAACAAAGCTCCGTGACTTGAAGATTCACTGACTACGAGTGGTCCGGTTTTTGTTTGAGCGTTCGCACTCGTATTTATCGGCGCAGCGACATTGCCGCCGGTGGGAGGAACTGTTCCAGGCGCCGGTTCGGACCATCCCGCTCTCGCAAGTTGAAGTGAAACCCCCAGGATCGCTCCGAAGATTATGATCCCCGTCCAATAAGCAACTTTTGTTGAGAATAGTTTTTTAAGTTTGGTTTTCATTTGAGTATTTAAAAAATTATTTTATTATTTTTTAATTAGGAGAGACTTCTTTCCAGTCGAGATTAGTGGAAATGCAATCTTTGGATGACGTACAAGCAGAACTACATTTGCTTTGGTCAATTGTGAATATGGTATTATTTTTATCGCAACCCCCGTCAGAACCGCAAGCATAAGTCGTACAATCAAAATCAATGTGCGCGGTACCACTTCCCGGTTGACCAGCCTGATTAGTGCAACTTAACGTATATTGCAAGGGGGTTGATGGCGGCAAATTGCTTGAATTGAAAGTAAATGTTTGCGACCCATTAGTAGTTGACTTGCTACCCGTCCAAGAATTAGCACCTGTCCAAGGACTACCGTTAACATCTGTGGAAGCCGTGCAAGTACAGACTTCTCCTTTCGACGCGTCGCAATTAGCTACAGTCCAAGACAAAGTAACTTTTTCAGGCAAAGCAGTTATATCAACCGGCGTGTTAGGATTAACATTAAGTGTTACCGTTGGAGGAAGCACTGCGTAAGCCCCGCTAAAATCAATAAACCCAAGCTCATTGGAATCAGCAAGAGAATTTGACGAAAAATTTCCCGTAGAAGGATCATACTTAACTCCATAAGATCCGATAGGAGTTCCGACAGCGCCGCAATTTGAATTGGTTATGGTTGTCCCGTTGCTCGAACAATTCAAACTGTTTAAGCTTATCCATCCATCCCAACCGCCGGAGTTTCCCGCGTTAGCAGCATCTTCTATGCCCACAAAACGCGCCCAGCCGGTCACATTGCCATTAGGATCGACGGTTGCCTGACAGTTCCCTCTTGATGGACAACCGCTGACATCAGCAGAATTAAAACTAATAGGCTGCGCTAAAGTTGAATCCCACGCATATCCTGAAAAAGTATTGGTGCTGGGATCAAAAGTAACTCCATAAGTTGCGACAGGAGTGCCAACAGTGCCGCAATTTGAATTGGTTATGGTTGTCCCGTTGCTCGAGCAATTCAAACTGTTCATACTGATCCAGCCTACTCCGCTATAATTGCCTGATGCATCCGTACTCCAACCGCCGGCCCAACCGATCACATTGTAGGTTGATCCTGCTTTAGCAACGCTAATCGCAACAAAAGCGGCAATCAAAACGACCAGAGTTAAAAATATTTTTTTTGTTTTCATTTTTATTTCAGAAAGATTTCGTCAGTTAAAATTATATCATAAATACATTGTAAAAAGAAGAAGCTGTGGATAACTATGCAAATTGCAGGCACCTGTTGTCATAATCCGTAGAGACGCCCCGACGGGGCGTCTCTACAACCATTGCGTCTCTACAATGTTTATATTTTATGTTGTATGATAGACATATGGCTACTCTCGCCTTCAACAAACGCGTCAATTTCGATTACGCCATCTCGGACAAATACGAGGCGGGTTTGGTTTTGGCCGGCCAGGAAGTAAAGTCGGTCAAAAGCGGCCACATCAGCCTCAAAGAAAGTTTTGTCACCATCAAAGGCAATGAGCTTTATCTCACCAACGCCAACATCCCGCCCTACAAGCACGCCGGCGACATTAAAAATTACGATCCGACCCGGCCCAGAAAACTTTTGCTTCGGAAATCAGAAATCAGGCGTTTAATAGGAAAAGCGCGCACAGAAGGCTTGACATTGGTGCCTATTCGAGTGTATACTAAAAAACGACTATTGAAGCTGGAATTTGGCATAGGCAAAGGCAAAAAGAAGTTCGATAAGCGCGAAGACATTGCCAAAAGAGAAGCGGAAAGAAAAATCAAGAGAACACTGAAAAATTATTAGGGGTTGCCTAGTTTCGACAGGTTGTACTTTTAAAATATGCAAGTCGAGAATGATAATTACTCGTTAAAATCTTATCAACGTTATAAGTGCAAACTTCATAACAAAAGCAAAATCAGCATTTGCGCAAGCATTTGCCTTTGCTCCTGCTTTAGCTTAATTTAGCTTTAGCCATCGGCGCGCCGATTCTCAATGGGCGTTCACCGGTGCCATATTTTTGAGATAGAAAATGTAATTTTGTTTAAGTTATATTTTTGAAAGCTAATTAAACATAGGCTGAAAGTTTTTGTCTGCTTGCTACTTTCAGTTGAACCTATAGGCAGACTAAACTTGTAGATTATTTTAGAAAAACAATTATGGACGCGAGTGCAATTCTCGCCAACTCCACATACATAATCATTTAATTCAAAACCATTAGAAGAGGACCGATAAAAAAAGTTTTTGTCAAAAAAGCTCCGAAAGAAAGAATCAACGAGCAGGTTCGAGCTGTCCAGATTCGCGTGATTGACGAAAATGGCAATCAACTGGGAATCATGACCCCTTTCGAAGCCCTGCAAATGGCCAGAGAGCAAGGACTGGACCTGGTCGAAGTCGCTCCGATGGCCCAGCCGCCCGTCTGCAGAATCATGGATTATGGAAAATATCAATACCAGCAATCCAAACAGGACCGGCTCAACAAATCAAAACAGAAAAAAGTTGAAATAAAAGGAATCCGCATCGGCTTAAGGACGGACGATCACGACTTGGATTTCAAAAAAGACCAGGCGGAAAAATTTCTGAAAAAAGGAGACAAAGTAAAAATAGAAATTCAGCTCCGCGGAAGGGAAAAAGCCCATCAAGATCTGGCCCGGAAGAATTTGGAAGAGTTTATCGGATCAATTGAAACTCCCCACAAGACGGAACAAGAAATTAAAAGATACCCGGGAGGGTTTAATACAATCATCGCACCATAATAATAAAAACTATATAAATATGCCTAAATTAAAAACTCGAAAATCAGTCATCAAAAAAGTCAAAATAACCAAAAGAAAAAAGGTTATCCGGAGAACAACCGGACAAAACCATTACAACTCCAAAGAAAGCGGCAAGGAAGGCAGGATGAAGAAAAACGACAGACGGCTTTTCAAAGCCGATGAAAAGAATGTCCTGCAAGCATTGCCATATAACAATTAATATCCGAACCACTGATTAGCACTGATTTTCCTGATTACACATGAATGATATGTCAAAAATTAACTCAGTGAAATCAGCGTAATCAAGTGATAATCAAGTGGTTCTGAAATATTTATGACCAGAGTAAAAAGAGGAACTGCCCACGTCAAACGCAGAAAAAATTTGTTGGAAGACGCCAAAGGCTATCGCTGGAACCGCAAAAATCTTTTCCGCGAAGCCAAGCAAGCCATCATCAAGGCTGGCAAATACGCTTATCGCGACCGCAAAGCGAAAAAACGGACGATGCGCGGACTGTGGATCATCCGACTGAACAATGCCGCCCGCGACTTGGGAATCAAGTACAGCCAGCTGATAAAAACCATGAAAGATAAAAGCATCAGCATTGACAGAAAAATCTTGTCTCAGATGGCCATGGAAGATCCAAAAGTGTTCGCCAAATTTATCGAGAAAGTAAAATAATTTTCTTCTAAATTTAAAAACTCCCGTCCGGCGGGAGTTTTTTGTTTTGACTTGCCAGCACTATTTTTTGTTAACTTCTTTCCAGAGAGCTTTCAGAGCATGAAAAGGCAGCCATATCCAAACTGTCTTGTTGGCCCACTTGTCGATAAAAAGATTAAGAGTAGTCGCCTTGGCTAAATCTATGGCGGCTCTGATTATGAAATAAAGAAGTATCGCTCCTAAAATTATTAAAAAAATCATAGATAATCGGTTAGCTTATTATGGTCAATTTCATAGATGACATCTTTTTTCTCCACCACGATCCGCCAGTCTTTTTCCTCGGCGATTTTTCTCAGATTTTCATTGGGATTAAAGGCAATCGGATTTTTCACAATTTCCAAAACGCGCGCGTCCGATTCCGTGTCGCCCACTCCGTAAGAATCATCGAGTGTCAGATTATTTTCCGCCAAATATTGCCGCACTACTTGGCTTTTGTCGATTGTCGGTTCAAAGACCGCTCCGCCGGTATAGACCCCCCTGCCATCCATCTCATAGATGGACCCGAAGACCGCGTCTAATTTCAGATACTTATTATATTCTTCGACTATTTCCGAAGGCGATCCGGAAACCGCGATAATCTTATAATTTTCCTGGCGGAATTTCTCAATCAGCCGGCTGGTAAAAACATAGGTCCGATGCTTGTAAAAAGGGATTACAACCTGACAAGCTTTTTCCACATCGTCTTTTGTGCAGCCTTTGATATTTTCCGCGTACAATTTTACCAGCGCTTTGCGATATTCTTCGTAGGTGCCTTTGTGGTCCAGCCAATCGCTGTAGTGGCGCACCAGTTTGTTGCGGACGCTTTTGTCGAAAATCCCCATCCAGGCCAGCTCGTTGATCAACTCAAAAGCCAAATTCTTCCGAAAGATAGTGCCGTCAATGTCAAAGACGGCCAATTTTGTTTTTTTCGTTCCGTTCATAGAGGAATTATAGCATCATCTTTCTTTTACCACCACGTCCACGGTTTCCACCAGACGAAACTGGATTTATCGGACTGCGGTTGCGCTTGTTGATTGGAAGTTTGTGTTTCAGGTTGCGGAGTTTGGACTTGCGGTTTGGTCTGGATCGCGGGAATTGGATTGGTGCTGACAGTTTGTGTTGTTGAAGCTTGATTTATTGGAGCTGGTTTAACTGCATTTACTGTTTTGGGTGTTATTGCTTTTGGAACATAATTTGCTTTCGCATCGCTTACCGTCACATGAATCAGTTCCTGGGCATAGTTTCCAGCCTTGTCATAGGCGCGAATATAGAGAGTGTAGGCGCCGTTGGGGACGGATTGAGGGATTTGGTAGTAACCTTGGTTTTGAGTTCTCCAATAATTGCGGATGGGATAGAGTTTCACTTCATAATGGTCCAGGCCGGAGTTGTCGTCGGTGGCGGTAAAGATAATTTTGTCATTATGGGTTATGGTGAGCGTATCCGGAATGGTTTCTTTGAATTTGGGTTTTTCCGTATCCAATCTTAATTTAAAGCTATTGGATGATATGAGATTGTTGGAATCATCGTATTGCTTGATTCTGATGGTATGGAAGAAATCATCTTTGAATTTGAGAATGGAGTCCCAAGCTCCGTTAACATCGGTCTTAATGGTTTTAAAGAGAGAGTCTCCTTTGTAGACCTTGATGGTTGAGACGTCGGAGTTCTGGCCTTTCAGTTTGAGAGAATCATCGTTGGTAGTGAGATGATGATCGGTGGATTTCCAGGAGTTGCCCAGCCGGACCTTAGTTTGTTGGAAGATATCGGGAATGGCGTCGGTGTCGGTGGTGGTAGATGTAGTTGTGGTTGTGGTTGTGGTTGTGGCAGTATCGGAAGCAGTGTCAGGGTTGGTGGTGATAGTGGTTGTGGTGGTGGTAGAAGATGAATTAGCCGACGATCCGGAACTGGGAGAAGTATTTGTGGTTGGCGCGGCTATGGAGAAACTGATTTTGTAATCTGTCGTATCGGCGTTATTGGCAGAATCTTCACACCGGACATAGTAGGTGTATGAGTTGCCGTCGGTTAGGTTGGAGATGGTGGTGGCATGGGTGGTTCCTCCGGTAGTGGTGAAAGTGTTGGTCATTGAGGCATAGCCGGTATTGGGAGCGGTGGAATATTTGCAAGTGGCGTTTTCATCGGTGGTGACGGAAAGAGTGGTTTGGGTGGTGCCGGATGAGAGGGTGGAAGTTGGAGAACCTGAAGAGAGAGTGGGAGGAGTAAGATCGGCTTGGTAGGCGCCGATGTCCCAGGCGCCGGTGGAGGGACGGGTGATGTTATTCAGATCAGTAGTGAAGGTTGATGAGAGATTGGTGCCGGCTTTGATAGCGGGAGAAGTATTAAGGAGATTCCAATTGCCGCTCCCCACCGTGCCGTTGGGGAGAGAGACGAAACCGGGGTACGAGGAGGAATAGGAGTTGCCGCCGAGGGAATTGCAGTCGTATCCGGCGGCGCAGGCGGAGGAAAGGGAGGCATACTGAGTGCCATTAATATAATCGAAATCGCCGTAACCGCCACTACTGTCTTTAGTTAAATTATAAAGATTA
>JAJYKZ010000019.1 GCA_021788105.1 bacterium
CAGACCGCGGATGACGTTCAGGCTATAGAAAATCTGGAGAATCTGATAGAGGATAATTATGGTTTTATGCTCTTTCAAGCGATTGAAAAAGCAAAAATCGATCTATCCTTTTATGAAAATTCCCGGACAACTTTCAGGGAGCGCAACCTGACGATAAAAGAAGGGGTTGGCAGAGTGGAGTTTGAGGAGATGATTGCTGATGATGTTGGCAAAATAAGCAAATGTATAAACACGGTTCTGTCCGACGCTGGCTTAACCGAAAAAGACATCGACACGGTTTTTATAACCGGTGGGTCATCACACATCCCTCGTATCAGGAAGATATTTGCCGAAAAATTCGGAGAGGAAAAAATGCGTCAGAAAGATGCATTTACAAGCGTGGCTTATGGCTTAGGCTTAAGCTCTGCAATGCAGTTTGAGTAAAAAGCGCTTAGGGGCGACTAATATTATAGTCAGCCCCTATTTTTTTATTTGAGAAATTACTGAACAAGATGAGATACATAGGCAACACTATGGATTTAGCAAAATTAAAGGCTTATTAGATTAAAAAAATACATCCTATCGTCTTATTTCCTAAAATGAGACACATACTGTCTTGTGTCTCATTTGTATCAATTTGCTCTTGAAATTGTGACCGAAGAGCTTTGAAATTGCTTCTCATCGAGACACCTAAGAAATCCCTCAATGGCCCCATTTTTAAAAGTTCTAGACCGATGACGCCCGCATCGAAATTCAAGGCTTATTTCAGCCTTGTTTTTTGTAGGGAAGTCGGACGTTCGAATCGCTTAGTATTTTAAAAGACCTGGCTAGCTGAACCATTTTTTTATGGGCAAGGTGGAAGTTAAAACTGATGGTATAATAAAGATAATTAAAAAAGCAACGATGTATAAAAAACAAAATAAATTTCAATTCAAAGAAAATATTCAACAAGGATTGTCAGAAAAGGAGGCTTTAAAAAGAACCAAACAATACGGTTTCAATGAAATCACAAATAAGAAAAAAATCTCCCCGATTTTGGAATTCTTATCTTATTTTAAAAACCCCTTAGTGCTTATTCTGATTATTGCTGCCGTAACCTCAGGTTTTACAGGAGAAATCAAGGGTGCTTTTATTATTTTGTCTATAGTTTTGCTTAGCATCGTTTTGGATTTTTACCAAGAACACAAATCCAACAAGGCGGCGGAAGAAATTGCAAAGAAGTTGAGTGTGCGAGCGACAGTACTTAGGGACGGGCAAAAGAAAGAAGTTCTTACAAAATATATTACTTTGGGAGATGTTGTCTTTTTGTCTGCAGGCGATATTGTGCCGGCCGATGGAAAACTTTTTCAATCTGTTGATCTTTTTATTAACGAATCGGCACTTACAGGAGAAAGTTTTCCGGTGGAAAAAAATGCGCAAAATCCTGATGGCAATCTGGTTTTTTCTGGTACGAATGTGGTTTCTGGCTATGCTCAATTTGTGGTAATTAATGTAGGAGCGGAAACGGAATATGGCAAAATCGCAACAGAGTTAGTTGGAAAAAATGTCACCAATGCTTTCGAAATAGGTATAAAAAAATTCGGCTATCTGATAATCAAAATTGCCATTGCCATAGTCTTGGTCATCTTCTTGATCAACTCGCTTTTCAATCGAAACTTGATCGACTCCTTTATCTTTTCTTTGGCAATTGCCGTTGGACTCACGCCTGAACTTTTACCAATGATCATGAGTGTTACCATGGCCAAGGGTTCAATTAATATGGCAAAAAAAGGAGTTTTAGTGAAGCGGCTCAGTTCTATTCCTGATTTCGGCAGTATGGACATTTTGTGCACGGACAAAACCGGAACGCTTACTGAAGACAGAATATCTCTAGTTAAGCATATTGATGTTTTTGGAAATGAATCTCAAAAAATTCTGAATCTAGCTTATATTAACGGATTTTTTGAAACTGGCATCAAAAATGTTTTGGATAAAGCTATTTTGGATTTTGAAAATATTGACGTCAGTCAGCTGAAAAAAATAGATGAAATTCCCTATGATTTCATGCGTAAAAGATCTTCTATAATATACGAGCAAAAAGACAAGCTGGAATATATGATGGTAAGCAAGGGAGCTCCTGAAGAAATTTTCAAGATCTGCACTTCTTATTTTGACGGACAAAACAATGCTCCAATAAAAAAAGAAGATGAAAACAAATTCAATGCTTTGTATGAAGATTTGAGTAGCCAGGGTTACCGGGTTTTGGCAATCGCTGCCAAGCAATTGGTTGAGAATAAAACAAACTATGAAAAATCGGAAGAAAACAGCATGATTCTGCAGGGATTTCTGGCTTTTTATGATCCGCCAAAACAAAGGGCCAAAGAAACTTTGGTTTTCATGGAAAAGCACGGGGTTGAAATAAAAATCTTGACCGGAGACAGTCCGTTGGTGACAAAAAAGATATGCGAAGATCTTGGTCTTGAAATTACGGGCATTGTGAATGGAGAGGAATTAGACATTAATAAATTGGATGATGAAGCGATTGCACACAAAGCTAGACATGCCAATATCTTCGCCCGACTTTCCCCGAGTCAAAAAGAAAAAATAATTTCTGTGCTAAGAAAAAATGGCAAAGTTGTCGGGTTTTTGGGTGATGGAATAAATGACGCGCCTTCACTAAAAAGTGCTGATGTTGGAATATCTGTCGATAACGCGGTTGATGTTGCCAAAGAAACAGCGGATATTATTCTTTTGAAAAAGGGCCTGAGGGAATTGATGGACGGGGTTATTGAAGGCAGAAAGACCTTTGGCAATACCATCAAATATATCATGATGGCTTTGAGTTCGAACTTTGGAAACATGTTTAGTATGATTGGAGCAGTGCTATATTTGCCATTTTTTCCAATGCTACCAGGTCAAATTCTTTTGAATAACCTTCTTTATGATAGCTCCCAAATATCGATTCCAACGGACAATGTGGATGATGATTATCTCGCAAAACCCAAGCACTGGGATTTGAAATTTATCCAGAAGTTCATGTATATCTTTGGTCCGATAAGTTCTGCTTTTGATTTCATGACATTTTTTGTTTTGTTCTCAATTTTTCATTTAGGGGCTTCAAGTTTCCAAACCGGATGGTTTATTGAATCGTTAGCTACGCAGGTTTTTGTGATTTATGTAATAAGGACAAGAAAAATTCCTTTTCTCGAATCAAAGCCTAGCAGGTATTTGGTGTTTACAACGCTTGGAGTGATGGCAATTGGTTTTATTTTGGCAATGTCTTCTATTGGAAAATTTTTCGGTTTCACGCCGTTACCACTGTCGATTATTTTGATTATTTTAGCGTTGGTGTTTGTCTACTTAATTGTTGTTGAGATGGTCAAGCATGTTTTCTATAAGAAAATTGCATATAATTCGTAGCAATTATGTTTGTGATATGATTCCCGAAATTCAAGGCTTACTTCAGTCAGCCTTGTTTCTGTGTCAAGAATCAGGGGTAGAACTGGTTAATTTAGTATTTTAAATTTTTGTAGTAAATTAAAACTAATTGATTAAAAAGATGACAATTAACAAAAAACTAATCACAACGTATTTATTATGGTTCGCGCTCCTTTTAATTGTAGGCTTTTTGAGTTTACATCTCTCGACTTATGAATCAAAAGTCTGCAATGTCAAAGGCTACCCGCCTTATTTCCGTTGGGATTCGGCTTGGTATATGCAGATTGCCCGACGCGGATATAATTTTTCACTGAATAAAAATTCTAGCATCGCTTTCTGGCCGCTTTTCCCGGGTCTTATTTGGCTTGTGCATAATCTGCATGTCCTGCCGTTGCAGTTTATTTCTTTCAGTCTGAATGTTATTTTTTCGTTTCTTGCATTTATCTTTATTTTTAAACTGGCAAAAATTGATTTTACTGACGAGGAAAGTTTTTTGGTTGCCACTCTGTGGTTATTTTTTCCCGATGCTTATTTTCTAATCAGTGGTTATCCAGACGCTTTATTCGCGTTTCTTTTAGCCATAACTTTGTATTTTGCTCGTCGAAAAAAATGGTTTACTGCTGGTTTAAGCAGTATGCTCCTTGCAATCACCAAGCCTTACGGTGTGTTGATTTTTCTGGTTCTGCTTTTGGAATATCTCTGGGCTGACAATTGGCAATTGAAAAATTTATTTAAATCGAAAAAATGGTTACCATTATGTCTGCCGCTTGTTTCTTTCAGTGGTTTTGTGGCTTTTAATTATTTCAAATTTAAAAATGCCCTTGCTTTTCTCGAGGCGCAAAAAACCTGGGGGCGGTCTTTAAGCAATCCATTTACTTCTCTATGGTTTGAATTCAAGGATAATTTTTTCTTAGGAAGAGGCATTTTGGCTGGCAGTCACGCGCCATATCTTTGGTATCTTTTTAGTTTTATTTTCTTTGTTGTCGCTATTATTATTTCATGGAAAATGGTCAGAAAAACTTACTTGGTTTTTAGTGCGACAGTCATGCTAACTGCCTTATTGACGGGCACTCTTACGAGTTGGGGTAGGTATATGTTTTTGGCCTTTCCTGTTTTAATGGGACCAGCTCTATTTTTATCCAAAAGAAAATATGCGACTTTCGTTTACTTTGCTTTTTCAGTTTTGCTGCTTTTGTTAATAAGCAGTTTTTTCGTGCGCTGTTTTCCATTTGAATAATACAACTCAAAACTGATCTGCCCAATATCGATCATCTTGTTTTTTATGACCCTTGGAGGGAAATGCACAAGAAATTTGGCTGCAATTTCTCCAATTAGTGCGCGGCCGGATATTTTTTGGATGCAGAAAAAATAATAAAACTCTATCTAAGCGTTTTTTGGCATAAAAAATATTATATTGTTCTTGACCCGGATAATTAAAATTCATATACTCTAGAAAAACACTTTCGAAATTAAATTTTTAAAATAATTTCCTATGAAAAATAACATATCGCGTCATCCGTTTGTGAAAGTTCCGGAAATAACCGCCTATTTCTGGATAATCAAAGTCCTAACAACTGCACTGGGTGAAAGCACATCGGATTATATGGTTCATGTTATGAATCCCGTAATTGCCAAGCTTGGTGGTGCTATTTTTGGCGATCGCCGCTACGACAATGTTTTCATATATCACAACGGCGCGGAATCCTATTATGGAGGCAGAGGCTTTCGAGGTTTGTTAAGAGTTTAAATTTTATAGTAAATCGCTTAATTAAAAATATGCGAAAAAATACAATACTGACTGTTATAATAATCGTAGTATTTTCCTTGGCTATTTTTCTGACTTATCAGTTTATAACTCTCCGCAAAGCGCACAGCACTTTTGAAAATTATTATACCTTCAGAGAATGCACGCAATTACTTAATCGGACAAATGATTACGGAATTTGCAAAACAAAATCAGGACAAGCTATTAAAATCGTAAAGTATCACAACAAATGGTATCTGGACGGCGATCTGCCCTGGGGTTGTGTGGGCAGTGTTTGTTTCGGATTGTAAAATAATATGAGCAATTTGGGTCAATTGATTTTGATCTCGCCAAGAGATTCTACGAGGATTTTTTTGGATAAATAAACCAAAGAAAAAGCTACTATGGCGGTGAAGATAAAGTTTCTTCGCAATTCCCATGCAGTGATAATAACCCTGGCGGCAATCCAAACTTCCGTCAGGATATAAAGAACAAAGACCACGGATGCGTGCTCGATGATGTTAATTCATCGGCAATGCAAGATCTAACGATACCGTGGTATTTTTTTATTGCTAATTTTAAAAACTTTACTTTATCTGTATTTTTTGAGAAAATAAATATAGTGAACAGCACTGTAGGGATTTATAAACTTTCTCGAACTCTTTCCAGTTCGCGGAGCACCGAAATTTGAGGCTTATGTAAGCCTCTTTTTTGTATGCCTGGAATAGGATTCGAACTTAAAACTTTTCTAATGCATTCATCTAGTGCAGGCTTTTTTTGTCAATATTGCCATAACATTACCTATAATCTAAACTAAACACAGTAGATTTGAACTACTAAAAACTATCTTGAGAAGGAGATAATGATAAGTCCTTTTTACAATTTACAAAAAGCGTTACAGTCAATAATGAAGCCGGATAAAACTTACCACATTGTTTGCCACGAACTCATTGCAGGCGAGGAGATCAAGCTTCACTATCATCCCAAAGCCATAGAATGGATCGTGATTGAAAGCGGAAAATTCCTTCTTCAAATAGGAAACAGGAAAGAAAAAATCCCACTTGCCTACGATGAAACTGCCAGAGTCATTCGGATAGATCCCGGAAAGCCACACTTTCTGAAAGCTCTATCCGATCTGTCCTATTTCGTAGTTCGGGACAGGGAAGATAAAATAGTTTATGTAAGGTAATTAAAATATTACAAGGAGGCCTCGTGTCAAAAAGAATTTTAGTTGTAGAGGACGATTGCATAATTAGGTTGTGCATGAGAGAAACGCTGGAATCTTACGGAGCGACCGTCCTTGAAGCTGAGGACGGCAAGCAAGCGCTGGCTATTATTTCGCAAAAATGGTCCAATCTTGGTCTGATCATCTCGGATCTCCAAATGCCGAATATGAATGGCAAGGAGCTCCTGGAAGAGTTGATCAAGAGAGGAATAAAAATTCCGTTTGCGTTTGCTAGTGGCCGTCACGAAGAAAGAGTAGAGTTGATAAGAAAAGGGGCATTTTCTTTTCTGACCAAGCCTCTTTCGAACGATGATCTCAAGAGACTTATGGAAAAAATATGGCCCTAAAAGAAAAAAGTAAAAAGCTGGTTTTGAAGATAAAATAACCAAGGATAAGATCCTAACTAGAGGTGGAGAAATCTGCCTCTTTTTCTTTTTTCCACAAGATATATAATTAACTTGTAACAAATAACTCAAAACTATGTTTGGAAATTTTTTTGAAAGAGGTCCTAAGAAATCTAAACAAGAATCGAAACCGGAAACCCCGGAAGAAAAGCTGAACCGATTCATCAATGAAGTCATCCTGGAAAAAGTGGGATTGATTAGTCCTTTGCGGGAACGTTATACGGAAAACAGGGAAGAAGGCATTGAAATCGCCATTTCCAATTACAAGTTCGAGGTTTGGGATAAAATTCTTAAAGATGCCGGAATCGATAGGAATGATAAGGAAAAAGTGACTGAATTGGAAAAAGAATATCCCGAAGAATTAATCATACAGAAAATTCGCGAACAGGTTGAAGGGATGTTTAGGTAAAAATAAATCAACATGCCCAATCTAAACTTATTCCTAACCATTTTTATTATAACCGCTGTTCTGGCCAGATTTTCGGTTTTCTTTTGGCCGGGATCATTTGATATAACTGGATTTTTAAGAAAGAAAACACAGTGGCATATTCACCATATTCACATTGGGTTATTGCTTATTTTCGTCGTACTGCCACTGGCTTTTATCAAGGGATTCGCGAATCCAATAATGATCTTTTTAGCTATCGGACTGTCATTGAGTCTGGATGAATCCGCCGCTTGGATAACTAAATCGGAGTATCCAAGAAAAAAAGAATTCATCGAAACCGTTATTTTATATTTCCTGTTTGTTCTTTATGTACTTATTTTAAAAATGCTAAAGTAGGTTTGATTTTTAGAGAACTTTGAGTTAACCTTGCCAATGAAGAAGCTGGTTTTAAACATATCCTGACAAACTGAACTTATGATACAATTGCCATATGGAAAATAATCTAAAGAAAACAAAAGGCATTAGTCTAATACTCATTTCTGCTCTGATGTTCGGAAGTTATGGAGTATGGTCTAGACTCATGGGAGGACAGGATTTCGGAGCTTTTTATCAAGGATGGACTCGAGCTTTTATTATCGTGCTTATTCTTTTTCCGTTTCTCTATTTCAGAAAAGAAATTGTAAAAATAGATAAGAATGATCGGAAGTGGTTAGTCGTGTTTATGATTTTTACTTCTTTGACTCAAGCGCCAATATTTTATGCTTTCAATCATATGGATATTGGTTCGGCGACATTGGCTTAAGAATGATCGTCAAACTCGGAAAAAGCTAAAATTCAAAAACAAAAAGACAGCCCTTTTTTATCTGGGCTGTTTTTTGCAATCAAAATATTTGCGCGGTTATTTTTTATGGGGGCAATAATGCGATATATTAGACAAGACTAGTCCTTGACAGCAGTTATTTTGTCCATTAGACTAACTGTAGTGGACAAAATAAGGATTTTTTGTCCATTAGGATAAAAGGAAATTTATGCTAAAAGATACTATTTTAAGCCAAAAATGGCAAAAAGAGCAGCTTCTTGAGATAAAATATATTCCCAGAACCAACGATCAGGTTGGCCGTAAGTGGTTGGATTCCAATTTGATCAAAGTTGTCTTGGGGCCACGCCGAGCCGGCAAGTCGGTGTTTTCACTGATGCTTTTGAAGAGTAGGCCATTTATGTATTTCAATTTTGACGACGAGTCTTTGGTTAGTGCTGATGGCATCAATACCGGTGATTTGATGAAAGAATTGCATGCCGCATACGGCGAAACAAAAACAGTCTTGTTTGATGAAATTCAAAATTTGCCGAATTGGGAATTGTTTGTCAATCGTCTGCATCGGGAGGGATATAATCTGATACTCACCGGTTCTAATGCCCGGCTTCTGTCCAAGGAACTAGCCACGCATTTGACCGGCCGGCATATGCCGATCGAAATATTGCCATTTGATTTTAAGGAATTTTTGAGAGGAAAGAATTTTATTATTGGTCCTGAATTTAGTTCTTTGCCACAAAAACGCGGCGAGCTGTTGAAACTAGCGGAAGAATATTTGCTGAACGGCGGTTTTCCGGAAGTGGTAATCAACAGAGCTGACCCCAAAGATTATCTGGAAGTTCTATTTGACGCTTTGCTTTTTAAAGATGTGGTTAAGAGGCATAAAGTTAGATTTTCCATGCAAATTGGATCTTTGGGATCTCATTTGATGAATAATTTTGCCAGTTTCTATACCGTTCGCAAACTAATGGAAATCCTCAATTTGAAAAGCGCGACAACGACGGAAAAATACATAGATTATCTTGAGGAGGCGTACCTGATATTTTCTCTGCTTCGCTATTCACCAAAATCAGTTGAGCGCATCAAGTCTCCTAAAAAAGTTTATGCCGTGGACAATGGACTTATAGGCGCCAAAACTATTCAGCATTCTCCGGACTTAGGCAGGTTGATGGAAAATCTGGTTTTTACCGAACTGATAAAAAGAGGCGTTAAGCCGAATATGGAAATTTTTTATTACAAAACTCGCAATAATCGCGAAGTTGATTTTGTTTTGAAAAAAGGTACGCAAATAGTCGAGCTAATTCAGGTTTGTTATGAAATAAATAATCCGGAAGTGGAAGCCAGAGAAACAAAAGCCTTGATTGAGGCTGGTGACGAGTTGCGAACAAATAATCTGACTGTATTGACTTGGGATGATAAGCGAGAGATTAAAAAAGATGGTAAGGTAATAAATTTCAAGCCGCTTTGGGAATGGATGCTTGAATAGTTTTGAAAATTTGAATGGGAAGAAATTTTCCAAGAGTCTTGTCACATTTATGTTTTAGGAGTTATATAAAGGCAAGCACTTTTTATTTACAATAAAAACAGGGGGTGAGGGATGCTAGAAAAGCATCTGAATGAGTACGGAAGAAAAAAAGAGACACTCATAACCGAAGCCAATAATTGTCTTGAATGATTAACGATTGTAACCAGATCTAACCCTCCTAACCATTCAAACGTTTTAAAGCTATTTTGCCAGGCGAGCACCGAAATTAGAGGTTTATGTGAGCCTCTTTTTTGTATGCCTGGAATAGGCTTCGAATAAATCTTGCTGCTTGTTTACAGGTCAATTGACATATTAATTCAAAAGCAATAGCATTTGATGAGTATTAAATATAGCAATAAAGGAGAAATAAGTGCTCTGCGTGTCAGTCAAGAAGAGAAATACTTGCTTTCCGGCCTTGGCAAGGCATATGAAAAATAATAGTATCTAACATATGTCTTGGAATTTCAAAAAAATAGAAAAAATTATCAAGAATGACGGAGTGGGCGTTTTGCCTACGGACACTCTTTATGGAATTGTGGGTTCCGCCTTCTCAAAAAAATCCGTGGAAAGAATTTATAAATTGAAAAAGCGCAATCCCAAAAAACCGCTCATTGTGTTAGTCGGCTCCATTAGTGAGGTCGGATTGTTTGGCGCAAAAATCGGAAGAGAAGTTGAAAAAGAAATTAAAAAACTTTGGCCAGGAAAAGTCAGTATAATTTTTGATTGCCCTGCAGACAAATTCTATTATTTACATCGAGGAGAAAATAAGTTGGCATTTCGCTTGCCCAAAAAGAAAAGTCTTTTAAAACTGATTAAGAAAACCGGACCACTGGTGGCGCCCAGTGCTAATCCGGAAGGCTTGGAACCGGCAACTTCAATCAGAGAAGTCAGGGAATATTTTGGAGACAGTGTTGATTTTTATGTGAGTGGAGGAAGAATAAAATCTTTGCCTTCTACCATAATTGCACTAGAAGGAGGGAGGATGGTTATAAAAAGAGAAGGTGCGGTTGAAATTGCCGGCATTGCGAACCGGCCAAGACCAAAGGCCGTCTAGCTTGGCTGATTACCAAGATGGATTTGAGATAGAACAAATTACACAACTCAAAGCCTCGCAGTTGATTTTGCGTCCGCCTGGACAAGGGTTTCCAGATCTGCTATAATAGAAATAATAAGACGGGTGAAGGCCGTCTTTTATTATTAATTAATAAAAAAACAAAAATGACAGACGCACAAATCTTCCAACTCGCCGGAATCCCGTTGTTTGTGATGGGATTGGTTTGGGTAATCAGGCCGCAAAGCCTGAAACAAATAATCAAAGACATGGCTGCCAACAAAGGAGCGCTTCTTTTAGCTGGAATCTCCGCCTTTGTTATTGGTTATCTCATTGTCGCCTTCCATAATGTTTGGAGTGGAGGCAGCACTGTAATAATAACAGTTATTGGCTGGCTGGCATTGCTAAAAGGTTTGTTTATTACCATTGCTGCTTCTGCTAACATGGATTTGTACGCGGTTATAGCCAGAATAAGAAAATTCTTTGTCGTTTTGCCTTGGCTGGTGCTGATTGTCGGATTGGTTGCGTTATATTTCGGATATTTTGCCTAGAAAATATGCGGTCAATAAAAATTAATTAACATAAAAATATGGTAAGAGGAAACTTCATCGGCGCGGCGATTGTAGCAATAATATACACCGTTTATATTTTAATGAAGCCGCTTGAAACGAAATGGCAGACAGTGCTGGCGCTAGTCATTCTGAATGCTCTGACTATCGTACTAATGGCTTTCGCATTCAAGAAGTGATATAAAATGCTTGCTGTCAAAAAATTTAAATAATTAATTAATAAAAAAAACTATGATGTGGGGTTATTATAACAATCCGATGTGGGGATATAATTCATATGGAGGATATGGCGGATACAGCTTTTTCGGCAGTATCTTTATGCTCATATTTTGGATTTTGATCATAGTCGGCATTGTGGCTTTCATCAGGTGGCTGATAATGAGCCGGCGCAGGGAATATCATGGGCATGAAAAAACTCCTCTGGATATTCTTAGAGAACGTTATGCCAAGGGAGAAATAGATAAGGAAGAATTCGAAGCGAAGAAAAAAGATCTGAATTTATAGTCCATAAAACAGAAAAACGCCAAACCCGGCGTTTTTTTTGGTGTGAAAAATCCCGCCGGACAGCTGGCCGGCAGGATTTTTTTTCGAAGTTTTTACTTCGGTAGAGTTTTGTAGTAAAGGCATTTTTCTATTCCCGCGGTTATGTTCACAACTGCGAGTCCTTTGTCGTGAACGTACTGTGCGATTTGCTCCAGCTTGTCTTTGGTGATCGCGTCAGGATCAGCTATTTGTCCGACTGGAGCGTCGATAATATCGTGGAATATGAACACGATCAATCGTTTATTTGCAGCAGCATCGTCAATTGCGGATTGCACGCTGGAAAAAGGCGTATCCCTTTTCACCGGCACCACATTGACCGCCCATGGATCAATGTTGCCGGGGATATTGTAATTGACCGTCTCTACCCATGCCTGGCGAAGCGAAGTGCAGCCGGCTTTGATGGCATCCATGACCACGCCGTAGTTAAATGATCCAAACGGCGGATCAAAGGCTCCGAAATAACGCAAGCCATAACTCTGAAGCTCGTCTCCGCATTGCTGGATTTCATTTATCGCGTCGCCATCGCTTAATGTTGTTAAATCAATATGGTTAACCGTATGGTTGCCGACTTCCCAGCCGCTTTGCGATAATGAACGGGCCTGATCCCAGGTAATGTGCAGCCCGTCGTTGCCATCGATGTAGCCGCACGGCACAAAGAAGGTTCCGACAAAGCCATATTGGTTCAATACGCCTTTGGCGATCGTGAAGACTGAATTCAATCCGTCGTCAAAAGTGAATACGGCCATACCTCTTTCCAGCGGCTTGTCTTGTTCGGAATTTGCTTCGCTTCCTGAGGGCTGTTCGGAAGAAGTGGAAGTGGAAGTGGAAGTGGAAGCTGATGTTGATGTTGATGCGGACGTGGAAGCGGTTGAAGACGAAGAAGTCGTTTGGCTTTGCCCGCTTTGAGTTGTCGAAGCGGATGTTGTTTGGCTTTGTTCGCTGGAAGTCTGGGCGGCGGGCGTTTCTTGTCCTTGTCCTCCGCCGCAACCGGCGAAGATAACCGCAAAAAACAGTGTTGCGATCAGGAAAAAAATACATCTGCGGCTATTCATTTTGATGTCCTCCTTTGGTTTTAATTTGTTGGTAAGGAACGGCAATCTAGAGTAATATCAGTTTCTTCCAGAAAAAGTTTCAAATTGTTGCGGACGGCTTCGCGGCCTGTCTGTGAGAGAAGATTTTATTTATCAGTAAAAAAGTGATAAAATATTAAAAACAAAAAAGAAAGGAGGTGTGATTATGGAAAAATGCAGTATCAAAGTATTGGCGATGGGACTGGGCATTGCGTGGGGTATTTATATGCTTTGTTTGGGCTGGGTTTCCGTGACCGGCTGGGGTGCGGCTGGGTTAGCGGAATTTCCAATCTTTATGTTGGTTTTAAACCTGGTTTTGTCGGCGGCATCATCGGCGGACTTTGGGGGTTTGCCGACGAAGCATTCGGCGGCATTATAATTGCCTATGTCTATAATCTGTTCGCCGGAAAGAAATAATTTTAAAAAATATCATCGTGACTATTGAATTAATTATTTTCTATTTGCTGCTTATCGACAGCATCAGTTGCAATCTTATCGTTTTGTTCGGCGATAAATGGTATGTAAAGCATTTCCGCGTAATCTCGCGCTGGTTTCCTCCGGCGGAAGGCTGGGCGTTGTACTATTTGATACTTGTTCTTTGGATCGGTTCGCTTTTATACCGCATCGGCCTGCCATAAAAACCGATTGAAAACTAAAATCTGCCGAAAGGCGGGTTTTAGTTTTGCTTTCAAGGGCAGCGACTGCATGGGAAAAAATAAATCTTGACAAAGAAAGATCTTTTTATAAAATAGGGTTAGCAGTCTCATTACACGAGTGCCAATCAAGCAGTGAAGTTATTAATAATTAATTAACAGAAACCTTATGGAAAAGACAAACATCAGACCGTTGGGGGAAAATGTTTTAATCGAACCTCAAACGGCGCAGAAAAAAACCGCTCAAGGCATTTATTTGCCGGAAACCGGTTCGGAAGAAACTCCGCAGGAGGGCAAAGTGATTGCGGCCGGCGAGAGTGAAAAAATTCAAGTTAAGAAAGGACAGAAAGTCATTTACCGCAAATACAGCGGAACAGACATCGAAACGGCCGGCAAAAAATATATCATTTTAAAAAACGAAGACATTTTGGCGGTTGTGGAATAACAAATTTATAAACTATAAATATTAACGTTTCAAACATATGGCGAAACAAATCGAAATGGGAATCGAGGCCCGTAAAAAAATCAAAGCGGGCATCGATAAGGTGGCCGACACTGTTAAATCAACTCTCGGTCCGAAAGGGCGCAATGTGATTTTGGATAAAGGTTTCGGTGCGCCAATCATTACCAACGACGGTGTTTCCATTGCCAAAGAAATCGAACTGGAAGATAAATTGGAAAATATCGGAGCCCAGCTGATCAAGGAAGTGGCCAGCAAAACCAATGATGTGGCCGGCGACGGAACGACTACCTCGACCGTGATGACGCAAGCTTTGGTGCGCGAAGGTTTGAAATTTGTGGAAACGGGCATCAGTCCGATCGGCATCCGAAGAGGAATGGAAGAGGCGAAAAATAATATTATCGAAATTCTTAAAAAGAACTCTAAAAAAATAAGTTCCAAGGAAGAAATTGCTCAGGTGGCGACTATTTCCGCAGAATCAAGAGAAATGGGCGAGATGATCGCGCAGGTGATGGAAGAGGTGGGGAAAGACGGCGTTGTGACTGTGGAAGAATCGCAGACTTTTGGATTTTCCAAAGAGATTGTGGAAGGAATGAATTTTGATAAAGGATATATTTCTCCATACATGATCACCAACGCGGAAGCGCAGACTGCAGAATTGAAAGAGCCGTACATTTTAATCACCGACCAAAAAATTTCCGCGATCGCTGAAATTCTTCCGCTTCTGGAAAGAATCGCCCAGTCCGGCAAGAAAGAATTAGTGATTATTGCCGAAGACGTGGACGGCGAGGCACTGACGACTTTAGTGGTCAACAAACTGCGCGGCGTTCTCAATGTGCTGGCAATCAAAGCGCCGGAATTCGGCGACAATCGCAAGGCGGTGCTGGATGACATCGCAATTCTTGTCGGCGGCCAAGTAATTGCTCAAGAAAAAGGAATGGATCTCAAAACTGCGGAAATTTCCGCGCTGGGCAAAGCGCAAAAAGTTATTGCCGCCAAGGATGACACTACGATTGTCGGCGGCCAGGGCAAGAAAAAAAATATTGAAGCGCGCGTTTCTCAAATTAAATCCCAAATAACATCCGCCGACAGCGAATATGAAAAAGAAAAGTTGCAGAAGCGGGCGGCCAAACTTTCCGGCGGCGTGGCCGTGATCAGAGTCGGAGCGGCTACGGAAACGGAACTGACCTATGTGAAACATAAAATGGAAGACGCGCTGGCCGCTACCCGGGCGGCGGTGGAGGAAGGGATTGTGGCCGGAGGCGGCGTGGCTTTGGCCAAAGCCGGCAATGAACTGCAAAGCAAGAAAATTAAAAATGAGGATTATGAATACCAGGCCGGTTATGAAACGCTCATAAAATCTTTGAACGAACCGTTGAAACAGATCGCGGCGAACGTTGGAAAGAGAAATGCGGATGTAGTCTTAGACAAAATTGTTTCCGGCGAAGGCGCAAACTTCGGTTATGACGCCGGCAAAGACGCCTTCGTTGACGACATGATCAAATCGGGAATTATCGATCCATTGAAAGTGACGCGCACCGCGTTGGAAAATGCGGTTTCGGTGGCGGCGATGCTTCTGACTATGGAAGCAGCGGTTGTCGATTTGCCGGAGAAAAAAGAAACACATGCCCATGGCATGCCGGATATGGGCGGCATGATGTAATATTTTGCAGATAAAATTTTATGAATGAGAAAAAAACCGTATAAAACGGTTTTTTCTTTGTGGAAATTTTATGCGGCAATTGCTAAGCCATAAAAAATATTTTAACATTAAAATAATCGGTCCGATCTTTTGGAAAAATAAATAATTAATAAATTTTTAATAATAGCGGATGTATAATTTCAGGATTTCTAAATTTTTAAAATCAATCGATATGAAATCCGGAAAAAAAATCACTTCGATCATTTCAATCGCGGTTATTCTGGGCGGGTTTTTTTTGCTTGCGGGAAATTTTTCAAAATCAATATCCGGACTTATGCATCTTTTTCCAAAACCGAATCTCAAACCGGTTGCCTCAGTTGTTAGGCCGGCCAGCAACGGACCGGGCTTTGCCATTTTATGGATGACTGATTTCAACAACAATCGGGTTGTCGGATTCACGCCCGAAGGAAAAGTTGTTTGGGCTCAGAATATGTCGGCGCCGCCAATTCCTCGTTCCAGCTGGTATTTTGTCGGAGGAGTGGAGCGGGTGACTGTCGCTCCCAATGGCAATTTGATCACTTCCTATGGCGATGCGATGATTGTCGATGAAATCGATCGGAAAACGCACAAGGAGTTGTGGCAATACGGAACGGCCGGACTTCAAACTTATCGCGGCGGATCGCTCGATGAACCGCACAAGGCTTATAAGATCGACGATCATGAAGTGGTGATTAATGACAGCAATGATCGGCTGGTCAAGGTAGTCGATCAAAACACCAATCAAGTCGTTTGGCAATACGGAGAATATCACGTCATTGGAAATCGGCCCGGCATTTTGCAAGGCAACACCAGCGTTCGGCCGGTCGACGGCGGCAAAGAGTTTCTGATCACGGAAACTTTGGCGAAGCGCATTATTTTGGTAGATCGCGCGACGAAAAACATCGTCTGGCAATTCACCAAGCCGGACGCCAAATGGCTGGAAAATGTTTCCATCGATCCGACTAATAATAATTTTGTTTTGGAAGACCGCCAAAAAGGCGAGGTGTTTGAAGTTAATCGCAACGGAAAAATTGTTTGGGACCTGGCGAAATTATCGGATGAAAATACGATCAGTTATCCGACCGACACGGCCGTTTTGGCTAATGGCAATGTGCTGATCGCGGAATCGGGAAAGGATCGAATAGTCGAAGTCGTTCCGATGACTGGAATGATCGTGCGCGAATACAAGATTCACGGAATGGTAACGACGATCGCGATTGATCAGAATAATTTGAACGGCATTCCGCTCCAGCCGGGAAAGTATGCGCAGCCATCTTTTTACGTTCCCGGAAAACCTCAGATCATAATGGTTGATGATGCGCAAGTCGGAATGGGATCCGGAGGGGCGGGTACGGCCGACAGCGAAAGAAAGCTTTTGGGAAAAACTACCTATGTCAATGCCAGTACCGGCCGGGCCGGGCAAATTTCTTTGTCAGAAAATGGAATGACTTATCCGGTAGAAGTTTATAATTACTCGCGAGTCATGAACAAAAAGGGTTGGGTAATGAGTTTGGATAGCGTCCAAGCGGGCGACAAAATTTCAGTCACGGGAAATTTGGTGCAGGACTTGTCGCGGTAATCCGGAAAAATATTTCAACAACTATGGCGCATAAAATAAAAAAGAACACTCCGTTTTGAGAGTGCTCTTAATTTGCAATTAATTGTTTCTGTTAATTGCCCGTTCCGCCTTCGCAATAATCTCCGTCCCAAGTCCAGTGAGCACCGTCGCCGCATCTTGGCTGCCAATCCCAGCCGGCATTTACTTGTTTCACTTTGGCGATCAATTCTGTCGCGTTGGTGATTCCGTAGCTCTGCTGTTCGTGGGTTGAGTGCTCCTCGTCTCCCGTTCCTCCTTTGCACATACTTTCATGAATGTTCCAATAAGCGCCGTCGCCGCAGCGCGGAATCCAATCCCAGCCCGCGTCAGTTTGCTTGACCAGGTTGATCAGCTCGGTGGCGCTTGTCGGAACCATATGCCCATGCCCGCTATCTTCGTGAGCGCTGGCCGGATGAGCCGAGAAGGAGAAATAGCCGAATCCCAAAGCCAATCCGATTGCCACAATGAACCATTTCGCTCCTCCCAGTTTCAATAGCTTGTTCATACTTGATAATTTTAATGATTAAAAATGAAAGGCCTTCGCATTTATATTAAAAACAGCTGTGTTTATAAATAATACAGAGGAGCTGATTTTTTTATTGCAACGGTGAAACAGCCGCTTTGGGAGAGCGGATGGTAGGTTATAATTTGAAGCTGTGGTAAAATATCCTTATCTCTGTCGCGGGACTAAATGTATTAATATGATTTCGAGGAAATTTTATTTCAGATTGATATAATACGCGTAGCGGATTTCCCTGCGGTCTTGCCGCAGGCCCACTAAGGAAAGTTTGAAAACCGCATGGTTTTCATCTAGTATGGAAGCATGACGCTGAAACGAGA
>JAJYKZ010000038.1 GCA_021788105.1 bacterium
TTGCCAGCGCCAGCCGGAAACCACGTCGTAACCTTTTTCCATTTCTTCCAGAAGCAACTTGATGTCATTAGGATCGTTCTGCAAATCGCCGTCCATCGTGATGACGATGTCGCCTCTGGCCTCTTTGATACCGGCGTCAAAGGCCGCGGTCTGTCCGAAATTTTTGCGGAATTTGATCAGCTTCAGGGGTCTCAGTCCTTCGCAATTTTTTACGGTCGCGTCAGAAGAGCCGTCATCGATAAAAATGATTTCAAAAGGCTTGTTTAATTTTTGGCAGGCTTCCAAGATGCGTCGGTGCAATTCTCTGACATTTCCTTCTTCGTTGTAAAGCGGCACAACGACGGAAATGTCCAATTTTTCCGGCAAGCGCAAATCGATCCCTCCTTCTTTTGTCGGAGTGATTGTGGAAACGGATGATTTTTCGTCCATAAAATTTGGTTCAAATATTACCCTCCTATTTTACTAAATTTCCCACAAACGGGCAAATCCTGAAACATTTTAAAAGGCGATGCGTATCTAGCATTTAGAGGTGTAATAAAATTAATAATAATTAACAAAACAAACATGAGGAAAAAATATCTCACAGCTTCTTTGTTTGTCGCAGCGGCACTGCCTTTTGCCGCAGCGCATGGACAAGGAATTGGTGCTGCAAATGGGCATCGCCCGCCGATCAATCCGACACAAGCGGCACAATGGCGGCAAAGCCATCCGGAACAACAACCCGGACAAAAGGGGCAGGGTTTTACTTCCGCGACTTGTCAAAATATTGTCACGCGCATCCAGAACAGAGTTTCCAATTACCAGACGAATGAAAACGCCCGTGTCAAAGTTTTTGAAGATATTCAGGACCGATTGACAAAGATTGAAAACAAATACAGCGCGGACGGACTGGACACGGTCCAACTCAAGATTGATTTGGCGACTCTTAACACAAAGATCAATAAATTCACCACGGATTATGGAACTTTTATCAGCGCACTCCAGTCCATCCAGCCTAACCAATGCGCAACGGCTTCAACGACCAATTCAACTTCAACAACTTCTGCGAACACGACTTCTGCCGGCGCTGGCGAAGCTCCAGGCGGCAATTTCCGTGCGTTGATGAATAAATCCATCACTATTCTTCCGACGTTGCGCCAAGATGTTGCCGATATTCGTTCGTTCTTTATCAGTACGATTATTCCGGATATTCAAAAACTTCAAACGCAAGACGCCACCAAGACCAACTCTGGCAGCTCGACGGACAATAAGGCTTTGTAGCTTAAAAATTAAATTTAGGACTAATATATAAAATAATATGAAAAAAACGACGAAAATATCGTTGATTGCGTTGGGGGCCGCATCACTGCTAGTCTTGGCGGGATGTTCGACTAAACAGCCGGCCGCCACTTCCATCGGTACTGCCGCGACGGCGAAGAAACCGGTGACAAACACTTCCGATGTTCCGGCTAAAACTGCGCAGAATCCGCCCGTGACAATCGCTCCGAGCACGACGACTCAAGCTTCGACCAACGTAAATTCTGATTTGCAACAAGCGCAGAATGAAGTCAATTCGCTCAATACCAATGACCTGAACGCCGTAACATCTTCCACTACCGGCACCACATCAGCCAATTAATAATCAGATGCAAAATGTGTTAAAAACTGCTACACTAAACTCGTAGCAGTTTTAAATTTATTTTATGAAAATATTAGTTACTGGTGGTGCCGGTTATATCGGCTCCCATACCGTCCGCAAACTCAAACAGGCCGGGCACGAAATCGTCATCTTCGATAATCTTTCGTCCGGACACAGAGACGCCATCGGAGATTTCACGCTGGTCGTCGGCGATCTGGCTGACAAAAGCGCCTTGGAAAAAGTTTTTGCGGAAAATAATTTCGATGCCATCGTCCATTTTGCCGGTTCGATCGAGGCCGGAGAATCCATGACCGATCCAAAAAGATTTTTCGACAACAATCTCGTCAACAGCCTCAATCTTCTGGAGGCGATGCTTGCTCACGATGTAAAAAAAATTGTTTTCTCATCTTCCGCCGCGGTCTACGGCGAATCGGAAAAGATGCCGGTCGAAGAAATAGACCCAAAAGATCCAACTAATGTTTATGGACTCACCAAACTGATGTTTGAGCAAGTTCTGGACGCCTATGACGCCGCTTACGGACTTAAATCCGTAGCCTTGCGTTATTTCAATGCCGCCGGAGCCGATCCGTCCGGTGCAATCGGCGCGGATCACAAGCACAAAACTCATCTCATTACTTTGATTCTGCTTGCCGCACTGGGAAAACGCGACGCGATTAAAATCTTTGGCACTGACTACCCCACTCCCGACGGCACCGGCATCCGCGACTACGTCCACGTTTCCGATCTGGCCGACGCCCACGTGCTGGCACTGGACCATCTCAAGAAAAACAATCGCTCCGATAAATTTAATCTTGGAAATGAAAAAGGCAATTCGGTGCGCGAAGTGATCGAGTGGGCGAAAAAGATCACCGGCATCGATTTCGAAGTGATCGAAGAAGGCCGCCGCGAAGGCGATCCGGCCAAACTTGTCGCTAGCTCGCAAAAAGCCAAAGACATCCTCGGCTGGCGGCCTCAATTCGACACGATCGACCAAATTCTTGAAACCGCCTGGACTTGGCACAAGAATCATCCGGAAGGATTTGCGAAATAAAGCAGCATTGACGCCAAACTCAAGATAAAGTAAAGTAAAGTAAAGTTCAATTATGAGAATTACCAAATGTGATATTTGTAAAAAGACCATCAAGAGAGGCACTGAAAGTACTAGTCTTGGCTATAGCAGCGTGAATTCATTCGCTTCTTTTGAATTTTGTTCTGAGTGCAGCAAGCCTTTGATAAAAATACTGGAGGATAAAAAACTAATAAAAGCTGAAAATAAAAAAGATGGAAGAAAAAAATAATAAAAATAAAAAAGAGATAACCCTTGAAGATGTGGCTGGTCTTATTAGCGGATTGGAAAAAAGTATTGAAGGTGTAAATAAAACATTGACAGAAAGAATTGAAAGTTCAAATAAGGCAACCATTAAAACATTAGTAGAGAAAATTGAATCATCTAAAGAAGAACTGGCAATTATGACACAAAAACAGTTTTTGGAATATGATGAAAAAATGGAAAAACGCTTCGTAAGGGCCGAGAAGAAGTTGGATCACATAGAAGCATAAATCAACAAAAAAGTCGGAAAAATTGAATATAATACTTTGAAATACCGCGTCGAAAATCTGGAAAAGAAATTCGCCTAAAGAATAACTCAAAAAAAACCGGCCGTGTGCCGGATTTTTTATTCGAAATTTTTCAAAAATGTTCGCAGTTCATAGTTAACTATGAACTATTTTACAGCTAACATTTAAATCTATGAAAACATCGCCTGGTGCGTGCCGACAAGTTGATTTCGCGATTTTCTTAACGCGAATCTTTGAGAAACTATTTTTCAAAACTTTTTAGATATTCCGGCAGCTTCAAAATCCATTGCGCTTGTTCCGGATAAAAAAGAAATCTCTCCACGTCTTTGGCGGCTTGTTTCAGATCGCTTTTTTCCGCCTGTGCTTCCAAGAATTTTACCAACTCGATGCGGTTTTTAATATCAATCCC
>JAJYKZ010000039.1 GCA_021788105.1 bacterium
AATTTTGTTTTGCCTTAGACTTTGTTCGGAATTGGTGCTGGGGATTTTTTTCAGAAAGGAAAAGAAAATTTTTCGTTTTGAAGTTCCGAGAATTCGGAACGGCGGAAAGCAAATATTTTTAGATTTTTTCTATTTTTATACTTTTGGCCGTCCTTGGCCCCGACCCGCCCACCGCGGACGGCGACAATGGAACTCCCACAATGTGTTTTTTTTCGATATTGCTGTATTTGCCAATCTTTGCTATATTTAAAGTGCAAAAGTTACAATTTAATAGTCGTGAGAACTTTATTTTTTATGCCCTAAAAGGCATAAACATTTTCTTGAGCACGGGATCGGGCACTCCGACCAAAGCTCAAGAGGTGTTCTCACGGATACCAATTGTGACTTTTGCAGGTCGGGTGTCCGTTTTTGTTTGGAAAAAATTATATAAGCATTAACAAATTAATCAAGTGCTATGTTAAAATAATAAAAAAATTTTCTCGCCATATTGGTCGATTAAATCGAGAAAAATTATTTTTTCGTAGCCGACAACAAAACTATGAAAAACAACGGAATGGAACAAATGGGTGTGCCTATACCCGAGAAAATTATTGATAAAGAAATTAAAGATGCTTTATATGAGCATGAAGCCGGCGGCATAATTGAGTCGAGGCGTAGCGGCGACAGAACTGAGTTTAGAGTTATGGGCAAAGATCATGTAATTACCGTGGATAGTATTGACGATGTAGCTCAACCTGCATATCACGAACGATTTGATCCAAAAACTAATACTTTTGATCGAAACGGTGAGTCTGGATGGTTAGTGGGCGGAAGTTTTCTTGAGGATGAAAATCAGCCATTTGAATTATATAGTGATTATGACGAAGACGAAGAAGGTAATAGCTATGGAGGAATAATAGGAGGTGGTTTATATTTTTCCGGAGACAAAGAGCATCGTCAATTAGAGTATGTTTATCACGGAATCTCTCCTATCATGCAAAAAGCAATCGAATCTTCGATAGAAAAAGCGATAGAAAAAACCCAGGTTGAGGCAAACAAACAAAACGAGAAGATTATAGAAAAGGAGAAAAAGGCAGAAAAAGAGAAAAAAGAAGGATATAATGTAATAGAAAAGTTTGAGCACAATAAAAGAGGTTATGGATCAATGACAGCCGCCTTATTTAAGAAAAAAGATGGCACATGGGATTATGTTGAGGTAATTCAACCAACTAATAGCGAATATCAAAGAGATGTTCATTCAATAAGTGACGAAATGGCTCAACAACTTATAGGAAAAACTCTTGATGAGATAAAAGAAATGGAAGGGATACATGTCCAAAGGAGCAAGTGGCATTGTCCAACAATATCACCTGAGGGTAAAATAATATCACTAAGATGTTAATTTTGTAATCTTGCAGAAAAGAAAAATAAATTTTTCCTCAGGTTCATTTTCTTCAAAATATGCTATAATTTTAAGAGCGTTAATCAGACGCTCTTAAAATTTAGCTTATGGAAAACCCAACTAATCAAATTGCCATATTCAAAGGCAAATCTATCCGAAAAATCATTTATCAAAAAGAGTGGTGGTTTTCAATTTTGGACGTAATCCAGGCGATAACCGACAGTCCACAACCCAAGACCTATTGGGCAAAAATGAAAGATCGAGACAAATCACTGTCTGAACCGTTCCCATTCTGGGAACAGTTGAAATTGGCCGCCGAAGACGGAAAAATGCGTGAAACTGATTGCGCAAATACCGAAGGCTTGTTGCGCATAATCCAAAATATCCCTTCGCCAAAAGTTGAGCCTTTGAAAAGATGGCTGGCCAAAGTCGGTTATGAACGGATTCAAGAAGTTGAAAATCCAGAACTGGCGACCAAACGCACAAGATTGCTCTATAAGCTCAAAGGTTACCCCGAAGACTGGATTGAAAAGCGGATGCGCGGCATCGCTATCCGCGAGGAATTGACGGACGAGTGGAAGAGGCGTGGCGCGGAAACCAATACGGATTATGAAATCCTGACTGCCGAAATATCGCAAGCGACTTTCGGAATAAAACCGAATGAATACAAAAAAATCAAAGGTCTGAAACGAGAAAATCTGCGCGACCATATGGACGACTTCGAATTGATTTTGACTATGCTTGGCGAAAGAACGACTGCAGAAATTCATCGCACGAAAGATACAAGGGGCGTGCCCAGATTAAAAGATGATGCGCGCCGAGGCGGCGAAGTCGCTGGAACTGCGAGAAAACAGATTGAAAGAAACATCGGCCGACCAGTAATTTCCAAAAATAATTTTTTGAAAAATAGAAAGACCAAGAAACTGAAAAGCAAAATATAAGGGAGTTATAAAGTGAAAAATTTGCGTGCACGGGTGGGATGGGGCAAGCAAATTTCACCTTTGAATAAACTTTAGCGTAGCTCCGCTTTCCGCCGTTCCGAATTCTCGGAACTTCAAAACGAAAAATTTTCTTTTCCTTTCTGAAAAAAATCCCCAGCACCAATTCCGAACAAAGTCTAAGGCAAAACAAAATTCTGACCGCGGCATCGCCTTCGGCTTAGTTGAAATTTAACAGAATGTTTTGTGAGAGAATTGGTGCGGGGTAAATTGGGCGCGCGACATCAAAAAATGTAGAGAAAAATTTTTTTTGTTTTGGAACGCAAACTTCTTCAAAGTTTGCGGGCGGAAAGCGGAGCGGAGCGGAAACTGAAAACTTTCTTCAAAAGTTTTCTTGGAAAAAAGTTCGAGCCTCGGAGTATAAAGATACCGAGATTTTAACTTTCACATAGAACTGACGAAGTCCTGGGAATGTTGCCAAAGGGCCTTTTTTTATATAGAATAACAAAAGCATACGAATAAGCTTAAATATGAATGATTTAAAAGTGGAGAAAACTCTGGCCGATTTCAAGAAAAAAATTGATAAGGAAATCGAAAAATACTTCAATATAGTCATTAAAGAAACAGCCCAGCGCGACGCTTTGATGGCAGAAGCGGTTAAATACGTAAAGCGGACAGTGTTGGCGGGCGGAAAAAGATTGCGTCCGGCCTTCATGTATTACGGTTACTTGGCTGTCGGTGGAAAAGAGAAAGAAAAAATTTTAAAAACGGCAGTGAGTGTGGAACTGGTCCATGCTTTTCTTTTGATCCATGACGATATCATCGACCGCGATAAAAAGCGCCATGGAATGGATACGGCAAATTTCCACTATGAAAAAATCGGAAAAAAATTTTTTAAAAAAAATGATTTCGAACATTTTGGAAATTCAATGGCGCTGATCATCGGAGACATGGTTGGAGCATTAGGCAATCAGATCATTTTTGATTCGCATTTCAAGGCGGAAGACATCATGCGCGCGCTTT
>JAJYKZ010000020.1 GCA_021788105.1 bacterium
GGGATTGCGAGCCGCCAGTATTGCTGACAACGCAGCGAAAAAGTATTACAAGGAAACCGGAGATTTTTCCGGCTTCAACTCCGTATGGGTTGAAACATATGATGAAGCCCTGCTCATGTTAGCAGGCCAGCCACCCTAGTAGCTAGAAGTAGTAAGAGCGGTTTTTATTTTGTAAAAGCTAATTTTTATTTCTTCCAAATACTAAACCCTCTCCCAGCAAAAGCTTTTTTAAAAACATCTGTTGGAATAAAAGCTTTTCTAGTCTCTTCACTTTTACCTGAAGGATTGTGAAGATAAAAGCCCATACATTTTTTGTTTTCCCATTTGAATCCATAGACTAGAACAACATGACCTCCTTTGAAGTCTGATTTTACTTCATCATAACGAATCAAGCCCGGATCAACAGAAACCACAACAAAATGTTTTTTTAAAATTTCTCTGCAGATGTTTTGAATTGAAAGATGCGGAAAAACTTTGCCAGTGAAATTATATTTTTTAGCTAAATTAATAAGTGGTTTGTAATACCAGCCTTTATCGATTAAGTTTCCGTTTTTATCGTGGGAAACATATCCGCCTAATTTAATTCCTTCCTCGATCAAATCTTTTATTTTTTCATTTTTATCCCAAGCAGTATCTATTATCATTTTTATGCAGATGATGCCACAAGCCCGCCAGGACCAAAATTCATATTCTTCTGGTTTGGAAAATCCGAATTCTTGCCAGCGCGGATCATCTTTGGCGGATATTCTTTTTTCCAAAATATCTTTCACTAATTCCGGACTGGCGAATTGGGAATAATATTTTAATGAATCCGTAACTTTGTAATCTCCATTCTGTAATTTTTTCAAATAGAAATTATCTTTTAAATTAATAAAAGAATTAAAAAATTTATTTATCTTATTTCTGGTTTTCCGTAAAGCTTTGAGCATGAGGTTATTATACAGAAGTTTAGGAATTAATTAAATAATAAAATAGAGCCCTGCCAGTTTGTTAAACCAGCAGGGCTCATTTCTCCTTTCTATTTTTTGGGTTTATTTTCCTTCCGCAAAAATGTAGGTTTTCTTTGCCAAGGGCGAACCGGTTTCCAAGCTGGCCAGCCTCCACCAGATTCATCCCACCCAAATCGGGCAATGGAAAAAAGTTCTGGAAACGGAGGCGGAAAAAATGTTTTCTGACAAACGGAAAAAAGAAAATTACAGCAAAGACAAAACCATCGCCAGGGGTTTAAAGAAATGAATATTGATGTAAATTTTCATATTAAAGATGACTATTCCAGTGAAAATAAAATACCATTGGATTATAAATTGATGAATCTTGCTTTTATTAATTTTTTTGATAATGCTATTAAGTATTCAAAACCAGATTCAAAATTAGATATAAATTTTGAAAAAAATGAAAGAGGCTTTGTTTTAGATTTTTCAATGATGAGCTTGAGAATTGAACATGATGAACTAGAAAAAGTATTTGAAGATGGATACTCCGGTAAACATGCAACGGAAGAGGCTGGAGACGGAATAGGCATGCATGTTATTAAAAAATCTTTAGGCATGATAAATATTGGGATCAGAGTAGAGCCTGATTATGGAGTATCTGAGAATTATAATGGAAAGAAGTATATAAAAAATAAATTTATATTTGAATCAAAATAATAACATGAAATTCAACGAACAACACACCGTAGAAAATTACATCATCAAGTTTATTAAAGATAAGCTTGGCTATGAATACATAAAACCGGAAGAATTTGCAAAGCTTCGTGATCTTGAAAGTGAATATATTGTGAAGCCACTTCTGGTACAAGCAATTGGCAAACTAAATTCAAATGCGAGCGAAGATGAAATTGCAAATGTTATTCGCGAGGTGAAAAAGATTGACACGAATGAGGGATTTTTGAAGGCATTGCGTGATGGAATCAATCTCAAAAATTATGCGACTGGCAAAATGCAGGATTATAAGTTGCTTGATTTTGAAAATCCCGAAAACAATCATTGGCTTTAGCTTGGGTCTGGCAGATGATGACCACAAACTTCTTTTGGTGTTTTCCCAAAATAGCCCATAACGGATAAGAAGTGGCAAAGATGGTCACAACACTTTTTAAAAGTGTAGATATTAAAAAATTAGTTGGTAGTAGTGCTGTGCCAGGATTAAACAGAAATGACTTATATTCTCAAAAAGTGGCAGTTCCTAAAAATGAAGACGAGCAAAAACAAATTGCAGAAATTATTTCGGCCGTCGATGAAAAAATTTCAATAAATAAAAAATTAAAAAATAAACTCACCCTTCTCAAAAAAGGCCTGATGCAGGATCTTTTGAGCGGTAGTGTCATAATACGATTTCTTTGATTTCTTCCTTTACTGCAAAATTTAACAGCTCCCACTCGCCTCTCCATAATTTTTTCCGTTTTAGCTTATTCAGAATGCCTTTTCCTAATTCCCAAGTTATAATCTGTTGTGCTCTGGATTGGGAAAACCCAAACAGCCTGCCTAATTCCGCAAGGGTTTTTCCCGATTTATAAAGTTCAAGTATTTTTTTATTGCGATTTCTCATACTTACCTTATTCTAATGCCACAGCGTCAGATTTGTTAATAAACTATCTTAGTTTTCAAAATAAAAAGAGTATCCGGCCATCGCCTGTAAGCGAAATTTTCAGATACTCTTTGTCCGAACTCATCGGCAATCTCGGCATAAGGTTCCATTTTCCACGATCGCCCTGCCGCAGCCGGGGCAAATCGATTCTCTGGGGTAACCTCCGTTCATCGCCGGTTTTCTTCGCTCCCGATAGAAACATCGTATCGCTTTCTTTCTCCTCTCGAGTTTCAATTTTTCCCTCCTCCCGCAATCTTCCCTGATTGGTTGGAGTTTCCGTAAAGCCGGAAGAATTCTTTGCGCAATGGGAGAAATGAACCATTTTACGAATTTCAAAATGAGCCCGGGCTTTTTATCCGTGATTTCATTTAAGCCGTACCTTTTCTACGCTTATATCATTAATCCATGAAAAGAACTTTCCGGCGCTGAGTCTTTGGCTCCGGAGCAGGCATCCCAAGTTCCGCCAAAAAGTAGACTGGAACATTATCCAAACTCTTTTCTTCCTGAAACTAACCGTGTCTGGCCATATGCTCATTTATGTCGCGCATACCAAAGAAAGATGGTGGCGATACCTGCCGACTTCAGCCTGGTTTTTTACGTTTTGCACGAAGTTCCTAGTCAGAAGAAATTTTTTGCAGAAATCGGCTCGATCCTGAAGCCAAGCGGAAAAATTTTAATCGTCGAGCCAAAGTTCAAAGTCACGCAAACGGATTTTCAAAAATCCTTGGAAATGGCAAAAGAAAGCGGGCTTGAAGTTATTACGGAGCCGAGTATATTTCTTAGCCGCTCAGTCTTAATGCAGAAGATAAAAGAGGAGGTGGAAACGTGAAAACAAAATTTTGCGGCCTGATATACCTTTCAATAATCGCAGCTGTCATTTCGGCGCTTGTTTCTCTTGCGAAAATTAACCTATATCTGGCGGGAACCCAATGGATGCTGCTCGCTATCATCTTTGGCGTTTGGGCTGTTTATCGTAAGGTTTCTCAAGCCTAATTTAAAATACCAGAGGCTCTAAGACCAACAAACTGAAAAAGGCCACGGAATTGCTGGTGCGGAATAACCGAGCCTATATGACGGTCGAAAAGAGTTGATAAATTGAGGATTTTGATATACAGTAGGCCGGTCCAGGGAACTGTTTATTGATGAAGGCATCTCGCTTTGATGATTCTTGCCAGCCGGAATCAATATCATCCTCAATTCTGATGCGTAATTCTTTTACAAAATCTTTAACATCCCCATCTTTTGCATCAGAAATAAATTCTTGAGAAATTACATACAGCGCATACTCCTTGAGATCGAGCCCGAGTTCCTTGGCTTCATCGCCTTTGGTTTTTATGTCTTTCATCAATTCCTCATATCGGCGGATGCGCTCGGCAAGGTCAATTTGATTCTGTTCAAACTCGCGGCGAATTGCGCCGAGCCGTTCACTGAATTTTTGGTAGGCTGGATCTTCCTCTATATTGATTGAAATTTCTTGCTTGAGCATTTTTTCAAGGTTCAGTGCTTTTTCTTCCGCGTCCATATTTTTCAAGCGCTCAAGCGTATAGAGATCATTAACACGAAGTTCGCGGAAGTTTTTGGTAATTCCTTCGTAATCAATAATATCGCTTTTAGCAATGAGTTCTTTAACCTTCTCTCCGTATTCCTCCAAGAGATAGCGATCATCTTCGCTTCGGAATTCTTTCAAAAAAGCCAGATAGAAGCTGGTAATCCATTCAAACTGCCTGAGATATTGTTTTAAAAACGGATCGGGAGAAAGGAATTCAAACAAACTCCTGAGTTTGGCATATTTTTCCGCAAAATATTTTTGTTTATCTTGGTTATCAATGAAAATTTTCAAGCACCGGCGCAGATTATTTATTGATGGGTCTTCAATATTAACACCAATAAATATTTTCATTACGTCGTTTAAAACAGCGGCAAATCTTTCCCTTACTCTTTCCAAATCAATCATCGCCGAATCAATGACATCTTCGTCAAAATCCAAGGCATCGTAAAGATGGCGAGTAATTCCGTAATAATCGATAATTTTGCCCGCTTCCTTGTTGTCGTACACTCGGTTTGTGCGCGCAATCGCCTGCAAGAGATTGTGATCACGCAGCGGTTTATCCAAATACATCACTTGTTCGATTGGCGCGTCGAATCCGGTAAGCAACATATCGCATACCAAAAGAAACTTCAGAGAAGACTTTGGATTCTTGAAACGTTCAATAATCTGCTCCCGCTCTTTTTTGCTCGTGTTATACGCCCTCAGATCATCGGCATCGCTGTTGGGATCTCCCGGCGAATATACGACTGCTGACCATTCCACCGACACCAATTTATCAAGCAGTTTTTTGTAATTTGCCACTGCTTCACGGTCAAACGCCACAACCTGAGCTTTGAACCCATCCGGTTCGACATAAAGCTTGTAATGTTCCACAATATCCCGAGCGATTGCTTCCATCCGCTTAGGCAGTTTAACCAGGGCCGCCTTCTTGCCATATTTCTTTATCAGCTCCGTTTTTTGTTTATCAGAAAGATCACCGACGATTTCTTCAAATTGCTGATCTAATTTTTCTTCATCGATGGAAAACTTGGAAAGTCGCGCCTCATATGTAACTGGGATCGTTGCGCCGTCATCAATGGCTTGCTGGATGGAATAGTAATCAAGATAGCGCCTGCCTTCACCTTCATAATTCCGGAAAGTATTGGTATGCGTCTTATCTACTGGCGTTCCCGTAAATCCGAAGAAAAATGCTTTTTTGAAAGCGTTACGCATATTGATACCCGACACGCCCTCATCACCTCGATGGGCCTCATCGGAAAGGATAATTACATTCTCATCCAAATTTTTCACGCCATTACCGAGTTCGGAAAACTTCTGGATAGTGGTAATAAATATCCCTTTTTCCGGTGACTGAATTTTTTCTTCCAAATCTTTTCTGGAAGTGACGCGAATAATATTTTTCCCTCCGGCATTGGTGAATGTCTCAAATATCTGATCATCCAAATCCACGCGGTCGACTAAAATGAACACCTTTGGATTGGCAAGTTGTTTGTTAAAGCGCAATTTCCACGCCGTAAAAAACATCGTGAGCGTTTTCCCCGATCCTTGAGTGTGCCAAATGAGCCCTTGTCGTTTTTCCTTGTTTACTACCCGACCCACAATCTTGTTCGTCGCTCGCATTTGTTGATAGCGGGCAATTTTCTTCACTAATTTTTTCTCCTCTTTTTCAAAAAGTATGAAGTTTTGATGATGACCAGAAGTCTTTACAACAACCAGCCCCGACCGTAAAACAAGGCCTAGCAGCAGCTGAGCCAGCCAAGGTCAAATACTGTCTGTACGCCCGGAAATCAACCGAATCCGAGGAACGGCAGGTACTTTCCTAGGTCTCTCGATAAAAAGTGTTGGTGGTTGGGGAGGAGGGATTCGAACCCCCGCATGCCAGGACCAAAACCTGGTGCCTTACCGCTTGGCTACTCCCCAATATTTTAAAAAAGACTTCTCAGTCCTTTTGATTCTAATCTAAATCAACAAAAAAATCAACCTACACCTTCAAATATTTTCTCATCGCGATCAGACTGCTGATGATTCCCAGAAGCGCTCCAAGCACAAATTGGATGCCAAAAAGTTTCCAGAAATTACTTAAATAGTATTCAACCAAATTGGTCGACGGAATGGCGGTCGAAATATACGGCGTGACATATTTTACCGCCACAAACATCAAAAGCATCGAGACCAAAGTTGCCGCGATGGCATAAAGAATCCCTTCAAAAATAAACGGCAAACGGATGAAAATATTCGAAGCTCCCACCAGACGCATCACTTCTATTTCTTGCTTCTGGGAATAGATCGTCAACCGGATCGCGTTGAAAGTAATCAGAATCGAAATCAAGGCGAAGAGTCCGCCCAAAGCGATCCCCGCTCTCCTGGTCGCTGTCACAATGCCAGTCAGCCTATTTATCAAATCTTTAGTCGTATTGTCGTTGTAATTTATTTTGCTGATATCTCCGATATAACTTGAGTTATTTATATAATTCACGATCTGGTCATATTGGCTGGGATCATTGGCTTGGACCACCAATGAAGCCGGCAAAGGATTGTCCCCAATTACATCGAGCGACTTCATAATAACGTCCTGGCCGGCATTTTCATCTTTGAAGTTCTGGAGCGCCTGATCGCGCGAAATATATTGAACTGATTTTACCGAACCCAGATTTGAAAAATCATGCTGGGCGTTTAAGATCTCGCTTTCCGCCACGCTAGTATTGAAATATACGCTGATATCAACCTTGTCCTGAATATTTTTCAAAAGCATGTTGGCTGTAAAAGTTACCAAAAGCAAAATAGCAATAGTGAAAAGCGCCATTGTCATAATGCTCACCGAAGCCAAATTGAGCCAAATATTTCTGATGAAATTTTTCAGCGCTTCCTTAAATGTTCGCCAAAGAGTTAGAAACATATTTTTTGTTTTTATACCAGTTTATATTTTCCCTTAGGATAATCGCCGATGATTTTCCCCCCGTCCAAGACTATGACCCGCCGGTTCAACTTGTCGATGACATATTTGTCATGGCTCGCCAAAAGAACGGTGGTTCCCAGTTCGTTTATTTTCATTATGAGCTGAATGATTTCCCACGATGAAACCGGATCGAGATTGCCTGTCGGTTCGTCCGCAATAATAATTCTCGGACGATGAATCAGGGCCCGCGCCAATGCCACCCGCTGTTGTTCTCCGCCGCTCAATTGGTTGGGATATTTTTCCACCTTGTCGCCCAGCCCGACAATATCAAGAATTTGAGAAACATTTTCGGAAATTTCATCATTTGAAGCACCGGCAACTTCCAATGCGTAAGCGACATTTTCAAAAGCCGTTTTTCTGGGAAGCAATTTAAAATCTTGAAAAACCATTCCGATCTCCCGACGGTGGGAAGGGAGCTTCCGCCCGCTGATCGAATCGAGCGGTTTTTCATCAAAAAAGACCGTGCCCGAAGTGGGTTTTTCTTCGGCGTATATGAGTTTCAAGAGCGTTGATTTTCCTGCTCCGCTCTGGCCGACAATCGAAACAAATTCTCCTTCTTTGAATTCCAGATTAATATCTTCGAGCGCCGGAAAATCTCCTTTGTAAATTTTCGTTACATTTTCAAATCGAATCATCACTTTATTTTTTGTATTTGTCTTTATTGTAGATTATTTTTTCAAATTCTTCAAATAAGATTCAATAAAATTATTTATGCCTCCGTCAAGAACGCCTTCCGTGTCAGCCGTTTCATATTTTGTCCGATGGTCTTTGACTAACTTATAGGGATGAAGGACATAGGATCGAATCTGGCTTCCCCACTCGGCCGAGACCGATTCGCCGCGCAACTTGGCTTTTTCCATCTCCATTTCTTCCGCACGCTTTTGATAGAGCTTGGCTTTCAAAATCTTCATCGCCTGCTCGCGGTTCTGCAGCTGCGACCGCTCGCTTTGGCTCGCCGCCACAAGTCCGGTCGGAATGTGCGTAATTCGGATCGCGCTTTCGGTTTTGTTGACATATTGGCCGCCCGCGCCGGAGGCTTTATAGGTATCGACTTTTAAATCTTCCGGCCTTATTTTTTCCTCTTCCGCTTCTTCAATTACCGGCAATACTTCCACCAGCGCGAAAGAAGTTTGGCGCAAATGATCAGCATTGAAAGGTGAAAGGCGCACCAACCGGTGAACGCCGTTTTCGCTCTTGAGATTGCCATAAGAATACGGACCAACAATTTCCAGCGTTACGCTTTTGATTCCCGCTTCCGCACCGCGCGACTCATCCAGAATTTTCGCCTTGAAATTATTTTTTTCCGCGAAGCGCAGATACATCCGCAGAAGCATCTCCGCCCAGTCCTGAGCATCCACGCCGCCGGCGCCGCTCATGATCGAGACGATCGCGTCGTTGCGGTCGTATTCTCCGCTGAAAAGAAGTTTAAATTCCAGCTTGTCGATTTGTTTTTCAAGCTCTGCCAGTTTTTGGGAAATATCCGCTTTTTCTTTTTGGCCATCCGCTTCAGTCTCAGAAATTATTTCCGAAAGTTCGCGCGTCTCATCCAGTTCTGTTTCAATGTCGCTGAGCATTTTTACTTCGCCGCGCAATTCTTCCAGTTCTTGCATAATTTTAGAAGCTTTTTGCGGATCATTCCAAAAACCGGCTTCTGCTGAAATTTTTTCCAACTCTTCGATTCTTTTTTTCTTTTTCGGCAAGTCAAAGATAGTCGCTCAAAAGAGCGAGTTTAGATTTTAGGTTTTCAATTTTTTCTTGGAGTTCGCGCATAATTATACAAATCTTGTAATTACAAAAATAAACAGCACGCCGGCGATAGTCAAACCGATCAGCTTGAAGGAGCTGTGTTTCGAATGGGCTTCCGGCAGAATATCACTAGCGCCGATGTAGAGCAGAAAGCCGGCAAAAAATCCAAGGTACAAAACCAGAAAATGAGCCGGTACGGTGAAAAATAAGGTGAAAATTACTCCCAAGACCGGTGCGATTGCATCGAGCAGCAGAAATTTTTTTGATTTCTCCACGGAATTTTTATTGGCCAGCATTAACGTCACCGTGTTCATGCCGTCCGTAAAATCATGCGAGATTACCGCAATCGCCACCAGAATTCCAATGGCCGGATTGACCTGAAAGCCCAAACCGATGCCGACGCCGTCCATAAAACTGTGGCCGGCCAATGCCAGCGCGGAAAGAATTCCCACTTCCGGATGCTTGTGTTCCGCGTACTCGTCTTCGTGCGCATGATGGATAACCAGCACTTTTTCAAAAATATGGAAAAGCAAGAAACCGATCACCAGCGCTATCATTATGTTGGTCACGTTGAAATCATACAGTTTCACCTGCGCGAAAATTTCCGGCGCGATATCAAAGAAAACTACGCCCAACAAAACGCCCGCCGTAAAGCCCATGATAAGATGCAGTTTGTTTTTGAGTTTTACTGCCAGCATTCCGCCAAAAAAAGTGGAAAAAAATGTCGCAATTGAAAATAGCAGCGCTTCCATAAAATTTTATTGAAGATAATTTTTTATCAATTCAATATGATCCTCTTCCGCTTGAGTCAGTGCGGTAAACAAAATCCTGATCTCCCGCTCGGTCGCTTCCCTGGCAAACTGGCTGTACAAGCGAGTGGCGTTTTCTTCCAACTCCACCGTCCGTTTGAAATTTTCCACGTCATCTTCATTGCAAGTTTCCGGCTTGATCTCCGACATTTGAATACCCAAAAATTTTGTAGCAATTGTCGCATGTTCCAGTTCCACCTTTGCCAATCTTTTATACATCGCTTTTATTTCGTAGGTTTCAGCTTTATCAGCCATGCAAAGATAGATCGCATTGGCCCGCGTCTCCAAAACAAGCGTCTCTTCCAAATTTTTCCGGGAAACATCTGTCAGAAACGCAAAGCCTTGCGTCTTTACATTATTCACAATCGGCTTGGCATCCTTGCCCTCCTTGATGAACGCTTCGCGCGCGCCGCAGAACGGACAATTCTTCGGTTTTTCATCTCCCACATACGCGTCGCCGCATATTTCACATATATATGTCTTCATATGTTTCTATTGATTTTTTATTCACTTTTTATTACACTATATAATATTCCGCCCACGTAGCTTAGCTGGTAGAGCAATGCATTCGTAACGCATAGGTCGTCGGTTCAAATCCGACCGTGGGCTCAAAGACAGGCCGCCCGGCCTTGGCGGGACAGGCAGTTCAAAAAATTATTTGCTTAATCTTACAAGCCTTTCCCAATTTTCATTGGTTATTTTTTGCATTTCTTCAATAACGTGCTTATTTTTTTCCGAAAAGAGATGTTTGAAACGCCCCTGCCCTTTCAAAAATTCTTCGATCGGTTTCGGATTTTCAATCGTCATATTTATTTTATAATTTCCATCTTCGATCTCAAAAAGCGGCCAGTAATTGGTCTCGGTCGCCGTCCGCGCCAAACGCACATATTGCGAAGTGGGAAATTTCCAATTGTTAGTGCACGGCGAAAATACGTTCAGGAAAGTCGGCCCTTCAGTCTCCAAAGCTTTTTTGGCTTTCCTTTTGAGGTCGGCCAAATAGGCTACGTTGGCCTGGGCCGCGTACTTCACATGATGCGCCGCCACAATTGCCATCAGATCTTTGCGCTTCTGGTCTTTCCCGAAAGATTTTTTTCCGACCGGCGTGGTTTCCGTGTTGGCGCCATAAGGCGTCGCGCTCGAACGCTGATTGCCGGTGTTCATATAGGCTTCATTGTCATAGAGCACATACAAAAAATTATGGCCGCGCTCCAGCGCGCCGGAAAGCGATTGCAAACCAATGTCATAGGTTCCGCCATCGCCGCCAAAAACAACAAACTTTATTTTTTTGTCAATTTTTCCTTTTTTTTGGAAAATTTTATAGGCGCGTTCCACACCAGACATCGTTGCCGAAGCGTTTTCAAAAGCATTGTGTATATAGGGAGTTTTCCAGGCCGTGTATGGATAGAGCGTGGAAGTCACTTCCATACAACCGGTCGCATTAGCCACAACAACCGGATCTTGCGATTCGCCCAAGACTGCCCGGATGATTGCCGGGAAAGCGCATCCCGCGCAAGCGGAATGTCCCGGAGCAAAATTTTTCGCTAATTCTTCGTTCATTTATTTGTTCCAATATATTTTATTTCTTTTGAAATTTTATTTTCAGCAAGATCTTCAAAAACCTTTTCAATGTCTTTGGCGAAAATATCCCGGCCGCCCAAACCATATATGTATTGTTGCATCGGAATATTTTTTTCTTCTTGATGCAATCCACTGGCGATATCCGCATAGAATGGCGAATAAGTTCCCAATGAAATGGCGCGCTCCATTACGGCAATATTTTTTACATTCTTAAGAGCGCCGACAATCTCTTCCCGCGGAAAGGGACGGAACAAATTTATTTTCAGAAGACCGACTTTTTCTCCGTTCTTCCTCATTTTATCAACCACATCTTTGGCCGTTCCGGCAGCCGTACCGGTAATAATGACGGCCTGATCGGCGTCATCCAATTTATAGCTTTCGAAATAATTTTTCTCTCTTCCGCTCAATGCCTCGAAATCTTTGGCAATCTTCAAATATTCTTCCTTGGAATCTTTCATGGCTTTTTCCTGATCGACTCTGAATTCGAAATATGAATTTTGCAAAGCCAACGGGCCAAATGTTACCGGATCGTCAATTTTCAGAAGATATTGCTCCGGCCTGTATTCACCGACAAATTTTTTCACAACATCTTTTTCTAAAATTTCCAAATTTTCCACGCTGTGGGAAGTGCTGAAACCGTCCATAATCACCATCACCGGCAACCCGGCCTTTTCCGCCAGCTTCATTCCTATGATCGTATTGTCATAAACCTCTTGCGCGTTTTCAGAAAAGATCTGGATCCAGCCGGCATCGCGCGCGTCCATCACGTCTCCGTGTTCGCCATGGATGTTGATCGGCGCGCTCAAGGCCCGGGCTGAAACCAGCATCAAAATCGGCAAACGCAAACCGCTCGCAATGTACAAAATTTCGTTCATCAAGGCCAGACCTTGCGAACTGGTGGCTGTTACTGTCCGAGCGCCAGCCGCACTCGCACCCACTGAAGCCGAGATCGCGCTGTGTTCCGATTCGACTTGGATGATTTCCGTTTCCACTTCGCCGTCCGCCTGAAACTTGGCATAAGTTTCAATGATTGGCGTTTGAGGCGTGATTGGATAGACCGCCATAACTTCCGGTTCAATCTGGCGCAAAGCTTCGGCCGCAGCCGCACCTCCGGTCAACGCTATTCGATTTTTTTTATTGTTAGCAGTCGTCATGAGATATTTTTTATTTTTTCTGCATGGTTATGGCTTTCATCGGACAAACATCGGCGCAAACTCCGCAGCCTTTGCAAAAATCGTAATCGAAAGAAGAAATTTCGCCTTTTTTATTGGCCGCTTCCAAATCTTTCTTCATCGAGATGGCCGCTTCCGGACAAAACGGAACGCACGTAGCACAACCGCTGCATCTTGTCTTATTCACCCTGGGGTACACATAGCCCCAATCTCCCGTCTTGGGAGCTTTTTTTAAATCGTGTTTTATAATCGCGCCTTTTTCCATAAATTAAAATTAAATCGTATCATACGCCTTTTCAATGGCTTGCAAGTTTTTTTCCGTCGCTTCTTTTCCTATTTTTCCCAAAAATATCTTCTCGAATTCCTTCTTCACGCTTTCCAATCCGACCGCTTCAGTCACTTGGACAAATTTGCCCAGAATGACCGTATTAGGCCGGGGCTGGCCTATAATTTCCATTGAGATCCCGTTGGCATCGATCGGATAGGCCCTGCCTTCGAAATTCAATTTTTCTTTTATTTCCTGAACTGACTTTTTGGAGTTTATGATCAAAGCTTCATTCTTATCCAGATTTGTCGTGACATCGACCGAATCGGCAATCGTTTCATCCAAAACCACCACCACGTCCGGATCGACGACCGGTTCGTGATTGCGAATCTCTTTGTCGGAAATGCGGACGAAAGTTTTGGTCGGCGCGCCGCTCCGTTCCGGTCCAAAATTGGGAAACGCTTGGACGAATTTGCCTTCGCTCACTGCCGCCTGCGCCACAATTTCCGCCGCCGCTTTGGCGCCTTGACCGCCCCGGCCGTGAAAAATTATTTCAAAAATTTCTTTGTGATATTTCATTTTGATATTATAGCACAAAAGAAAAAAGGCGAATAGAAATAAAACCAATTCGCCTTGTAAATCACTATTTTTACTGTGACCTGATAATTCTCATAGTATAGATAACAATCGACCAGCTCCTGAAGATTACCCCTGCAACAAAAGGATAAAAAACCAAGAACCGGAAATCTGTTTGTCCTAAAAATTTAGGAAGTTCCACGCGCAAAGCTACCAGAACTGCCACAAAAAAATAAAAAATGGCAGATAGTTTTCCCGGTATACACACGGACCAACTGCGAGCAATCTCTCTCTCCGTAGTTTTTATAATTTCCAGAAGGTCCTCTTCCTTCATTTTTTTTGAGTTTTCTTTTAAAAGGAGATGAACTGCAAACCCTATTATAAGAAAAACCGAGAATTCCCCCAACCCGATACTGCCGATAATGTATCTTGGAAGTAGCGAGTTCCAATAGAAAAATATTAAAACCATAAACTTATCAATCCTATCCGCAAATGGATCCAGTATTTTTCCCCAGCCGTCCGTATGTCCAATAGCCCTTGCAATAAGACCATCGAACATATCGAGCAATTCGGCTCCAACGTACCACAGAATCTTTGCGGCAATGTGTAGCGGAAACAAAAATAAAACACAGAAAATTATGATTGGCCTAGCAATCGTCAACGTATTTGGCAAATGCCACAAATATTTTTTATTCACCTTGTTCCTCCCTTAATTTTTAATGTACGAATAAATCACAATAGTATATTTTATCTTTTTTGTCAATGCAAAAAGAACCCACTTTCAAGGGTTCTTTTTTAAAAGAAATATTGGATTATTTATTTCCCCAGCGCCTGATCAATGGCTTGGTTCAGCTGGGCGGAAGTCATCGCGCCATTGGTAAACTGATCGTTGATGAAAATTCCCGGCGTACCGGCAATGCTCAGATTTTGAGCTTCTTTGGTATCAGCGTTGATCGCGTCCTGGTGCGTTTTATTGTCCAAACATTGATCAAATTGAGTCACATTCAAACCAATCTGTTGGGCATAAGTCTTGAATTTCGCCGTACCCTGCGAATTTCCCCAATCATCCTGCGTGGCATAAAGTTTATCTCCGTATTCCCAGAATTTATTCTGATCCAGAGCGCACATTGCGGCATTGGCGGCATTTTGCGATTGCGGATGGATCGGCAGAGGAAACTCCTTGTAATCGACAAAGATTTTGTCGCCATATTGTTTCATTGCCCCGCGCAGCGAAGACCAGAACTGTTTGCAGTACGGACATTGAAAATCGGAGAAGACGAAGATTTTGACTTTAGCATCTTTGTTGCCGAAAGTCGCATCGTTTTTTTCAACCTGCGGAGTCGCCAAAGTCTTGTCCACGGGAATTCCCAACTGTTGCGTATCAAGCACGTAACTGCCGTCTTTTGGAGCAAAGACTTGCTGCGCCTGCGAGTATACGGTCGTCTGGGTAACGTCTTTTGAAAAAATAAAAGCCGGAACAGATGTGATGCCGTATTCTTTGATTAACTTTTTACCTGCGTCGGAAGTATAATCGACTTTCTGAGCTGAAATTGTCGGAAACACTTGCTTAAGCCAAACAAGCACTTCGCTCGGATCCTTGCTCGGATCGGTTAAAACCTGAACATTCACGATCGGATCATTGTAGGCCACCCAGGTTTTTCCGCCATCGGCGAAAATATCGGACGACTGCAATGCCTTTTGAGAAAATCCGCCGCCCTTGATCAGTTGCGCCACATCCACAAAAAGGCTGCCGACAAAAAGCCCGGCCAGCAAAATCGAGATTGAAATCAGGTTCTTGATTTTTTTCTTGTCGCGGGAAATTTGGTCTTCCACGGATTTTTCCGCCACCGGAGTTTCTTCTATTTTTTTTTCTTCGTCCATTTTTTTGCGATTAGTTTAGTTATTAAAATATTTACTGATTGGAATTATTGCCGGAATTTTGCGACTGTTGCTGATTCTGGGATTGATCGGGTGAAGCCGGCAGGTCCGAACCGCTGGCATCAGTTTGGCCTTGCGCTTGTTGTTGTTGGGCCTGAATTTCCATCTGATTGATATTATAGCTATTAGGAACCTGTTTGATTAAATAGTCACTGAAACCAATTGTAATTTTTTTCTTCGCTTCAGTTTTGACCGCAATACCGATCAAAATTCCTAAAATCAAGATTAAACCCAACTCGATATAAAAATCGGCTTTTTTGTTTCTATAAACTTTTTCTTCCGGAACAACTTCTTCTGCTTTTTCTTCCGCCACTGTTTCTACTTTTGTATCGTCCGCCTTTTCAACCACGGCGTCTTGAATTTTTTTTGTTTCATCCATAAGATTGTATTACTTAAATTTAGCTCGTTTCTTACAGGTTAGCACAAACAAAAACCCGCCACAACATTGACAAAATCGGGGTTTTATTGAGATAATATAATAAGTACACTACACTAAAATCGGAGGGGAAACGAGATGGAAAACTTTCCGTTGGCTTTGGTTGCAAATGTCATAGTTGGAATCGTATTATTCATAATAAACCTACGTTTTGATTGGCCATATACAACACCTCTCGCATTAACCACTTCAATATCAAGCAAAACAAGTTTAAAGCTTGAAAAGCAATTCCTAAGATCCGACATTAAACGGCACACAACTAACTGGATTATCTTTGCTGTTGTGTGGCAATTTTGCCTGATTATTTCCATTTCTATGTTGCTTTCCTATGGATTATTAGTATTTCGGAAGAAATTAAAATAACCCATTACCGCTGAAATCGTTCTGTGATCGCAATCGCAATTCGGTTTCGGCGGTTTTTTTTATTTTCATTACATCCACAAATTTTCAATATTATTCCGATCGCGTTCCCACATCCGAGGATTTGTTTGAATATATTCGCGGATTTTGTTAAAAGAAATTTCATTTCTAAATGAATCACCCTGCGCCAAGAGCGCAGGGTATCCAGTTGAGGCATGACACTTGAGTCTAAAGTAGTCTCAGCTGAACCTTTTCTGGAGTTGCTCCTTGGTTTCGGATGTATTGTTCAGAT
>JAJYKZ010000002.1 GCA_021788105.1 bacterium
ATTGGGAAAGAAGAGAGGCCAAGATCGTGGGCAAGGGCAATAAGGAGAGAACAGTGTTTTTTACCAAGAGATCCTTGGAATGGATGAGAAAATATATCGAAAGGCGAACGGATATGCACGAGGCGATCTTCGTAACCAAAAAACCAATTGCTAGATGTTCAAGAGATGATGTTTGGCGATTCTTTGATAGGCACAGTAGACTGGAAACCACGGTTAAGTATTATATTGGAGCAGTAGAAGACGACGCAGCCAAACAAGCGGTTCAAGACAAACATTTTGATTTTATTTCTGAATCAGAAGTCAAGAGATTAAAAAATGATCAAAATCATTGACTATAAGACAATGTCGTGATAACTTGTCTTGAATAGCTTTTTAACAAAATATGGCTCGAAAAAGGGGGATTTATGCAGACAATCGCTGGAGTGCCAAGAGATGAAGTTTTGAAAGTAGCTGAAGAAGTAGTCAAAAGATTCCTGGTATTGCCCGAAAACAAGAAGCCAGAAAGGACGGGCGGATATTTCACTATCCAGCATAAAGAGAGCGGAAAAAGGTATTTTATCAATGAGATCGGCCAATGTTTACCGGAGATGGACCATGACTGCTTTTTGTATGTTCAGGAAAAGACAAGGCGTTTGGGCATGATGAACGTAATATCCAAGCATATAAGTGCCTGGCAAAGCCGTAACCGAGAGAGGCACGAATATGCCGGCGCCATTATGGCACCTAAGGACTCAAAAGGATTTAAGGAAGGGCGCGATCTCATAGGCGGATTTTCGGGGATAAACGAACACTCCGAAGAAGCAATTCTGCTTGTTATCTGGATGATCTTCCGGTGGATGACTCTGGAAGATGCCAGGGAAATATGCGCAATTAGCGATAACCAGCTTTTCGAGCCGTTGCTGATTGTTTGCAATGATCTTTTTGATCGTCCAATCGGGAATGCAAGGAAAGCGTAAGCAGGCAATTTCTGTAAATGGCAGGTTCACATAACCGTGGATCTGCCGTTTTTTATTTTGACCGATAATATATTTAATGCTAGAGTAATTTGAGCTTTTTGAAAATAAAATAAAGCGCTGGCGAGCCAAAAAACGCAGGAGGGAGAATGTTTAATATCTACGCTGCAAATTTCTGGCCGCTCTTGACGATGGCCGTGATCTCATTCGTTTTGGCTATTGTCGTTGTAAAAATCCGCGTAAAGATGCTCAGGAGAAAGACTGATTATCCCATCATTATTCTGTTTGCACTATCGGCTGCTCTTGCGGTTTATAGTGTTGGCTGGGCCTTTTCATTAACTGGTCTGGTTGGTCAATTTATGGCTGATATTTTCTTCATTGCCTTCTTTTCTCTGGCTATAAGGGATATTGAGGACTACTGGAGGATTAAAGAAAACGAAAGGGAACTCGAGCGGATAAAAGAGGAAACAAAGGGGATTGAAACCCACGGGGCGATGTATGTTTATATAGCAAGAGAGTTCTCTCTTGCTAATAAAGAACTGGAAGACCATATCGCTAGAAAGGTTATGGATACTCTTAGAATGTCCGAAGAGTGGGACTATGCGGACGTGATGAAATTCGATCCGTGGGGAACCAGAGACTGGATTATCAAAAATATCGCATACTTCCATAAAAATAATTCAATTGGCGATTTTTAAAATCGCAAGGAGGAGATATGAGCAAATCGTTGGAAAAAAATCTTTTTTCTGTTCTTCTGGTATGGATCGGACGCAGGCTTTGCGATTATTCCGATCTGAATAGTTTTATGATGGAAATGGGAAGTGGCCTTGTGTCTCCGTGCATAGTTCCGAGGGATAAACTTCTCTTTCCTGAATTCGGATCGGGTTGGCACGATCATAATCAAACAAGCGACAAAGTGGAGGAAATGATCCGGGAGATCCAGCAGGCAGCGCAATGGTGCGCTCAAAAGAAAAGAAAGATGGCAACAGTAATCATCACGACCGGAGCGGCGGCGGAAGAAGTATGGTTTCCCGAGATCGAATACCAGGCTGGCAAAAACGATAATAGGGTGTATACACTAATTCCGGCTTCAGAGTTTAACTTAAGATTCGATTCAATGGGAATAGAAGAAATAAGAAAATCGCCCTATTCAAGTGATGAATTGCGTGCTCAAGAACTTGGAGCATTGCATCTGTATTATAATACCGATGCTCCAACCGCCGGTTCGCGGAGAATTATTTCGATGATAGGCAGAATAATGGGAAGGGACCTGCCTGGAAAAACATTTCCCGATTATTCTTTTGAGGAGCTCAAGCAGATGGCCTGGCACATATCCAGAGAGAGCTTTAACAACTTTGGCGGGCCAGACTGGGCGATCGAAAAATATCCGATCGTTAATGGGAAGCCAGTGTTCAACGTGCAGGCGCCACGTCGTCACTAAAAATAAGTTTTGTTGCGGGGATTCGGTCAGTATTAAGACTGTTTCCCCGTTTTTTATTTTTCCTATGCAGTAGAAACGACGTCTTTGTAAGGAGTAGCAGAAAAAACAGGCCAATTCTGTCTGCTTTTTTTTCTTTACTTTTAAGCTATTCGATGGGGAGAATAAAAGTCAGCGATGTAATGGATATTTTAAAATCTCCAAAAAGAACAGCTCAGGCAGAACTCCAAAAGCTTAAAAAGCTCGGAATTATCAAGCCGGTCGGAAAAGGCCGCGCCACCAGCTATGTTTTGAAATAACCGCTTGAATTTGAGTTGATTTTTCGTAACATAAATGTTACGATTACAGTATAAAAATGTTACGCAAATATATGATAAAGGAGAAAAATTTGAATAAAAGGCAAGATATCATATTAGCTTTTATTGAATCAAATAAATCCGTGTCGGGCGGGCAAATATTGGAGTATATCCAGCAGAGTGTTGGAGATGTTACCAAGATGACCATTACCAGAGATTTGGATAAATTGCTGGAACTCAATCTGATTGAGAGGCGGGGTTCTGGACGTGCAATTGTTTACAGTCCATCATCGCAATATTCAATACTGAAAAAAATTGATGTTGAGAAATATTTCGCGGTTGATTTCAGGGAAAGAAAAATCAATCCTGTTTTTAACGAAAACATCTTTGGTTTTTTAAATGATGAAATTATTACAGAAGAAGAAAACGCCCGTTTGGAGAAAATGAACGAAAAATATCTTAGTTCCAAGGAGAAATTGGAAAAAGAAAGTCCTGCAATTTTACGCAGGGAGTGGGAACGATTAATTGTGGAACTTTCTTGGAAGTCTTCTGAAATTGAAGGCGATACCTACACTCTTTTGGAAACCGAAGCACTCATTAAGGAACATCGGCTGGCTGAAGGAAAAGATAAGGCGGAAGCACAAATGATTCTCAATCATAAAAAAGCCTTGGATTTCATTTTGGAAAATCCGAATTTCTTTTTCGAATTTGAAACGGAAAAAATCAAAAAGATGCACGCCATTTTGGTTGAGGGACTTGATGTTAAGGAAGACTTTCGTTCGCACGGAGTAGGCATTGGCGGAACGCTCTATCGTCCGCCAGCTAACCAAAAAGAATTGTCTCGAATGACAGACAAACTTTCCGAAACAGTCAGGAATATAAGAAGTCCTTTCGCCAAGGCCTTGGTTGCTCTCCTTATGATTTCATATCTCCAGCCGTTTGAAGACGGAAACAAACGCACAGCTCGCATCGTAGCCAATGGAATTCTACATTCCCATCGAAAAGCCATGCTGTCCTATCGCGATGTGGATGTCTTGGAATACAAAAAAGCAATCCTATTGTTTTACGAACAAAATAATATTTCATATTTCAAGGAATTATTTTTGAAGCAGTTTGAGTTTGTCGTGGAAAATTATTTCGGGTAAACTAGGTATTAGATATGCAAATGAATTTTTTCCAGCTATTCACTAGAATCATAGTATAAATTTACAATTTAATTTCATTGCGATAACGGCAGACTTAATTTCCAATTTTTGTTGAAAACAAGCCATTATTTGACTGAACTGCAACACCTCCAGACTGCGGCATTACTAAGAAAATAATAGCCTAAATAAAGGCTGTTTTTTTATTTCAATCTGGGCTATAATTAAAATGCTTTCCAGTGAATAAAGATAATAAAGTAATATGAATTTGATAAGCATACTTTAACTAAATTATGATCACAAAAAACGTAAAATTAGTAGTTTTTACCCCAATATCTCACGCTGATATTGTCCGCAAAGCGTTGGGAGAGGCGGGTGCTGGTAAAATCGGCAATTATGATTTTTACTCTTTTTCTTCCCGTGGAAAATTCCACCCATACAAATAGGTGGCGTATGATATTTATTCTATAGAAAATTAACTTACATTTTTATGGTATCAATAATTGAAAAAGCAAAAGCAGAATTTCTTAAAATGGTCGGTGATTTCGGTTCTGATCCATGGCATCTTTTGTCTCATGTTCCCGAAGCGGAAAAGTGGGCAAAATTAATGCTTAAAAAATATCCCGAGGCTAATAAAGAAGTCGTGTTTTTAGCAGTATGGCTTCATGATTTTGGGCATTATCCTGTTCCAGCAGAAGTTGACCATGCAATCAGGGGAGAAGAAAGAGCTAGAAAATTTTTGGAACAAGAAAGCTATCCAAAAGAAAAAATGGACAAAGTGCTTCATTGTGTTAGATCGCACCGATGCAAGGATGTTATGCCTGAAACGCTTGAGGCAAGGATTATGGCTTTTTGTGATTCGGCTAGCCATATGACCGACACAATTTATTTTGATATGGTTAGAACAGGTGAAGACGGAAGATTTCCAAGAGCTTATGCGAAAATGAAAAGAGATTTTCGGGATTTGGCCATGTTTCCTGAAATGCAAAAAGAATTGTCTGAAATATATGAAGCCTGGCAGACTCTTTTGAAAGCATATGAAAAAATTAATTTATAAACTTTAATTTTTAATATTATGAAAATCGCAGTCATCTCTGATATCCACGAAAACAGAAGAAATCTTCAGATGGCTTTAAATGAGATTGAAGAGCGTGGTATCGAACAAATAATCTGTCTCGGTGATTTTATAAACCCAGGTATTGCGAGAGTTTTGGCAGATTCAAAAATTCCAGTTTTCGCTATCTGGGGCAATAACGATGGCGATGTCGCAAAGATTTTGAATATTGCTTCCGGTGAGGGCAGCAATTTGAAAATGAGCGAAAATACGTTTGATAAATTGGAATTGGGCGGAAAGAAAATATTCATTACTCATTACGAAGACTTCGCTGAATCAATTGCAAAATCGGGCGACTACGACGCCGTGTTTTATGGTCATACACACAACAAAGATAAGAAAAATATTGGAAATTGCTTGCTCCTGAATCCAGGAGAACTTTCTACCCATAAAACTGGCATTGCGAGTTATGCAATCTATGATACTGAAACCAATAATGCTGAAATATTTGATTTAGAAAATTCATTTAACACGAAATGGGAAGATGTGGACTATAATGAAAAAGGAAGATTTGTGGGTAAAAAATAATCATTTATAGGCGAATATTTTTATATGACCGAAGATTTTATCAGAATCAACATAGCTTTCAAACCGCCCATTGAAATTGCGGAGCAAATGGCAAAACTTAGCCAAGAGGTATCTAAAAAAGAAGACGCCTACTTCGCTATTGATAACTTAAATTTCTATCCACATATCACAATTTATTCTCCGAAATATCCGAAACACAACGAGGATAAAATATTTAAGGCTATTGATGAATTGGTAAAAAAATTTTCTTCAATAAAGTTTATTCCTAATGGGATAAATACAAACCAGGGATATATTGGAATAGGAGCTGAATATTCAGACGAAATTAAAAATATTCATGAAAAGATTGTTGAAAAACTAAATCCATTGAGGGAAGGTCATTTGCGGGCAAAATATGCCAATGCTTATAATATGCAGTTCTCTGAAGAAAAACTACAGAATATCCAAAAATACGGCTATCCTGATTCGATGAATTTTTATCATCCGCATATGACAATAACCAGATTGAAGGATGAAAAACTTGCCGAAAGAGTGGCTAAAGAAATTCAAATTTCATTTAAGGAATTTACCATTGATAAAATCGGAGCCTTTAAGATGGGAGAAAACGGAACTTGCGTTGAATTAATCAAAGAATTTAAATTAGGATAATTTTATGACCAAATATATCTTAAATTCAGGAGGATTGAAAAATAAACCAGAAAAAGCCAAAAAGTTTTTCGAAGAGATTTTGAAAGATTCCAAACAGAATCCAAAGATGCTACTCTGTTTTTTTGCTCAGCCACGGGAAGATTGGGAAGGTAAATTTGAAGAATACAAATTAGGATTTTTGGAATTTTCAAATGAACTTAATCCTATTTTTGAATTGGCAATGCCAGATAAGTTTGAAGAGCAAGTAGGAAATTCTGACATTATTTTTATTTACGGTGGAGATGATCATCTTTTGTGGTATTGGCTGAAACAATACAACTTGCCAGAAATATGGAAAGGCAAAGTTGTTGTAGGCAGTTCGGCTGGTTCTGATGTTTTGGTCAAATCTTTTTGGACTTGTGATTGGCGACAATGTATGGATGGTCTTGGTTTGGTTTCGATAAAATTTATTCCTCATTACAAATCAACGGAATATGGCAAAGGCGACCCACGTGGCTCAATAGACTGGAATATGGCTTATGAAGAATTAAAAGAATATGGAGATAAAAATCTTCCAATTTATGCCTTAGAAGAAGGTGATTATCAAGTTTTTGAAATTTAACTAATCACAAAAGTTATGGCAAACAAAAAAATTAACCCAATTTCTCTGAGAATCCCTACAAAAGCTTACAGCCAAGGAGTACTTGTGCCCTGCGGAGACAGTAACTTGCTTTTTATTACGGGGCAGTTACCTCAGGACATCGATGGCACAATCATCCATCAAGGTGATGTAGAGAAGCAAGTCAGGCTCGTTTTCTCTAGAATTTCTGAGATATTGAAAGAAGCAGATATGACCTTCGATGATGTAGTCAAGCTCCAGATTTATGTAAAAAATATCAGTTATGCGAAAACCGTATCCTCTATAAGGGATGAACTCTTCGCAAATAGCAAGCCAGCCAGCACGCTTGTAGAAGTATCTGGTTTTGTCAAAGAAGGTTGTAGTATTGAAATTGATGCAGTGGCAGCGAAAACTGTCTAATCTGGAGAACCTGATTGCCGAAAAATAATTGGAGCTTATTCCAATATACCTCAAGAAGTTCGAGATAAATATAAAGGATATATTTCTGAATATCTAACAAAATGATTCAATAATTTATTATGAAAATCTTAATCGGCACAAATAACGAAAACAAACTGAAACAATTCAGAAGAATATTTCAAAATCTCGGTTCGGATATTGAATTAGTTTCCCTAAAAGATGTTGGCATAACTGATGATGTAGAAGAAGATGCTGATAATCTCTTGGAAAATGCCAAAAAGAAAGCCAAATTTTATGGCGATAAGTCTAATTTGCTTACTTTGGCTGACGATACCGGATTATTCGTTGACCCATTAAACGGAGAACCTGGCATTCACGCCAAAAGATGGCACGACGGCACGGAATTAGACAGATGTCATAAACTATTAGAAAGACTAAAAAATATTCCGGAAGAAAAAAGAACCTGCCGATACACTGGCGTTTTGGTTATTTACAATCCAAAAACTAAAGAATTTTGGAATTATGAAAATAATATCGAAGCAGTGATTTCCGATGAATTCAAGGGCGAATTAGGTTTTGGCTATGATCCGATTTTTAAACTGAAAAACGGAAAACATTATGCCGAGCTTACCGATGAAGAACGGGACGCGATAAGCCATAGAGGGTTAGGGGTTAAAGAATTAATAAAATATTTAAGAGAAAATCAATGGACCTAAAAGATTTACTTGATTTTATAAGTCTCGAAGACCAAAGACTCAAAACGAGCCACGAAATTTATCCTGACCAAGAAAAAAGAATCCTGGCTCGCACGGTAAAACTTTCCGAAGAAGTGGGAGAGCTTTGCGATGAAGTTTTGTCGTTCAATGCAATGCAAAGAAAGGATAAGCAAAAAGATTATGATGGGAAAAATCTTCCTAATGAAATTGCTGATGTGTTAATAGTTACCTTGCTTTTGGCTAAAGCGATGAATGTGGACATAGAAAAAGCTTTGGAAAATAAGATTGAAAAAATTAATAAAAGATATGAATAATATCAAAGCTCTAATATTCGATATGGACGGAGTTATTGTTAACTCCGAACCTATCCACGAAAAAGCGGAAATGGAAACTTGCCGCGAGTTCGGCATGATAGTTCCTAAACTTGAATGGGATGGTTTTCGGGGCAAAAAACTGGAAGACATTTTTTCTTATGCCAGCAAAAAATATGGAAAAGGAAATGAACCCATTGAAAAAATGATTAAGAAGAAAATAAATCTGTATCTCCAATATGCCTTAAGTGATATGCAATTAGTTTCCGGAGCTTATGAATTTCTACAAGAACTAAAAAGAAATCAAAGATACCGTTATGCGTTGACTACTTCTGGCAGAAGATATCAGCAAGACAAAATTCTAAATAAATTCAATCTTGCCAATTTCTTTGATATTATGGTTACAGGCGACGAGGTGAAAAACGGCAAACCGCATCCTGAACCCTACGCAAATACGGTTAAAAAACTGAATGAAAATCCAAATGAGTGTCTGGTTATTGAGGATTCTGACAATGGCATTTTTTCCGCCAAAGCGGCTGGTTGCCAGGCTTGCGGAATAACTACTACTTTCACTAAAGATAGACTCCAATCAGTCGGAGCAGATATGGTAATAAATGACTTTTTTGAATTAGCTAAAATTTTATTTAATTAATATGGAACAATTTAAACATTTTGAAACAAATTTGGAAAAAGAAAACGAATACCCGAAACTGGTGAGGGATAACATTCCTGAAGTAGAACGTTGGAAATTTTAGAATTAAGCTAAAATACAAAGATCCGATCGCGATGATGCTTTTCGCGGAATTAAAAGATCCGGTAACTCAAAAATTGCAAAACCAGTATCGTGGAACGCCAGACAAAGTTGCTCCTCCGAATTTGCAGTTTAAAACAGGAAAGGATAAGTAAATAATCTATAAAATTTAATCATAATATGAAAATAACGATCTGCGGAAGCCTGAATTTTACTTATGAAATTAAAGAACTGGCCGATAAGCTTCAAGCTCCTGTATACAAGCGGGCAACTTAAATAAGATGCTTGCCATCCCATAATTTCTACGCTAGCCTTAATGTGTGTGTTATAATTAAAAAGTAAAATTTAAGACTTTTTATGAACAAAAAAATCATCATTCTTGTTGTGGCGATTCTTATGGTTTTGGGAGTTATTATCATTCGTGACAAAAGCATCGCGCCGACTACAGAAACGGATAAATCCAACCAGGCAGATCAATCACAGTCCCGATCACAATCTCAATCTCAGACAACACCGCAACAGACCGATCAGAATTCCAATAATAATTCTAATAATCAAAATTCTATGAAACTAAAAATTGAAACGACACAGCCGGGAACCGGCAATCAGGTCGTAAAAAACGGCGACACAGTTTCCGTGCAGTACACGGGAAAACTTACGGACGGGACGGTGTTTGATTCTACCGCCAATCACGGCGGACAACCGTTCACTTTTACGGTCGGCGCAGGGCAGGTGATTCAGGGTTGGGATCAGGGGCTTCTGGGAATGAAGGTGGGAGAAAAAAGGACGCTTACGATTCCGCCGAGTCTTGGTTATGGGGAGAGCGGGGTGCCCGGAGTGATTCCGCCAAATGCGACGCTTATCTTTGACATCCAGTTGGTTTCGATCAAATAGGAAAATGAAAAAATGGAATTTTAAATTGTCGACTCCCGAGAAAATTATTCTTTTTGCAGCCGTAATTTTTGTTTTAGTTCTCAGTTATGGCGTTCCCGAGCTGATTTTTAAAAATAAAATAAAAACTGCCAGCGAAGCCGGTTTGCAAAACACATATCATGTTATGAAAGTGGTTGACGGCGATACGATTGATGTTGATATTGACGGAAAGAAAGAATCAGTGCGGCTTATCGGGATCAATACGCCCGAAACCGTCGATCCGAGAAAACCGGTCCAATGTTTCGGCGTTGAAGCTTCCGATAAAGCGAAAGAAACGCTAAACGGAAAAAATGTTACATTAAAAGCGGACGCGACTCAATCTAACCGGGACAAATATGGAAGGCTCCTTCGTTATGTTTATTTGGAAGACGGAACAAATTTCAACGAAATGATGGTCAGGGACGGTTATGCTTATGAATATACTTATGATGTTCCATATGAGTATCAAGCCGAATTCATGGCTGCACAACAGGAAGCTAAAAATGAAGAGCGGGGATTGTGGGCAAAAAATACTTGCGACGGAAAACTGGCCAAAACAAAATGAAAAAATTAACAAAAATAAAAAGCCTCGCCCGAAACGAGGTTTTTTGGTATAATAATAAAAAGAACAACAAATAGCCGCAAAAGCTTCTTAATGAAAAAAAGGAAAGCAAAAATTTTTTCAATTATTCTGGCCAGTTTTTTTATTTTTGTGCTGGCATTTTTCGTCGCGGAAAAAATGAATCGGCCGGTCCATGCGGATAGCGAAAGTGATGGCGGCGAATCGGACGACGGACATTTCCAGGTTATTAACACTAATCCTTCCAATGACAAGCCTCAAAAAACAGAAACCAAAACCATTACAACCAGGCTTAGTCCGACAGTCACTCAGATAGTAACTACGACGACTCGCCATGATACCGATGGCGACGGTTTGTACGACGATGTGGATCCGCACCCGACGATCAATGAAAATTTCATAGTTAAAGATAATAATCTGGACGGAATCGACGACAACTTTGAAACTCCGGATCAATTGAAAAACGTTGGCGTGCCAGGAACTGGTCAAAAAGTGGATTATAAAGGACAGGTCATTGTGGACAGTGATCTGGATGGACTGACTGATCAAGGAGAAATTCAAATTTATCATACCGACCCGGGCAATCCGGATTCGGACGGAGATGGATATTTGGACGGAGCGGAAATTTTAGCGGGAACCAATCCGCTGGATTCGAGCGATTATCCCGGCAATTCCAAACAGCAAGTAGATTCGGTCATTCAAAATTTGAGCAAAGGAACTCCCTGGGTTTGGTATGTTTCGCGCGCTTCCGGAATGATCGGTTTTATTTTTCTTTGGCTGACGGTTTTTTTGGGATTGGCGATTCGCAATCCTCTTCTCAAAAAAATTATCCAGCCCATATACAGTTTCGGCCTGCATGCGTTCGCGGGGGCGATGGCGATTTTTTGGAGCCTGGTGCACGGAACAAGCTTTCTTTTTCACGGAAGTTTCGCCCTGAGTTTTAAGGAAGTGGCCATTCCCTTTTATTCCCATACCGCCCTGGTTAATCCGACCTACATGAGCCTCGGTATTATCGCTTTCTATCTTATGGTCATTATGGCGGTCACTTCTTTTCTTCGCTCGCATATGAATCACTGGCTTTGGAGGGTTTTGCATTTTTTGAATCCAGTCGCGTTTATTTTTGTGGTGGTACACGGATATTTCAACGGGACCGATATCAATAATAATTTTTATGTCGGCAGCGCCTTTTTGTTTTCTTCGTTTATTTTGGTGGTGATATATCTTATAAGTTTGGGGGCGGCGCTCGCTCAAAAGTTTGGCCGGGATCCGGTTTTAAATCAAGACAATTAAAAAATATGGTTGCAAAAAATAAATTGGAAAAATTCCTCATTGGTTTATCGGGACTTCTTGCTTTGTTTATTTTTGCGATGGGAATAAGAATTGAAGACGGCAATGGAAAATTGGCCGATATTCGGAATGATCTGGCTTCCGATTCCGACAGTCCGAATCCGGGTGCTGTTATTCAAAATGAAATCAGCGCGTCGCGGGACAGCATTCTAAACAAGGCGGCGCATTCTCCGCTGACGGATGTGGCCCAGAATACGACCATTAAAACCGTAATTCCGGGAAAAATAATCACACAGGTCGTGCCTGTCACAACAAGCAGTTCGAAAACTTCTTCCAAATCTTCGAACAAAAAAACCAAGACATCATAACAGACCTAGGCGCATCAAATATGGATAAAAATAATCGACAAACCTTCAAGACGGAATTCAGGGCAATGGGAACAACCGTATCGGCAGACATAGTTTTAGAAAAAACGAAAGAGGATTCGGCGCGGAAAGCGTTCCGGGAAATCCGGACAATTTTTGAGAAAAACGAAAAAATCTTCAGCCGGTTCCGGCCGGACAGCGAACTTTCAAAAATCAATCAGAATCTTGGAAAAGAAATCCGGGTTTCTCCGGAGATGCTGGAAGTTTTGGAATTATGCCTTAAGTTTAACAAAATTTCCGAAGGCTATTTTGATCCGCGGGTAATTGAAAATCTGGAGCGCATCGGTTATGACAAAGATTTTAAAAGCCATGATTTTAACGATCGGAGCGGAAAAGAAATTTTTTTGGAAAAAATTGAAGGCGGTCTGGAAGATGATTTGATCATAGACGCAAGAATGCGGGCAGTCACAATCAAAAAAAGAATCGATACGACAGGCATCGCCAAGGGCTATACGGTGGACGAAGCGGCAAACTATCTTTCAGAAAAAGGATTTCAGAATTTTATCGTGGATGCCGGAGGCGATATGCTTGCGCAAGGCGTTAATGATGAGGGTGAAGACTGGCGGATCGGGATCGAGGGATTGGAAGATGATCGGCTGATGTTGAAACTGAAGAATGAAGGCATTGCCACTTCGGGAATCAGTCGGAAGCGCTGGACGATCGGAGGCAGAAAATTTCATCATTTGGTCAATCCCAAAGATCCGGAAAATTTTTCCTACGAAATAAAAACTGTGACGGTGATCGCGGAAAAAACCGTTGAGGCGGACGGGCGCGCCAAAGTTCTGGTGCTTATGGGAAAAGAAAAAGGATTGGAATTTGCTGACCGCCATGACTTGAAAGCCTTGTTCTTGGATTACAAGGGAAACATTTATCTTTCACGAAGAATGAAAGAAAATATTTTAAGTTAATTTTTAGCTTACTCGGAATGTATTAGGAGTATGTCGACAGATACTCCTTTTAATTTTTTAAATTTCATCGGGTTGTTTTTGCTTCTGGCCGGTTTTGTTGTCGGTCTGGGATCCGTTACGGTTATTGAATTCCACGGCCTCTTGGGCCGACGGTCTTCATATTGGACCGAAGCAACTATCCGCGCGCACAAAGTGACGAAGCCGCTCATCTGGGCGGGCGTTTTTCTGGCGATCGTTGGCGGTCTGATTTTTTATCGCCACGCGAATTTTGTCGGCATTCCGCTTGCGCATGCCTTGATTGCAATTATTCTTATTGCCAACGGTTATTATCTTTCTTTCAAAGTCAGTCCATTTTTGCTGGAACGGGAAAAGGAGGGCTGCGCCGGAGAAACTCTGCCGGGCTTGTTGCAGAAAAAAATAACCCTGAGCTTTATCGTGTCTGATTTGGGCTGGTGGGGCGCGCTGGCCTTGCTGGTCATTTATTTGTTGCGCCATTGAGTTTTAAAAGATAATTCGGTTGTAGTAATAACAAGAGATATTTTAGAAATTAAATTAAAGAAATAAAGAAAGCGGGGTTTTGTAATAAAAATTACGTTGTTAATAAATTAAAAATCAATCAAGAAGGAGGTGATTTTATGGCTGATAGAACTCAATCTACAACTGCCAGCATTATAAACATCATATTGGGCGTATGGCTGATTATTTCTCCGCTGGTTATAATTTTTCCCAATTCGGGACAAGCCACCAATGCGGTGATTGTGGGTATAATCGTTGCGGTTTTGTCCTTAATACGGGCATTCACCCCGGAAACAACCGCGGGACTTAATTGGATTAATATTGTTTTGGGTGCGTGGCTTATAATTTCCCCTTTCTTGTTCGGAAGCAACATCAGTGTTCTTTGGAGCGACATCGTGTCGGGCATTCTCGTAATAGTTTTCAGCGGCTGGAGCGGATCGGCGGCGATGGTGCATGCCGGACATAAAGAGGACAAGGATAAAGAAGATAGAAAATAATGAATTTAGAGAAACAAAAAGCCGGGCAGGAGGAACCCGGCCTTTTGTTGAAAAAAAACTTAAATATTTTTATTCCGCAAAAATTTTCAAAGTGATATAATAGAAATAATTAATAATTAAAATAATAAAAATTATGAAGGGTTATGTGGCAAATATTGAAAAAGCGGCCGAAGAAAATGGCAATTTTCGCAAAGTTCTCTACACGGGAAAAAACAGCCAGCTGGTTCTGATGAGTCTTTTGCCAGAAGAGGAAATCGGCGAAGAGGTGCATGCGCTTGACCAATTCATCCGCATCGAAAAAGGGATGGGCAAAGCAAGTCTGAACGGCGTAGAGCATGAGATTGCGGATGGCTTTGCCGTTGTCATTCCGGCCGGAACCAGGCACAACATCATTAATACTTCCGGCGACGAACCAATGAAACTTTATACGATTTATTCTCCGCCGGAACATCGCGATGGCGTGACGCACGCCACAAAAAATGACGCGATGACGGACAAAACCGACGAGTTTGACGGCAAGACGACTGAATAAAAGAGTCTTTGCTTTTTTGTCCGGCATATGGGAAAATAGATAAATTATGTCCAGAAAAATTATTTTTATCGCTCTATTTTCTTTTATTTTGGCGCTTTTTGCGGCCGGCGTGATTTTTTATTCCGCAAGTAAAAATAATCCTGATCTTTCTTCGGAGAAAAAAAGTTCCACAGTATCCGATACTAAAAAAATAAATTCGCCTTCTTTGAATAGCGCGCCTTTTTTTGTGTCCGGCTGGATCCCGTATTGGCGGAAAAGCGAAGGCGCGGATTCACTGAGTAACAATCTGAATCTTTTCAGCGAGCTCAATCCTTTCGCTTTCGGAGTTTCTTCTGATGGTGATCTCATCGATACGGCAAAAATAAATTCGGCGCCCTGGCCGAAACTTTTTCGGGAAGCTAGAACGGAAAATGTGCGCATCGTACCGACGATCTTGTGGACCGATGCTTCCGCAATGCACGAAGTTTTTGCCAGCCCGGCATTACTAAATAAGCATGTCGATGCGATTGCCGGCATGCTTCAAGAAAATAATTTTTCGGGAGCAGACATTGATTATGAAGGAAAAAATATTTCTGATCGCGATAATTTTTCTCTGTTTCTCAAAGATCTCCACCAAAAATTACAACCTCTCGGCAAAAGTTTGAATTGCACGGTAGAAGCGCGTACCGATGATTTGCCGCCGGCCGGATGGACCGGCACGCGGGCGATGAGCTGGGCCAACGATTATCCGGCGCTCAATGAGTATTGTGACAGCGTGCGAATCATGGCTTACGACGAAGTTTTTCAAGTCTATCGGTCGCAGACATTTGAGAACGCGGCATCAAGTCCAACCGCGTCCAACGCGGACAATCGATGGGTGGAACAAGTGATGCAATACGCGCTTCGCTATATTTCTCCGCAAAAATTGATCTTGGGAATCCCGACTTACGGCTGGGAATTTCGAGTTGTGAAAAATGCCGGCGGTTTTCGCTATACTAATATCGGCAGCATTAGCTATTCGGCGGCAATGGCCGAAGCGACGTCTGAAAAAGTCATTCCAAAAAGAACGGACGGCGGAGAACTTTCTTTTGCGTATCAAACAAACGATGGCGAGCATTTGGTAACTTTTGAAGACGCGGAATCTATTCGGCAAAAAATTTCTATTGCGCAGAAACTGCGCCTTGGAGGAATAAGTTTGTTCAAGATCGACGGTTCGACTGATCCGCAATTTTTTTCCGCGCTAACCGGATTGGTTTCAAATTAGGTCAGAAACTTTTAACTCGGTCGGTCGTTTTATTATAAAGCCAGAATGCCAAGAAATAGGAAATCAGGGTGGCGGGAATTCCGATGTAAATCCAGGCCGAGCCGAACATGGCGGAAATATTATTCAAAAAATGGAGGCCGACTGCGATAAGATAAAACGCACGCTGATAACCATTCCGGAAAACAGAAAAAACAAGTTTTCTTTCCAGTCCGGTCTGTGGAGCGTCGGATTTTCCATCATTTTATATTCTTTAAGCTGCGTGAAAGATAATACAAGCGAAGGCAGCTTTACTTCAAAATCAATGCCGGCCATATTTCAATATTTGTCCGGTTTTTTTGTATTAAAATATTAAACCAATCGTATAAATGTTATGACAAAGAAACATTTGCAGTTGGATCTGAAGTTTTCTGCCATAGACCACAGCGCCGATTATGCCGCCTTGAGCGGCGCGAAAAGGCTGCGCAGGCTTTATTCGGACTTGCGCCAAGAAGGGATTAAGTCGGTTCATTACGACTGGCATTGGAAAAGGATTGAGCCGGAACCGGGAAATTACAATCGCGTCCAGCTTGCGCGCTATAAAATGGCAAAGGATCAGATGAAAAAAGCGGGCTTGGAACCGCCAGCCATTATCCTTTCCAATCCGCCGCGCTGGGCAGTCAGACTTTATAAAAAAGACAAAGAAAAATTTTTTACGGCCTATAAAAAATATATCGAGGAAGTGCGAAAATATTTGGAAACCGATTTTGATTTCAAGATTGAAAAAATCCAAATTCTGAATGAATTGAATAATTTTGTTTACAACCCGATTGCCGCCGAAGACCTGCCCAAGCTTTGCCGCATAACCAGAAAAGTTTTTTTTGAATATAATCCCGACATTAAGCTTGCGGCATCGATGCTTGTCGGAAATTTGACGCCGGCTTTCCGGCTGGGCATCCGGATTGACAGCTATCTTAAAAAATTTGAAAAAATAAAAGACAACTTCGATATCATCAGCCTTAATTATTTTCCCGGTCTTTGGTATTGGCCGATCCGGGAAGCCGGATGGAAATATAAAAGCTGGTTTGGCCAGCTCGGGAAACTTCAGGAAGTTTTCAGAATAGTTTCTGGCTGGGGCTTCGACTATGAATTGGGCGAAGTGGGATTTCCAACTAACGGTTTTTGGGGGAACGAGGAAAAGCAAGTAAGATTTTACGAATCTTTTTTTGACGCATTGCGTCCGATGCTGGAAGATCTGAAAAATAACGGAGCGCGTCTGCCGTGCGAAATATGTTTTTTTGAAGCGTCCGATGAAGAGCCGGAAAATTGTTTCGGAAAAATTATCGGCAAAAATTTTTCTCCCGAATATAACTTCGGACTTTTCAGAAGCGATGGAAAAAGAAAATTGATTCTTCAGGAAACGCCAGATCCGCCGGGCGAAAAAACAGTTTTGAAATCGAGACTGGGGAACATATTAAATCGATTTAAAAGCAAGGGCAATTAACTTGAATATTTCCAAATGCTTTCGTCATAACCGGAATTTTTTGACAGGTTTTTCAAATTGACAAAAAGCAAAAAAACCCCTATTATAAAGGTGTTGCTTTAACATTGAATTTAGGCTTTATCAAGGCAAATTAGGCAATCGCAGTCCCGCTCAGCGGGATTGAGGAAAGTCCGGACATTCAGTCTCGCTTGGCGGGACAAGGGTAGTGGGTAACGCCCATCCAGGGTAACTTGCGAGGTGCGAACAGAGACGCTGTGGCTGAGAAGACCACGGATCCCTTCGGGGATAGCTCCGGTGGAAACGCCGGAGGTGAAACGGCTAAATCCTTACCTGAATGCAAGGCCGTGTCTAGCTCTCCCCTAGGAAGCGCTAGAAGTGCCGCTCGATCCTGCCAGTAATGACAGGACCAGATAAATGATTGCTTCAATTTTGTTTATGAGCAATTCGCTCAGACAATTTTGGCACAAAATCCGGCTTATAGGTTTGCTTTGATAAATCCTGGATTCAATTTTCATAAATTATGAAAAGATCCGAATTATTTTTTAGCGCAATTCAGGTTCCTGTTGATTTTGTTATGATAGTCTTGGCGGCTGTGACCGCTTTTTCGGTTAGAAATGTGCCGGAAATTCTTGCTTTGAAACCTATTTTGTACAAATTTCCCTTCAGCATTTACATCAAAGTCGTTTTGGCAGTCGTTCCGCTGTTTCTGATAATCTATGCGCTTGAAGGACTTTATGACATCCGGGTTACCAGAAAATTTTGGAAAGAATCTCTCAAAGTTTTCAATGCCACTTCGATCGGACTGGTGGTCATAATTGTCGCCATCTTTTTGCAGCGCGAGTGGTTCTCTTCGCGTTTTATTATTTTAAGCGCCTGGGGCTTGGCAGTCATTTATGTTGTTGTGGCAAGATATTTTCTTCAATTGGTGCAAAAAGGATTGTTGCGCGGACGGGGAATCGGCGTGCATCGCGTATTGCTTATCGGAAGAAATGGCAAGATGGATACGGTTTCTAAATTGATCAGGCATAATAAAAATTTGGGATACCGGGTCGTTGATCAGATTGAAACAGCTCATCTCAAAGTGATTAAAGGCATAAAGCAGGAAATGGGAATCGATGAGATGATTTTATGCGAGCCGTCCGTTACGGATGACGAGCAGGAAAAACTGGTCGATTATTGCGCCATCAATAACATTGTCTATAAATATATTCCGACAACTCTTCAAACTTCGCGTTTCGAAGTCGGAGTTTTAAACGGAGAACCCCTGATTGAAGTGAAAAGCACTCCTCTAGACGGTTGGGGCAGAATTTTGAAAAGAATTTTCGATGTTTTGGTTTCGATTGCCGGGATTATCATTACTTCGCCGGTCATGCTGGGCGCTGCTTTGGCCATTTGGCTGGAAGACGACGGCCCGATCATCTATAAAAACGAACGGGTGGGAAACGACGGAAAAAAATTTTTCGTCTATAAATTCCGCTATATGAAATGGCAGTATTGCGTAACGAAAGAAAATCCCAATTTGGGAGAGGCGCTTAAATTTGAAAAAGAACTGATTGAAAAGCAGAGCGTTCGAAGGGGTCCGCTATATAAAATTAAAAACGATCCGCGCAAAACGCTTGTCGGAAGTTTTATTGAGAAATATTCCATCGACGAACTGCCGCAATTTTTCAACGTGCTTTTCGGATCGATGAGCTTGGTCGGTCCCCGGCCGCACCAGAAAAGGGAAGTGGAAAAATATATGGATTATCACCGGCGGCTTCTGACGATTAAGCCGGGCGTGACGGGAATGGCGCAAGTTTCCGGGCGGTCTGAATTGGATTTCGAAGACGAATACAAGCTGGATCTTTATTATATCGAAAATTGGTCTCTTTGGCTGGATATTCAGATTTGTTTGAAAACAATCGGCGTTTTGTTTCGCAAAAGGCAAAACTCGTAAAAAATAAATATGTGAAAAGGTTAAATAATTTATTTTATGAATACACAAGAAATTATCAAAAAAATTGAGCAAAAAAGAGGTTCCAAGGTCATAACCTATGTAACCAGTGACCGCCAAGGTCCGGTTAATGCTCGGGTAGCAATGGATATTATTCCGATTATTAGCTCACAGTTGCGAAAAATAGGAAAACAGGAAAAAATCGACCTGGTTTTGTATAGCGCCGGTGGCGACACCATGGTGCCTTGGCGCTTGGTTTCAATGATTCGTGAATATTGTGATAAGTTTTCAGTGATCATTCCTTACAAAGCTCACAGTGCCGCAACCATGATTTCACTCGGTGCTGATGAAATTGTAATGAGTGATATGTCCGAGCTTTCACCAATTGATCCGTCGACCTCAAACTTTTTCAATCCAGTCGATCCGCAAAATCCGCAGAATAGGATTCCAATTTCCGTGGAAGAAGTAATGAGCTATTTTGATCTGGCAAAAAATAAGTTTGGCATTAAAAGTGACGAAGACTTGACCAAGATTTTTAATAAGTTTGTGGAAAGCAACCCATCGATCCATCCTTTGGCGTTGGGCAATATTAACCGCACGCACAACCTGATCAAGATTTTGGCCAAAAGATTGCTCAAGAGCCACAAGGAACCGATGAAGGAGGATGAAGTGGAAAAAGTGATTGAATTTCTAACGGAAAAATTATATTCGCATCAATACTACATCGGACGCAAAGAAGCCAAAGAAGATTTGGGAATCAAGTCTGTGGTTCTTGCCGACAAGGAGCTTTCTGATCTGATGACGGAAATTTATGAGGAATACGCTAAAGAAATGAATATGCGGACAATCTGGAATCCGGAAATGGAATTCGCCAAAGGCCAGAACCAAGAATACAAGATTGCCTTCGTGGAAAACGCTGAAGGCGGCAGTCATTTCGGAATCAATATGGAATTTAAAAAAGTCCAGCAAAACATCCCGCAACAAACGCAAGTAGGAATAATTAATATTCCACAGGAACAGATTGTGTGGAGGATTATTGGTCAAGGATGGAAATAAAAATATGGAATTTTTAGATACAAATACAAATTACTCAAATACAACTTATTACGCCGTTGATTCATCGGTTTATTTCTCTTTTCAAAGGGTAGATAAATTGGATTTGTTATTTTCTTTTTGTAAAGGAAATGCGGTCATAACTCCGAAAATCGAGGGAGAAATTTTTGGTCAAAGTATTTTTTCATATTCTTATGTCGGATTGTTTGAGCCATGGCTGCGAACTCCAAAAAAGAACGATTCAACTTTGGTATGGGATAATTCGTATTTTAACAATATTACCTCAACCATATCTACTGATAAATATAGAAGTTCCTTTTATTTGGCTAATGTTGATTATCATTCAATTACTTCAACGATAAATACTTCGTCTTGGCAATATGATTTTTCAAAACTTAAATCAGAGGCAGATAGAGAAATCGCCAGGTGGACAGTATTAAATTCCGGAAGTGTTTTATTGACCAATGATCAGCCAATCAGGACATTTTTCAAAAATTCTAAAATTAATGTTGTGGGAGCCATCGGCATTCTGATTGAGTTGGTTAAAAAGGGATTGCTAACGTTGCAAATAGCCGAGAGTATTTACAATAAATGGAGTGAAATTGATCCGGGATGTTGTAAATGGAAAAAAATAAACAAAGTTAGGCATCTTGTTGAATTTAATGAAATTTATCTAAGTTTTAATTTTCAAAAATAAATTTATGACAAAAGAAATTATACAAGTGCAGCTGGCGTGGTTTTTCGAAAGTGAATACAATGAAAGTTTCGAAAAAATATCATTTAAGCTGAAAGAGAAGATTGGCAATAGTGAGCAAACTCAATATATTCCAGTTCCAAATGGCGCTCCCAGTGAATTGCCTAGACTCTTTCTGAAGTACAAAGATTTTAATTTAACTTTTTCAAAAACTCGTGCAGATATATATATATTAAAAAATCACAAAGAAATATCAACTATTGAAAATATTAGAAAAATAACAGAGTTGATTATTGATGACTTGCATATAAAAGTTGTTCGAATAGGCTATGTGAAAAGTTTTTTTGTAGAAGAAACGCTCGAGTATGTAAAAAAAATGTTTAAAGAAGAAAAAATTGCAGGCTTAGATATAAAAGAAATTGGTTTTAATCTTAATGTTCCTAAGGAAATTGCAGGTATGAAATGTAATAATATAGAAAATTTAGCAATGGGAAACGCTACAAAAAATGGAGAAGTTAAAAACGGATTGATTATAAATCGTGATGTTAATAACATTATCGGAGAAAAAAGTGATTTTGATAAAACTGATAAAGTAATTACCGCGATAATTGCATTTGATACAGAAGCGGATAATTTTCTAGTGTAATAATATGTCTGATGTCTTTATTTATAAAAGAACAGAATCCAGTACGGGAGCTTACTGGGAAAAAGAAAAGTATCAGGCCGAAGGGGCTGATCCTTTTACGTACATAAGTCGTATATCTCAAATGGCGAAGGATATAGAAGAGGATTTTAAGAAGAAGTCTGAAAAAATTAAAGATGAAATCAAAACAAGCGAGGATAGGCTTAATAAAAAAATTGATGATAGTAAATTGAAAATCATTGAAACCCTTGGAATTTTTGTTGCATTATTTACTTTTGTTTCAATAGATTTTCAGGTTTTTCGAGCATATAAAAATCCATGGTCCATTGGTGGATTAATCCTTATTCTTTTAGGTTCTTTGACGATGTTTTTGATTCTATTGGATTATCTAATTATAAATAGTTATGCAAATAATAAAATAAAAAAGAAAATTCAATCAGAACTTTGGTTAGTAAATATTGTCTTTCTTGTCATTGGTTTTTTTCTGTTTATAATATCAAAAAAATAAATTTTTTATGAAAAATTCACTTATATATGAACTTCCTAAAATTGTCGATGAAGGCAAGAGGGAAGTTGAAAAAATATTGGAACGACTTTCAAGTCAGAATAAATTGGGATTGCAGACCAATGAGTTGGTTTTGCCAGCAAAAGATTCAGCCGGACTTTTTTCCGGTCAAATGCCGAATGCGGATGAAAAGGAATGGATGAATCGCTTGGTGTATGGTGACAATCTTTTGGTGATGCAGGCGCTTTTGGCTGGCGACCCGGAGAGTGGACTGCCTTCAATGCGCGGGAAAATTGATTTGATCTACATTGATCCGCCGTTTGATTCCAAAGCGGACTATCGCACGAAAGTTACATTGCCCGGCGTTAATTTGGAACAAAAGCCGACCGTCATTGAACAATTTGCCTATGCGGACACTTGGAAAGACGGGACGGTTTCATATCTCAAAATGCTTTATCCGCGTTTGGCTTTGATGAAGGAACTTTTATCGGACAAGGGGTCAATTTATGTTCATATTGATTGGCATGTCGGACATTATGTGAAAATTTTGTTGGATGAAATATTCGGAAAGAATAATTTTAGGAACGAAATAACTTGGAAAAGTGGCGTTGTTAAAGGGGCTAAAACCACTTCTGATAAATATGGCAGAGTAACTGACTCAATATTTTTTTATACTAAGTCCGATGATTATTTTTTCAAAACACCATTTAAGCCAATCGACTTAAACAGTCCGAACAATAAATTTATTCATAGAGATAAGGATGGCCGTTTGTATAGCCGTGATAATCCTCTTGGTGATTATAGTCAAGAATCAATTGATAAATTTGAAAAAGAAGGAAGAATATATCATACAAAGAATGGAAAAAAGCAGCTAATTCGATATTACGACGAAGTTAAGGGTATTGCTGTTGGCAATCTATGGGATGATATTAACTTTATAAACCAAGTCGCAGATGAAAGACTTGATTATAATACACAGAAGCCCGAAAAATTATTAGAAAGAATAATAGAAGCATCTTCTCAAGAAAATTCTGTAATTGCTGATTTTTTTGCTGGCTCGGGGACGACTGGAGCGGTGGCGGAAAAATTAAATCGCAAGTGGGTCATGTCCGATTTGGGTAAGCCGGCGAGCTTGGTGATGCGGAAAAGATTAATTGATCAGAATGCCAAACCTTTTTTCTATCAATCCATCGGCGACTATCAAAAAGAAACTTTCGCTTCGGGAAAACTTTTTCGCCGCGTCGGCGATTTGGCCAATGTGGTTTTGCAGCTTTTCGGCGCGATTCCGTTTACCGATGACCAAAATCCCAACAGAAATATCGGCTACATAAAAGAAAGCCGGACTTTGGTGCTGGTGGATTCGCCGAGCAAGCTCACCGGCCTTTCCACGCTCAAGCGCGCGCAGGAGCTCAAAATTTCTTTCATGGGCGGCTGGAATAAGGTTGTGGTATTGGGCTGGAATTTCACTTTTGACATCACCGAAGCCATTCAGAGTTTGAGCGACAAAGATTTGGAAGTGCTGGTCATTCCGCCGGATCTTTTGGACAAACTTAAGACCAAAGCCAGCTATAAGGACTTGATTGAAAAAAGGAAAATCCGCTTTTCGTCTTTGCAATACCTGTCGTTGAAGCCGGTCGCCAAAGAAAATATTTCTGAAAGCGAAGAGAAATTGGAGATTGAGCTGGACAACTATGTTTTGCTTTCGCCTGACAATATTCCTCTGGACGATAAAGACAAAGAAAAATTGCGCGACATCATCGCCAAAGATCCGCTCTCGCTCATTGAATATTGGAGTATCGATCCGGATTATGATGGTGTGACTTTTCGTTCTCGCTGGCAGGATTATCGCGGTAATACCGAAAATGATAGCGATTCTTTGCATGTCATTCGCAAAGCGCAACTTACCGTTCCGAAAGTTCAAAATCGAAAAGTATGCATCAAAGCAGTGGATGTTTTTGGATTTGAAAGCATCGTTTTGGAAAATTTATAAAAAGATAAAAATGACAAGAGAAGAGTTAGAAAAATTATTGGCAGCCGACAAGGAAACCGAACATCTTGAATTCAAAGAGATGTCCGGGCAGATTTCTATTTTGGGAAAAGATGAGAGCAAGAAGGGCAATACACAAAAGAAATCACTGTTTGGATATTGTGTTGCAATTGGAAATGAAGGTGGCGGTAAGATAATTTTTGGAGTCAAAGATAAGATAAACCAAAAAACCGGAAAGCGCGATATTGTTGGAACAGATGCTTTGCCGAATATGCAAAAAGCCAAAGAGCGAATTTATGAGGTTTTAGGCAGGAGGATAGATATTGAAAATATGCAAACAGAAGATGGATTGGTTCAGATTGTAACGGTTCCGACGCATCCTATTGGAGAACCTTTTGATTTTTATGGATTGTATCTGATGAGAAATGGGGAGAAATTGGAAAAAATGGACACTGGAACCTTGGCAAAAATTATCAATGAAGGCAGTCCGGACTTCTCCTCTTTAGAAAATGAGAAAGCTGCATGGGATGATTTGGACAGTAAGGCTGTCGAAATCTTGAAGCAAAAATGGATTGAAAAATCCAAAAACTCGGATTTGGTGGATTGCGATCATAGAGAAATACTTGAAAAATTAAGACTTGTCACAGGAAAGGGAATAACTAATGCTTGTCTTTTGTTGGTTGGGAAAGAGGATTCGCTTGCGAGACTGATTCCAAATTCAGAAATTTTTTTAGAGTGGCGATTGAATGGTAAAAAAGCAGAATATGATCTGAGAAAAATACTTAGAAAACCGTATTTAATTGCTGATGAAGAAGTTTGGAATTTTGTAGACAGCAGGAATACGCGAGTACCATTCAAGCAAGGATTTTTCGAATTGGATATTTGGTCTTATGATAAGCAAACTATACGCGAGGCTGTTTTAAATGCATTTGCTCATCGAGAATATTGCAATAGAACTGAGCCGATTTATGTGCGTGTTTCTCCTAATAAAGTTATTGTTAAAAGTGCTGGCGGATTCGTTTCCGGCGTTACCGTGGAGAATATTTTTGATGTTGAGGGGAAATGGAGGAATTATTTGCTTATGGATGTGCTTGGAAAAATTGGTTTGGTTGAGCGAGCCGGATTTGGCCTGGATAGAATATATAAAACTACAATTGCGCAGGGCAAGGGTGCGCCTAATTTTGATGGAACTACTAACGAATATGTCATATTGAACATACCGACTAAAGTTCGGGATATAAATTTCGTTTATTTTTTGCAAAAGATAGAAAAGGAAAAACAGTTGGGTATTGATGCTACAAAAGACTTTGTTGAATTAGAGAAAATAAGAGAAGGTGAAAAAAATTACGACAAGAAAAGACTTAAATTATTTATGGATAATGGTATTGTTGAAAAAATTGGACAAGGCAAGGGAACCAAATATGTGCTAGCAAAAAAATTCTATGATTTTATTGATAATCAAAGCGAATATACTAGAAAAAAATGGTTAAGTAAGGAACAACAAAAAGAGGTTTTGATGAATTTTTTTAGACAACATAAAAAAGGACGGATGACGGACTTTTCAAAATTATTTGAGAATAAGTTGAATAATAATCAAATTTTTACTTTACTGAGCGAGCTTAGAAGTGATGATTTTGTATATTTTGATGGCAAACAAAGATCTAGTAAGGGCTTTTGGAGACAGAAAAGAGAAGCTGTTAATAAGTAGATAGGGAGTAGTTTTGGGTAGTTTTATTATATATTTTGGCTTATTAGCACAATTTTAAGGTATTTTATATAAGTAGACAATAAGTAGAACAAGAGTAGATAATTCATTATTCTAAAAATATGCCGTCACCGATTAGCATTGGAACGAGATCAGTTCCGCTTAAATTAGCAAATAGCATTACGCAAAAAGTGAATGATTCTTGGGCGAGCGGAGAAATGCTGTCCAAGGTGTCTTTGGTGACGCAAGACTTGCTCAAATTTTGGTTTCGCGAGCCGCATACGGAAACGAGATATGTCAATTTCCATGAAGGGCAAAGGCAGGCGATTTCGAACGCGATTTATTTGCATGAAATTGTCGGAGTGAAAAACGTCAAAGAAATTTATGACAACATTGAGTTTGAGCTTTTGGCGGATATTGATTCGGCGGAACTGCGCAAGGCAAAATATGAAATTCCCAAATATGCCATTAAGATGGCCACCGGAACCGGCAAGACTTGGGTGATGCACGCGCTTTTAATCTGGCAATATCTTAACGCTAAATTTGAAACGGAAAAATCCGGCCGGTTCACTAAAAATTTTTTACTGGTCGCGCCGGGCATTATTGTGTATGAACGGCTTTTAGATGCGTATCTCGGCAAGGAAAATGAAAATCAAGAGAGACAATTTGAGCAATCTGATTTTTTCAAATTCAAGGATCTTTTTATTCCTCAGCAATATCGCGAGGATGTTTTTGGTTTTATTCAAAATAGTGTAGCAAGAAAACAAGAAATTGGGACCAAAACGACTGGCGATGGTCTGATTGCGATTGCTAATTGGCACTTGTTTATAGACAAAGAAGATCAGGAAGAAAGCCTTGATTCACCAATGGATGACATAAGTTCGATTGTAAGAGATATCCTTCCAATTCGTCCGGGAATTTCCGGTGGCAACGCACTAGACTCGCTGGACGCCAATTATTTGAGCGGTCGGGAAGTTAGTTTTTTGGCAGAGCTGTCGGATTTGATGGTGATTAATGATGAAGCGCACCACATCCATGAGAACAAAATTTACGGTGAAATTAAGGAGGTTGAATGGCAAAGAAGTCTGAACAGAATTGCCAAAGGGAAGAATGAAAAATTTATCCAGATAGACTTTTCTGCGACTCCATACGATGTTACCGGCAGCGGACAAAAAAGAGTAAAACATTATTTCCCGCATGTAATTGTTGATTTTGATTTAAAGAATGCGATCAGAAAAGGGCTGGTCAAAACGATTGCAATAGACAAGAGAAAGGAATTGACTGACATGGCTTTGGACTATAACGCAATTCGCGAAGGTAATAAGGTTGTTGGTTTGTCTGACGGCCAAAAGTTAATGATTCGCGCCGGTTTGAACAAATTGAAAATATTGGAAAACAATTTCGTTGATTTTGCGAAAGACAAAAACGGAATTTCGGACAAATATCCAAAAATGCTTATCATGTGTGAGGACAAAAGTGTCTCGCCTTTGGTTGAAACTTTTGTGCGGGAGGAAGGTTTTTCTGAAGGAGATGTGCTGAGAGTCGATACTGGCAAGAAAGGCGAGATTCCTGAAAGTGAGTGGCTGACATTGAAACAAAAACTTTTTAATATAGACAAACACCAGAGTCCGAGAGTGATAGTTTCAGTTCTTATGCTTCGGGAAGGTTTTGATGTGAGCAATATTTGCGTTATTGTGCCATTGCGTTCTACGCAAGCGCCTATCCTACTTGAACAGACAATCGGTCGCGGATTACGTTTGATGTGGCGCGAGCCGGAATTTTTAGACATAAAGCAGGACAATATAAAAAGGCTCTTGGTTGAGAAAAAGGAGCCAAACAATTACCTTGATTTGCTGACGATTATTGAACATCCTTCGTTTGTTCAGTTTTATGATGATTTATTGGCGGAGGGATTATTGGGAGAGCTAGAGCATGATCCAGCTGACAAAGAAGGCGTGCTGGGCGATATCATAAAAGTGGGGTTGAAAAGCAATTACAAAGAATATGATTTGTATTGGCCTATAATCATTAGGGAGTCAGAAGAAGAATTAGCAGTCAGCGAAGTTGGGGTTGAAAAATTGGAACCATTTGTCCATTTTCCCTTGGAAGATCTGCAGAAATTTTTTCAAAAAGAAGGGGAAAGCTTTGTTTCTGAAGAGATGACCGTTAAGACCAGATTTGGAGAATATTCAGTTGATGCTAATTTGTTTAAGTCGCAGAGCTATAATGAATATTTAGAAAAAATTCTCAATGTGGTTGTGAATCGCATGGCTCGCGTGAGCGCTCGAAAAACAAAAACTTTCCCAGTTATGCAGATCAATAATCTCGAGGTGGCCAAGGTTATTGATAAATACATCAAAACAAAATTATTTGGAAAACCATTCGATCCATTTTTTGAAAATAACTGGAAAGTTTTGCTAATGAAAAATGGAATTGTGACAGAGCATATCGTGAAAGAAATCAGTAAGATAATCATTGAGATGCAAAATTCTGTCGAAGTGAGTGAGGCGAAAATCGAGAAGCGATATTTTTCAGAAGTGCCGGAGTTGCGAATGCGCGAAAATTATTCTTTGGAAATCGCCAAAACAATTTACGAAAGGTTACCATATCCTTCAAACAAGGGCGGATTCGAGAAGGCTTTTTTGGAATATGCAGATGCGGATTCCGGAGTGGAGTCAATTATGAAAGTCAACGAATATTTCCATAATTTTGCTAACGTGACGTATATCAGGACTGACGGATTTTTATCGTTGTACTATCCGGACTTCATCGTGAAAACAGCAGATAAAGTTTATTTTATAGAAACAAAATCAGAAAAAGATTTAAATGATCCGAATGTAAAGCAGAAACAATTAGCAACTTTGGATTTTCTTAGTCGTATAAACAAATTAGGAACAGAAGATAGGATGGACAGGACTTGGGAATATATTTTGATGGGCGAAAATAATTTCTATAGCTTACAAGGCAATAATGCCTCAATTGATGAAATTTGTCAGTTGACAAAAATGACGCAAGCTAAGGCAGAAGGAAAATTGTTGTAAAAAGGAAAAATGGATATAATTGAATAATTGAATTTGTTTGCTACGGGGATAGTTGCGATTGCGGTGAAGAATGTCGCGAAGATGATTTGTAAATAAACTGTTGTAATATTTTTTATGAAAATCGCGCTGGTACACGACTATTTGGTCCAATACGGGGGAGCGGAAAGAGTTCTGGAGTGTTTTACGGAGCTTTTTCCTGGCGCGCCGATTTACACTCTGGTTTACAATAAAAAATTGATGCACGGAGTTTTTGAAAATAAAAATATCAAAACCTCTTTCATTCAGAAAATTCCGTTCGCCAAAAATTATCATCGTATCTTCCCTCAATTGATGCCGATGGGCATCGAACAGTTTGATTTTTCCGGCTACGACATCGTTCTTTCCGATTCTTCGAGTTATGCCAAGGGAATAATTACCGGACCGGAAACGCTGCATATCTGCTATATGCATACGCCGATGCGTTACGCCTGGGACGATTGTCAGAAATACACCCATGATTTCAGCTTTCCCGGATTTATCAAAAAAACTATTCCGCTGGCGATGAACTACATCCGCATTTGGGACCGGGTGAGCGCAGAAAGGCCCGATCGCCTGATTGCCAATTCCAATTTCGTGTCTAAAAGAATCAAAAAATATTATAAAAAAGACAGCGTTGTCATTCATCCGCCGGTGAACATAAATAATTTTTATATCGACGAAAGTGAGGAGGATTATTTTTTGATCGTCGCGCGTCTTCTGGCGTACAAGCGCGTGGACATTGCAATCGAGGCTTTTAACAAATTAGGATTGAAATTGAAAATTATCGGACGCGGTCCGGAAATGAAGCGGCTCAAAAAAATGGCCGGACAAAATATTGAATTTCTGGGAAGAGTTCCGGATCATGAATTGGCGCAATATTATGCCAAATGCCGGGCCTTTGTTTTTCCGCAAGAAGAAGATTTCGGGATAGTGGCGATCGAGGCTATGGCTTCCGGAAAACCGCTTATCGCTTTCCGGGGCGGAGACATTCCGGAGCATGTGGAAAACGGCAAGACGGGAATATTTTTCGATAAGCAAAATCCGGAGAATATCATTGAAGCGGTTGAAAAATTCGGCAGTTTTGATTTCGATCCCAAATACATACGGGAACAGACAAGGAAATTTGACAGAGAGATTTTTAAGGATAAAATAAAGGAATATATCGAAAATTCCTTTCGGGAATTTAAAATGTAGAATATGGAACTTAAAGAATATTTGAAAATTTTCAAAGCTAATATTAAAATTTTTCTTATTGCGGTTATTTTGATTGTGGTTGGAAGCTTTGTTTATTTTGGGACCAAACCAGTTTCTTACAACAATTCGCTCACCTTGAACATTACCCGGATGGGCGAGCAAAAAACCAATGCCTATCAGTACGATGATTATTATCGGCTGCAGGCTGATGACCAATTTTCCGATACGATAGTGGAATGGCTGAAAGATCCGCGAACAGTTGCCAATATTTATGCCGATGCCAAAGTCGATGCGGGCAAATTTTCCATGAAACAACTTTCCGGAAGTTTTGGCGTCGAAAAACTTTCTTCTCAAATAGTTTCCGTTTCTTTTTCTGCTCCGACTGTCGAGCAGGGGGAAAAAATTTCCGGCGCGATCGTAAGAGAAATTTCAAAAAATACCGATATGCTGAATCAGAGCCAAAATGAGGAAAATTGGTTCAAGATAGTCGCTCAAGATCCGGTAATTATCCGGTGGCACATCAGCCCGTTCCTGATTTTTTTGGCCTCGCTTTTGGCAGGAATTTTTGTGGCATTCTGGCTGGTGCTGGTTGTCCATTATTTGAAATAAGCAACTGAAATAAAAGTTATGGCAAGGATCGGAATTGATATCAGGTGTCTGGCGGAAGGCCGAAGGACGGGAGTGGAGGAATATACGCTTAATCTTTTGGCCCATCTTTTTGAAATCGACAAGGAGAACGAATATGTTCTTTTTTTTAATTCGTTTCGCTCTTCCAAAACGGATTTTTCTTGGTTGAAAAAATATTCCAATGCGTCCTTGAAGAAATTCAGTTTTCCCAACAAACTTTTAAATTTCTTGTTTTGGTATCTGGATTGGCCGAAAATCGACAGGATGATCGGCGGCGCCGACATAATTTTTATGCCTAACATCATTTTTGGAAGCGTCAGCCGGAAAACAAAATTAATTTTGACAATTCACGATCTTTCATTCGAACGTTATCCGGAAACTTTTTCCCGAAAAAGAAGGCTTTGGCACATATTTATCAACACCAGAAAAATTTGCCGGCGGGCCGACCGGATTATTGCCGTTTCAGATTCGACTAAAAACGACCTGGAATCGCTTTATAAGATTCCATCCGAAAAAATCCAAACGATCCATAGCGGGATATCGGATAAATTTAGAATCATCGACCGGAATGACGAAAAGCTCATTAAAGTTAAGGAAAAATACAATCTGCCGTACAAATTTATTTTATATTTGGGCACGATTGAACCGCGAAAGAATATTGTCGGAATAATCAAAGCTTTCGACCAGCTTCAAAAATTTGCCGAAAAGAATAATTTGGAGGAAATTTCCAAATATAAATTGGTGATTGCCGGATCGAAAGGTTGGATGCCGAAAAAAATATTTTCTGAAATTGAAAAAAGCGCCTGCCGGGATAAAATAATCAGAGCCAGTTTTATTGCAGACGAAGACAAGGAATATGTTTTTAATCTTGCCTCGCTTTTCGTCTATCCGTCTTTTTTTGAAGGCTTCGGTTTTCCGTCTCTGGAAGCGATGCGCTGCGGCGTGCCAGTCATCGTTTCCAATAATTCTTCTCTTCCGGAAGTGGTTGGAAGAGCGGGAATCCTGATTGATCCGGACAAGCCCGGTGAAATTTATGCGGCGATGAAAGAAATTATTTCAAACAGGGAACTGAAAGAAAAGTTAGTTGCCGAAGGCTTGAAACAGGCTGAAAAATTCAATTGGAAAAAAACGGCGGAAGAGTTTCTCGAGGTTTTAAAATAAAAAACGATATTCCGGCACACTTCATAAAGCCGGAATATATTTTTAATGCGGGGTTCTGCATTTTTTATTTTTTTTTAAGGCTTTTTTTGTTTGTCGATTTCAGATATAATTAAACCAAGGTTGTATTATATTTAAGTTTAATATGCGCATTGGCATCGACGCCCGTTTTTTCGGAGTCAGAAGAAAAGGATTGGGGCGTTATACTCAAAAATTAATCGAGAATTTGGAAAAGATTGATTCCGACAATCAGTATTTTATTTTTCTTCAGCGGGTCAATTACGAAGAATACGAACCGAAAAATCCGAATTTCATCAAGATTTTGGCCGACTTTCGCTGGTATTCTTTGAAAGAGCAATTTGAATTTCCCGGACTTTTGAACAAATACAAGCTGGACCTCGTGCATTTTCCGCATTTCAATGTTCCTATTTTTTATTTCCGCAAATTTATCGTGACAATCCACGATTTGATTCTGATCTATTTTCCGACTCGCCGGAGTTCTACTCTTCACCCGATAATTTATTGGTTTAAATTTCTAATGTACCGATTGGTCATCAGATCAGCCATCTTGCGCTCCAAACATTTAATAACTGTTTCGAATTTCACCAAAGACGATATTTTAAAAAACTACAAATCGGTTTTACCAACAAAAATCACGGTAACCTACGAAGCCTGTGAAGATTTCTGCATGCTCAGCCCCAATAAGGATGAAGAAATATTGTCGCGATATGGTATAATGAAGCCGTATATAATGTATGTCGGAAATGCCTATCCGCACAAAAACTTAGAGCGGCTGGCGCATGCGTTCGACCGATTGCGAAAAAGTCCGGGAAGGGAAGAAATGAAGCTGGTCTTTGTAGGCAAAGAAGATTATTTTTACGTCCGGCTCAGAAAAATGGTCGAAGACGAGCACATCGGAAATGTCATCTTTACCGGTTATGTTCCCGATCACGATCTGGATATTTTTTTCCATAATGTTTCGGTCTATGTCTGGCCGTCTTTATATGAAGGCTTCGGGCTTTCGCCGCTGGAAGCGATGGCAAAAGGCGCGCCGGTCGTTTCTTCCGATCATCCGTGCATGCGCGAGATCCTTGAAGACAGCGCCTATTATTTCGACGCCAAAGATCCGGAAGTAATGGCCCGGTCGATCGAAAAAGTCTTGGCTGACGAAAATTTGCGCGCCGAACTGGTAAAGAAAGGCTACCAGCAGATCAAAAAATACAGCTGGAAAAGAATGGCCGAGCAAACCTTGGAAGTTTACAAAAAATTCAAAAACTGATTGGAAATCCGAATAACTCCGCGCCTTCCGAAAAAATCAAAGACAAAATGACAATGGAAAATAAAAAGAAAAACAAAATCATTCCCCAGATGTTCGATGTGCGGCCGGTTACGGAAACCGGCGATTTGGATTTGGAGAAAATAAAAAATATTGAAAAAATTCTGAAACTCGAACGGCAAAAAAATGAGGAGAAAAAAAACAGCTTGTCCGGCGCCGGTGTTTATGACATAAAAATTCCGGATACTATCGATAGGGAAATTGCGAGGTTCCAAAAAATGGTGCCGGAAGAAAAAGTCAAAGTGCATCAATTGGACAGAACATTCGAAAACGAAAATGTTCCGATAATGTACGAAGTGGAAAAAGAATTTCCTATAGCCGCGCGCGTCGAACATCATTTTGAAAAAAATACCGAAGGTGAAATATTTTGGAATTCGAGATATTTGGAAAATCAGAAAAAAAAGCCGGAAGAAGAAATACAGACCAAGCGGAACAAAAAAGAAAAAATCAAAAAAATTCAGCGCGAAAAGAAAAAAAGACGGAAGCGGGAGTTTACGGCGCGCAATTACAAAAAAATAATTCTTTCTTTTTCCGGCGCTTCATTGGTTGTTTTTGCCTCAGTCTTCGGTTTTGGTTTCGCCAAAAAAGGCTTAGCAATAAAAAATTCCGTGACCGGGCAGGGGCAGGCGGCCTATGTCGCGCTGGCGCAGGCCAAAGATAATATTTTAAATCAAAATTTCCAACAATCAATGACGGATTTCAGCGATGCTTACGGCAAGTTTAATGAAATTTCGGGCGAAATAAACAGTTTGGGAGGGGTGCTGGTCAAGGTTTCGCAATATCTTCCGTTTTTATCAAAACTTTCCAGCGGGAACGCTTTGGCGCAAGCCGGAAAAGATGTTTCGCAAATGGGAATATTGGCCGGACAAGTGGCGCAGGAATTGGATAATCTTAAAAATCCTTTGCCGGGAACCGGCAATGGTTCGAATCCGGTTTCTCTTTTGAAAATTTTTCAGGAAATTGACGGCAATGCCAAACAGATCGATGCGCTTCTGAAAGATACGGAAAATAATTTGTCGCTGGTTAATGTGGATGATATTCCCGCCGACCAGCGCGACACCTTTGTTGCGCTAAAAGGAAAGCTTCCGGAGATTGAAACCTATGTCGACAGTTTTGTCAATAACAGCCAGATTTTCACCGATGTGCTCGGCGGCAATGGTCCGAGGAAATATTTGTTTCTTTTTCAGAATAATCAGGAAATGAGGGCGACCGGAGGATTTATCGGCACTTACGGCGAACTGGATATTTTCAACGGCAAGGTGGATAAATTTTTTATGGACGGCATCTACGATCCGGACGGCCAGCTGACTGAAAAAATAGTGCCGCCAGTTCCAATCCAAAAGATTAGCGCGGCTTGGAGCCTGCATGACAGCAATTGGTTTCCCAATTTTCCGACTTCGGCGGAAGAGGCGATGTCTTTTTATGAAAAAGACGGCGGTCCGACAGTGGACGGCGTGATCACGATGACGCCGGTCGTGATGCAGAAACTCCTGGCTGTTGCCGGACCGATCGATATGCCGGATTACGGAGTGACGGTTGATCAGAATAATTTTTACAGCCTGATCGAACAGGAAGTGCAAGTGGATTACAATAAAACCGAAAACAAACCGAAACAAATTTTATCCGACTTGGCGCCGAAAATTATGAATAAATTGTTCAGCGCCAAAGATTTTTCCACGCTTTCCAAAGTTGCCGAAGCCTTAGTGGAAAGTCTTAATGAAAAACAAATACTTCTCTATTCGTCCAATTACGGCATCGAACAGAAAATTTCCCAAGCCGGCTGGTCGGGAGAAATTTTAAATGCGCCCAAAGATTATCTGAGCGTCATCAATACGAATATCAACGGTTACAAAACAGACGGGGTAATTGATGAGACGATCGATCATAGCGCTGAAATCCAGCCGGACGGTTCGATTATTGATACTGTGACGGTCACGCGGCACCATAATGGAGGCAACACGCCGTTTGATTGGTATAATAAAGTTAATGCCGATTATGTCCGCGTGTATGTGCCGCAGGGCTCGCAATTAATCTCGGCCGAGGGGCAGACGCGGGAGTTTGATTCGCCTCCGCTGGATTATGACGCGCTGGGATTCAAGCGCGATCCGCAGGTTCAGATGGAAGAGGATTCCATGAAAATCGACGACGCGACCGGAACGCGGATTTATGACGAAGACAATAAAACCGTTTTTGCCAATTGGACGTATGTCAGCCCGCAAGAAACGGTTGTACTAAAATACAAATATCTGCTACCATTCAAAATTGCAATGTCGGGCGCCAGCCCGGCGGACAATTATTCGCTGCTGGCCCAAAAACAATCTGGCAGCCTGGGCGATAAATTCACTTCCAAATTGTCGTTTCCTGAAAATTATAATGTCATTTGGAAATATCCGGACGACGCGGCGCAAGCGGGAAACTCCATTGAATTAAACACCGATTTGGAGACAGATAAATTTCTCGGAGCAACATTTACTAAGAAATAGACATTTTTTGTGATCAAAAAAATTTTAAAAGGCAAATTTCTCGCTTCCAAACCGTCGCAATCGGTAATCTCGGCCGCTTTCATCATTACGATGGCCGGTGTTGTCAGCAATGTGATGGGACTTTTTCGCGATCGCTTGCTGGCCTCCAGTTTCGGTGCGGGCGATACGCTGGATGTTTATTACGCCGCATTCCGAATTCCGGATTTGATTTATAATCTCCTGATTCTGGGTGCGTTGAGCGCGGCGTTTATTCCGGTTTTTACCGGACTCATCAGCAATGAAAAAGATGATGAAGCGTGGGAATTGGCCAGCGGCATAACTAATCTGGCTATTTTTTCAATCGTCATATTTTCAATTATTTTTGCGATTTTCGCGCCATTTTTAATGAAGCTGATAACACCCGGTTTTTCTCCGGAGAAAATGACGCGCGTCGTTCTTTTCACCCGTATAATGTTTTTAAGTCCTTTGTTCCTGGGATTCAGCGGAATTATGGGCGGCATCCTGACTTCGTTTAAGAATTTTTTGATCTATTCGATCGCCCCTCTTCTTTATAATCTGGGAATTATTATCGGAATCTTGGTTTTTGTGAAATTTATGGGTCCGGCCGGACTGGCTTGGGGCGTAGTGTTTGGCGCGTTTATGCATATGGCGCTTCAATATTTGGCGGCGCGCAATCTGGGTTTCAAGCATCACTGGGGACTTTGGGAGTATTGGAAAAATCACGACGTCAAAAAAGTGATGACATTGATGCTTCCGCGAATGACCGGCATCGCAATCAGTCAGTTTAATCTAATGGTCATAACAGTATTTGCTTCGACATTGGCGGCTGGAAGTTTGGCGATTTTTAATTTTTCCCAAAATCTGCAGAGCGTTCCGCTTTCTCTTTTTGGAATATCTTTCGCGCTGGCCGTATTTCCGACTCTTTCTGCGTACGCCGCTCGCAACGAACATGAAAAATATATCAAAAGTTTTTCGGAGACGTTCCGCCAAATTATGTTTTTTGTGATTCCGGCGAGCGTTGTTATGCTGGTGCTGCGGGCGCAAATTGTGCGCGTAGTGCTGGGTGCCGGGAAATTCGATTGGAATGATACGATTCTGACTTTCCAATCGCTGGGAATTTTTGCAATCAGTCTTTTTGCGCAGAGCATCGTGCCGCTTCTAACTCGTTCGTTTTATGCCATTCATGATACCAAGACGCCTTTTTACATTGCGATCGCGACTGAAGCGGTGAACATCGGAACAGTTTTGCTTCTTATTCATCGTTATCAAGTCTTGGGTTTGGCAGTCGCTTTTTCGGCGGCCAGCGTTTTCCAAATGTTGGTGCTTCTTTTTTTCCTGCGAATGCGTTTTGAAAATTTGGACGATCGAAACATAATAAAATCTGTTGTAAAAATTTCTATTGCCTCCTTCGCGGCCGGTCTTGTCATTCAGATTGCGAAAAATTTCACCGGTTCTTGGTTTAATCTTAACAAATTTGTCGGAGTATTTTCCCAATTGGCAATTTCTTCTTTAGTCGGATTGTTAATTTTCATCGCGGCCTGCTATTTCTTGAAGCTGGAAGAATTTTTCGTTTTCAAAAATTCTCTGACCAAAAAACTTTTCAAAAACCGGCGGATGGCAGTCATTATCGAGAACACGGATGAAGTGAGCGGAATGTAATTGGGATATGCGCCGTTTAATTTAGAGCTTGAAATTTCAAGCTTTTTATTATACAATTGAAAATATATGGACCAAAAAAACGTACGAAATTTTTGCATCATCGCTCACATAGATCATGGAAAATCCACTTTGTCGGATCGGCTTTTGGAAGCGACAAAGACAGTGGAAATGCGAAAGATGAAAGAACAATTGCTCGACCAAATGGATTTGGAACGCGAGCGCGGAATAACGATCAAATTGCAGCCGGTCCGAATGAAATATGTCCAAGCAGGTGTTGAATATATTCTGAACTTGATTGACACTCCCGGACACGTTGATTTTAATTACGAAGTTTCCCGGTCATTGGCGGCAGTGGAGGGCGCGGTGCTTTTGGTAGACGCGACCAAGGGCGTGCAGGCGCAAACGCTTTCCAATTTATATCTGGCGATCGAACAAGGTTTGGAGATTATTCCGGTCGTCAATAAAATCGATCTGCCCAATGCTGATGTTGCAAAAACCAAAAAAGAAATCATCCACATTCTCGGCTGCAAAGAAGAAGAAATTTTGGAAGTTTCAGGAAAGACCGGATTAGGCGTGGAAAAACTTTTGGAAAAAATTATTGAAATAATCCCTTCGCCGAAGGGAATGGCGGAAAGGCCTTTGCGGGCGCTTATTTTTGATTCCAAATACGATACCTACAAAGGCGTTGTTGCCTATGTCCGCATCGTTGACGGCGAAGTGAAGCGCGACGATAAAATTTCTATGATGGCGGTCGGATCGGAAAGCGGCGTGGTGGAAGTGGGATTTTTCAAACCCGATCTCCAGCCGGTTGAAAATTTAGCGGCGGGCGATATCGGCTATATAGCAACCGGTTTTAAAAGCGTAGGGGATTGCCGCGTGGGCGATACGGTTACTTCATCGAATCTAAAATCAGGGGTCGCAAGTCTTCCCGGTTACAAACAGGTCGTGCCGATGGTCTATGCTTCTTTTTATCCGATTGAAGGCGATGATTATAACCTGATGCGCGATGCGTTGGATAAATTGAAACTTAACGATGCGGCTTTTACTTTCGAACCGGAAAGCAATGTGGCGCTGGGGCGCGGATTTCGTTGCGGATTTCTGGGAATGCTTCATCTGGAAATCATTCAATCGCGATTGGAGCGCGAATTCGATATTAGTCCGACCATCACGACGCCAAGCGTTGTTTATGAAATTGAAATGCGCGGAAAGCCGGATAAGAAGCTGAAAATTTATTCTCCAACCGAAATGCCCGATCCGGCGATGATCGAAAAAATTTACGAACCATACGTTAAATTGGATATTATTTCTCCCAGCGCTTATTTGGGCTCGATTATGGAAGTGATGAAAAATACTCGAGCGGAATATTTAAACACGGAATATATCGATTCTGAGCGGATGATCTTGATTTTTAATTGCCCGCTGACCGATGTAATTACCAATTTGCACGATGATTTGAAAAGCGCTTCGTCCGGTTATGCTTCGATGAATTATGAAATTAAAGATTACAAGCCCTACGATTTGGTAAAATTGGATATCATGGTAGCGGGAGAAAAAGTCGACGCTTTCGCGCGGATTGTTCCCAAAGAGAAGGCCTTTGGTGAGGGCAAAAGGACGGTGGAAAAATTGAAAGATTCCATTCCGCGCCAGAATTTCCAGATTGCGCTTCAGGCGGCGATCGGCGGAAAGGTGATTGCTCGCGAAACAATCAAGGCTTTCCGGAAAGATGTTACAAGCGGTTTGTACGGCGGCGATGTGACGCGGAAGCGAAAACTTTTGGAAAAACAGAAAAAAGGAAAGAAAAAAATGAAGAGCATCGGCCGAGTCGAAATTCCATCCGAAGCTTTTTTGGCGGTGTTGAAAAAATAATTTCAAATGAATTGTCTTTTCTTGTCATTTTTAGTAAAATAATATTATGAGCATAAGCAAGCACAGAAAAAGAATGCACGTGATCTGGATTGTGATCACTGTCATCGGAGTTTTGGCAATGCTGGCCTTTACGTTGGCGCCGGCTTTTATGTACAGATAAAAAAACGGCATTTAAAATGCGGATAAAAACAAAAAACTTTTCGGCCGGCCGGCCGAAGAAAAAATCGATACTGGTAAAAATCGGCCTGGTCGCGGGAACGGTTGTTTTGGTCCTCATAATAATTTCCATCGCGAAAGAAATTTATCAAAAAAATCAAATTCAGAAACAAATCGACGAACTTCAACAGGAAGCGGAAAAAATCAACAAGAACAATTCTTCTCTCCAGGATAAAATCGCCTATTTAGGAAGCCAGGATTACCAGGAAAAAGAAGCCAAGGATACGCTTGATCTCCAGAGTCCCGGCGAGAACGTCGTTGTCGTCCAACCGAGCGCCGCCAAAGAAAGCCTTGATAATAATCCTGAAGCTGTTCCAAATATTCCGGCTCCGCAAGCCGCGGAAACATCCAATCCGGTCAAATGGTGGAATTATTTCTTTAAATAGGGCCATAGAGCTTATTAAAAAAATGGAAGAAAAAAAACACAACAACAAAAAATCGGAGCGCACGGGGGATGAAAGAAAAGTGAAGCTGTCCACGATAATTTATTCAATTTTGATTCTTATCGCGGCCTATTTGATCGTTATCGCGATCTTGATTTACGGCTTCAAGATGGACAATAAAGTTATCCGCAAGACGTCGCAAATTATTCCTTATCCCGCGGCCCTCATCAATTACACGCGCGTGATTACCTATGATGAACTGAAAAGCGACTTGGATGCCATCAAACAATTTTACACCAGCCAGAATTTTTCCAGTTTGGGACTGAAGGTGGATTTTAATTCGGTTGACGGCCAAAAGCGCTTGGAGGTAAAAGAAAAAGAACTTTTGAACAAATTGATCGAAAATAAAATTATCGAGATGCTGGCCAGGCAGCGGGGAATTAGCATAACTTCGGCGATGGTTGCCGCACAAGTGAACAATAAGATTGCCCAATATGGAAACAGCGACACCAACGTTCTGGACAATTTAAAGCGGCTGTATGGATGGAATTTGAATGATTTTGAAAATCAGATCGTGAAGCCCGATCTTTATCGGGAAGCGCTGAGTCAAAAATTCCGCGACACCGATCAAAGCTCAATCGCTGCCAAAAAGAAAATTGAAGCGGCGCAGGCAGCTTTGAAAAACGGCCAGAATTTCGGAGAAGTCGCCAAACAATATTCCGAAGGCGCCAGTGCCAAGAATGGCGGAGAGCTGGGTTGGTTCAGTGCGAATCAGATGCTTCCGGAAGTGGCAGCGGCCGCTTTCATTATGAACAAAGGCGGCACGAGCGATGTGATTGAGAGTTCGATCGGATACCATATTATCAACATTGAAGATAAGCGGACGGAAAATGGCGCGGACCAGGTGAAAATTCGACAGATTTTTGTTCGGACCGAGAGTTTTTCCGATTGGTTGCTTGCCCAGGAAAAAAATGTTAAAATATTTATACCGCTTAAGGAATTTTATTGGGACAGTGGAACGGCGCAGGTGAAATTCCGGGATCAGCAAATGACTAATTTTGAAAATAATCTCAGCAAAAACTCTCCCGATGACGCCTCAATGCTGTTTTAATTTTCGAAAGCAGGCAAATCTAATAATTAATTTCAAATAAAAAATATGTCAAAAGCGAGCGTTAATCATGATTTGTGCATCGGCTGTGGAACTTGCGAATCCATCTGCCCGAAAGTTTTTAAGGTTCAGGAAGATGGAAAATCCCATGTGATCGCGGAAGACTGCGGCGACTGCAATTGCCAAGAGGCGGTCGACAGCTGCCCGGTCAGCGCCATTTCTTTGGAATAAGCCCTTTCAAAGAGTGTAATAAAAACAAGTTTTACCAGTTATTCTTATAGGAAATACGCATTTCTTATATCCAAGTAACCTAAAGTAACTCTTGTTTTTTTGTTAGGCATGAGTTTCCGGAAAATATGGGCGACGAAACTGAAAAAATAATAAAAGACAATTCGACAGGCAATAGGCCTGACGGATTGAGAAATTTCGGTTTGAAAAAATATAGCCTGGGATTGACGATTGTAATTGCAATCCTGATGTCGGTTTTTGCCGGTTCTGTTTTTGGTTTTATGGCCGGCGGAATGGCGGAAAAGGTTTATCCCAATCTGGCCCAGAAATTTCCGGCGCTTTTTTTGCAAAATGCCAGCGGCATGCATCAGCAAGTTGTTCAGGAAGATTCAGCTGTGATCAATGTTGTGAAAAAAGCTTCACCGGCCGTGGTGAGTATTGTTGTTTCAAAAAATCCCGGCAACGCTCAGGGCGGGATGACGCAAGAAGAGATTGCCGGCGGTTCAGGATTTTTAGTGACTGCGGATGGAATTATCGTAACCAACAAACATGTCGTTTCCGATCCGACCGCGACTTATACGGCTATCGCCAATAATGGAAAAAAATATCCGGCAAAAATTTTGGCGACCGATCCGGCAAATGATGTGGCTCTCATAAAGATCGACGGCGGAAATTTTCCGACGTTAAAACTGGGCAATTCCAGTTCGCTGCAGATCGGACAGACGGTTGTCGCAATCGGAAATTCACTGGGACAATTTTCCAATACGGTCAGTAAGGGCATTGTTTCTGGACTGGGGAGAAATCTGACTGCTTCGGGAGGATTCGGAGAATCTGAACAGTTGACTAACATTATCCAGACCGACGCGGCAATCAATCTGGGGAATTCTGGCGGTCCGCTCTTGGACATAGATGGAAATGTGATCGGAGTGAATGTGGCGATGGCGCAAGGCGCCCAGAACATCGGATTCGCTTTGCCGTCCGATCAGATTAAAAAAATCATCCTTTCAATTAATGAAAGATATTGAAATTGCGCTTGCGCAAATGGATTAAGCAAGTCCGTCTTTTTTTCAAGAACTTCGCACTTATTGCCGACGCACCATTTTACTATGTTTGTTTGGTTTAATAATTGCACCAAGCAACAACTTTATGGATTTGGGAAAACTTACAATCAAAAGCCAGGAAGCTTTGCGCAATGCCCAGGAAATTGCGATTGCGAAAAGCCAGCAGCAAGTGGATGCTTTCCATTTGCTCTATGCCTTGCTTTCCCAGGAAGATTCAATCGTTCCAGTGATTCTCCGCAAGATCGAAATCGATATTGAAGCTTTGAAAATAAGCGTTATGGATAAAATGAACAGTTATCCCAAAGCGGCTGGAACGCCCGGACAGATTTTTGTTACTCCGGATCTGGTCATCATTTTGAATGCGGCGGAAGAAGAGGCTCGACGCATCGGCGATGAATTTGTTTCTACGGAACATATTCTGCTGGCCTTTTTGAGCGCCGATACAATAGTGAAAAATTTTTTGGAAAAGTATAAAATAAGTTATGATAATGTTTTAAAAATTATGTCTCAAGTGAGAGGTTCGCAGCGTGTGGATACGCAGGAGCCGGAAAGCAAATTCCGGGTGCTGGAAAAATATACGATCAATCTGACCGAACTGGCCCGCAACAAAAAGCTGGATCCGGTCATTGGACGGGACGCGGAAATCCGGCGCGTGATGCAGGTGCTGAGCCGCCGGACAAAAAACAATCCGGTCTTGATCGGCGAAGCCGGAGTTGGCAAGACAGCAATCGTGGAGGGTTTGGCGCAGCGTATTGTCGATGGCGATGTGCCTGAAACGCTCAAAAACAAGGAATTGATTTCGCTCGATCTGGGTTCTCTTTTGGCCGGGACAAAATTTCGCGGAGAATTTGAAGAGCGGTTAAAAGCAATCATCAATGAAATTGACCGGACAGCCGGAAAATACATATTGTTTATCGATGAAATTCATACTTTAGTCGGTGCCGGCGCGACGGAAGGGGCAATGGATGCTTCCAATATGCTAAAGCCGGCTTTGGCGCGCGGACGCATCCGGATGGTCGGTGCGACTACGACAAAGGAATACCAAAGATATATCGAGAAAGACGCGGCGTTTGAAAGGCGCTTCCAGCCGATTATTGTTGAAGAACCTTCGATCGAAGATGCGATCGCCATCTTGCGCGGCTTGAAAGAAAAATATGAAGTTCATCACGGCGTAAGGATAACTGATGCGGCTATTCAGGAAGCGGCGCGGCTATCCGATCGATATATTACCGACCGCTTTCTGCCCGACAAAGCGGTGGATCTTATCGATGAGGCGGGCAGCGCGCTCCGGATGGAGATTGATTCGATGCCGGCGGAGATTGACGGGATGGAACGCTCGATTCGAAGGATGGAAATCGAAAGAAAGGCGCTGGAAAAAGAAAAAGACCCGGCTTCTAAAAAAAGGATCAGAGAATTGGATAAAAAACTTTTTGAACTGAAAAAAAATTTCGAGCGCCTTTCATTGCAGTGGAAAACGGAAAAAGATCTGATAACCAACATTCGCAAACACACGGCCGGCATTGAAAAATTGAGGTCGGAGGCGGAAATTTCGGAAAGGAAATCGGAATTGGAAAAAGTTGCCGAGATCCGTTACGGAAAAATTCCGGAACTGGAAAAAAAGATTAAGGATGAAAAGAAAAAGTTGGATAATATCCAGAGCCAGAGTCCCATATTGAAAGAAGAAATTACGGAAGAGGATGTGGCAAAAGTCGTTTCGCGCTGGACCGGAATTCCGGTTTCCAAGATGCTGGCCAGCGAAGCGCAAAAATTGGCGAACATGGAAACGGAGCTTGAGAAGCGAGTGGTCGGGCAAAAGGAAGCCATTCAATCAGTCGCCAATGCAATTCGGCGGTCGCGCGCCGGCATCGCCGAAAAGCAGCGCCCGATCGGGTCATTCATTTTTCTCGGTCCGACCGGCGTGGGAAAAACCGAACTGGCCAAAGCTTTGGCGCAATTTATGTTCAACGACGAACAGGCGATGATCCGAATTGATATGAGCGAATATATGGAAGCGCATTCAACCGCCAAAATTATCGGTTCGCCGCCCGGCTATGTCGGTTATGAAGAAGGCGGCCAGCTTACGGAATTGGTTCGGAGAAAACCGTACAGCGTCATTCTTTTTGATGAAATTGAAAAAGCGCATCCGCAAGTTTTTAACATTATGCTGCAGATTTTGGATGACGGAGCTCTGACCGATGCCAGAGGCAAAAAAGTTAATTTTAAAAATGCGGTCATCATCATGACTTCCAATGTCGGTTCGGAAATAATTTATCGGAGCGGGCTTGGTTTCAGGGAATCGCAGGGCGAGGAAATGGCAACCGAAGAAGAAATGCGGGAAAAAGTTCTTGGAGCGCTGCGGGAAAATTTTAAGCCGGAATTTTTGAACCGGCTGGACGAGATCATTATTTTTCATCCGGTCAGCCGGGAGATGCTCAAAAAAATTGTTGAACTCCAGCTTGATCTGGTGCAGGAGCGCCTGGATGAAAAAAATATAAAATTATTATTGACGTCGGCAGCCAAAGAATATCTGAGTGAAAAAGGCTATGACCCCAGCTATGGCGCCCGCCCGCTGAAACGCGTTATTCAAAATGAAATTCTGGATGAACTGGCGCTTCGGATCATTGAGGGAAAAATAAAAGAAGGCGATAAGATTGAAATTGACAGCCGGAGAAATAAAATTGTCTTCAAATAAGCGGCGTGGTATACTGGATGCAATGTAAAACGCAATTCAAATGTTTCTCAGGCTGAAACCTTTTTTATACAGTTTAGTTTTTCTTTTGAGTCTTGAACTGATTTCTTTCAGGGCCGATCTTGTATTTTTAATCGCGGTTATTTTCTTTTTCATCTCGCTTTTTACCGGGAAAAAATTGGGCGGCCGCTGGCTGTTTTCAATTCTGCCGGCATTTTTTACGATTTTTTCAGTCGCGCTTCTCTATTTAATTTCCGATTTTACCGAACAGCAGATTTTCATCTTGCTGGCTTTTTTTATGTATTATCTGGCCTGCCTGGGCGCCTTTCGATTGGGGGAATATAAAGGAGATTTGACGGCGCGGGGAATGATCATGGCCGCTTCAATGGCGACGATTTTTTTTGCTTTCACCGCTTCCTACGGATTCTATTTGAATTTTCTCGTTCCGCTTTATTCCCTGATGATTGTTTATCTGGTTGTGGCCCTGCTGGTAAGTTATCAATATTTCCGCATCATCAATGACAACAAAAAATCGGTATGGATTTATAGTTTTCTTTTGGCGCTGATAATGGCGGAACTGATTTGGACGATGGATTTCTGGCCGTTCGGATATTTGACGACCGGAGTAATTGCTCTTATACTGTACTATGTTTTGTGGGACCTTGCCCAAAGCTATTTTCTCAATTTGCTCAGCCGGAAAAGAGTAGTGGCCAACATGGTATTTTTTTCTGTTTTGATAATTCTGGTTCTGCTGAGCTCCAAATGGCTGCCGGTCATATAACATTAAATATCAAATCTTAAATCTTAAATCTCAAAAAAGATTCATGGCTAAAAAAATCATTAGAAAAATAATTTTTATCATCGGAATAATTGTCCTGGGCGGATTGGGCGGCATCATTATGGACCGCTATCTTTTTCCCTATCTCAGCACAATGAGCTTTTTTTCCAACATCGGTTTTTTGAAAAAATCCACCGAGGACGTGACAGTCATCAACAGGACGGAGCAAGTTACCGTCAAAGAAGAAACCTCGATGGCCAACATTGCGAGCAAGGCGACCTCATCCGTTGTGAATATTATCGTTCTGCCCGGCAATTCCCAGCCGAAAAACACGGCCGTTGAAAATATCACCGGAGAAATTGTGACGAGCGACGGACTGATCATGACTTATGCTCCCAATCTCACTGCCAACTCAAAATACAAAGTAATGCTTTATGATGGCAATGTTTACGATGCCAATTTTATCGGAGTTGACGCGTACAGCAATTTGGCTTTCTTGAAAATCAACGCCAGCAATCTTCCGGTCATTTCGTTCGGCGACTCAGGCAGCATTACGCCGGGAGAAAAAGTGATCGCTATTGCCAACGATTCCGGATCCTATCTCAACGCCTATGATTCCGGAATTATGACCGCCTATCTCCCGACTTTCAATCTGGGCGGAGCGGCGCTTTCTTCTTCTGAAAATCTGGAAGGCGTGTATGGCGTCGATTTTAATTTTCCGTCCGATTATGTCGGCGGTCCGGTCGTGGACTTCAACGGCGACACGATCGGAATTCTGGGTTCCGTTTCCACGAATAATTCCAATCAATATTTTGTGATTCCGGTTGACAAGGCGGAAGCGGTGATGAGCAAAGCGATGGGCAATTCCTTGTCCTCCGATCCGGTCTTGGGAATATATTTTGTTCCTATCACCAAAACTTTCGCGCTGGCGAATAATATCAATGCGGACAAAGGAGCGATGATTTATTCTTCTTCCGGCCAGCAAGGCTTGGCGATAATTTACGGTTCGCCGGCCCAGAAAGCGGGATTGAAAATAAACGACATCATAACGGCGATCAATGGCACGCAAATTGATCTTAATCACAGCTTGCCGCAACTGCTTTATTCGTTCAAAAAAGGCGATAAAATCACGCTAACAATCAGCCGGAACGGACAGGAAACAAAAGTTCCGGTTCAACTCTGATTACTCGAGAATAAAGACCTGTAGGGATTGTATAAGACGCAATAAGCGTCTTTTTTGCGCAAGTATTGACAAAATTTCGTTTTATGCTAAGCTATGCAGTTCTCTTTGTATCCGTATTTCTGTGTTTATCCGTATTCAACTCGGCGCTGGTCCCGCTTTTGTGGGACAAGCTCCGTTAGAATATAGAGGAGTTTCTTAAAAATTAAAATTCAGTTTAACTGAAAATAAAAGACCAAGGAGGTCAGAGATGAAAAGGAAAATGTTGTTCGTAGTGATCGCCATTCTGATGGCGATTGGCGTGCCTGCGATTTCGTTCGCGGGTGGAGGCGGGCATGAGGAGGGAGTTCACGTCGACACAGATGTGAATTCATCCTCGAGCTCAAGTTCAAGCTCGAGTTCAAGCTCAAACAGCACAAATACCGCCTATGGCGGTGAAGGCGGACAGGGTGGAAACGGAGGAGAGGGTGGCCATGGTGGTAAAGGCGGAAACGCTACTGCCACAGGTGGAAATGCCAGCAATGGCAATCAGACCACCACTGTCGGCGGGCAAAACGTGGAGATAAAAACTCCGCGCGAGTTTCTGCAGACTCCAATTTCCGGGGAATTTGTAAATCCGGGTATCTCAATCGAAAGTACTAAATGGCGTATTTACTGCCCGGCAGTGTATCGGACACTTTCAGCGTCCGAGGTGCAGGAAATGGAACGGAAATTCCAGCTTGGGGATATTCTCCCCTGGAACTGGAAAAGCCGCGTCCACATAGTAAATGTGAACAATCGGCTTCCGGGAAATCCGAGCTCGATTTCCTGTATGAGTTACTGGCCGAAAGCCGAAGCTCTTGCGGGAGACAAAGTTATCGCCGCTGTCACGGTTGATGGCGACAGCGAGTGGAACGAGGAATCGTTTCTGGGTCTCGCGGCGGATGCATGTCTGCAGGTGGGATCTAGCCGTGTAGCCATATTGGAAAGAACCAGATTTGCTGGAGTCACTTCAGGTATGGCTTTAGGCTTCGGGGGCGGCGCTTCGCAAGTGCGCGGAAGTACCGGAATGGTTTTTAGCACAACGCCGCAGATTGGAACGACAAAAATAACTACCGAAGACCAGGTGCAGTTTCAGGCGCTCTGCATGAACAATGGCCCGCTCGAATTACCGCGGGTGCAGGTATCAACTCCATCACCGGTCATCAAACCGGCACCGAAGCCAGCGCCCAGTTGCAATCCGGATGAGATTCAGACAAGAATAAATATCGATCTCGAGGCTTGTAGTTATTGTCCTCATCCGTGCTTAAACAATGAAGAGCATAGGATATGGGCAGGCCTTGGCTACATCAACAAGTACGTTTGCACACACGACATGGTCTATCTCCTGAACGCCATCGAACAGTTTCAAATAGCCGAAAGGGATTATCTGCGCGGCTATGAACCGAACGGAGTAAAAACCCGGAAATTAGTAGGAGCGCAGGAGCTGATGCACCAGGCATACCAAGCCTGGACTACAGCGATTTACATCCTGAATGGCAAAGAGGCCACGGACAGCTTTGCCAGGATGCATGGGGTAACAAAATATCACACCGAATTCAAATAAAGAAAGGCAGGAAATGAAATGAAAAGGATTTTGGCTTTGTTGTCTGTATTCTTTTTTGTAATCTGTGCTGTTCCTGTTGCCCACGCGTTTGAGTACGCGGGACAGGAGCAGGTTGTACCGGCTCAAACGTCGATTGCGGTCGACCAAACCGCCAACGAGTTGAAAAAGCTTCGCGGCGAGCTCGGAGGAACAAAGAGGGTTGTCTCGGCCCTCAAAAAAGAAGAGGCGAAGAGAACGGCTTCCGAGGAAAACTTGGCGAAGCAGACCAAGGAACTCGGAGAAACAGCCGTATCCTCTTTGCAGCAAAACGCCGCGGCGAATGCGGCGATGACGAATTCAGTTGCCAGCCTGAAAACCAACCTGAACAAGTTTGGCAGCAAGGTTGATGAGGTGAATTCCTCTGTCTATGGCGATTACATAGTATTAGGTTTTATAATTATCGTGGCGCTGGTGACCATCCTTTTTGTGCTCGTATCGCTTCAGAGAAATCTGAGGCGTGAAATAAGGGAAAGTGCGACGGCCGTCGAACAGGCTGTCGAACAAGTCGTAGTGCAAGCCAGGGACCACATCGTAAACGAGGTTCCGAACCGCACGGCGACCGCAATCCGCACCCTCGATTCTTCGCCCTTCGAGTTTGAAGCGGCGGGGCATCAGGTTACGTACAAGTCGCCGGCGGAAGGAATAGCGGAGGGGTATTATTTAACCCTCCATGTTCCCAAGGACATGGCGGGAGACGCAGCCATCTATCACCGCGACCACGAAACAAATCGCGGGGTGGCGCGGAGAAACATTCGCAAAACAATGCAACAATATTTCGAGGGCAAGTTTGATGCCCCCGAGTACGAGTTGCAGAAAAAGCTGATTGAGCATTTGAAGAGTACGGGAGAAATCTCGTATCGCAAGATCAGCTAGGCTGTACGGGAGCTTGGACGAAGTTATGTCCAAGCTCCCGCCCAAACCACCAAGTTTCAATATCAAGCTGCGATAGCAGTTTGATATGTCAGAGAACTTCGATAGAAGTCTCTGAACTGGCACTGCGATAGCAGTCCAAAATACATTCCTCTGCGATAGCAGGCGGAAAGTATGTCTTAATTGGCGCAACTTAAGATTTAATTGCTTCAATTGTCTCAAATTGAATTAGAAAACAAACCGGAAAAATTTCCGGATGACATAAATAGGCGTCGTATCAACATACGCGCCTTTTAATTTTGCAAAAAAATATAATCCCGGTAGTAATACATTAATGGCATTTTTTGAAACATTGACCGGCCGGCCGGAAGGTGCTACGCTCAAAGACTTGACGGAAATGAAAAAATAGCCTATCTATTGAATAACGCCATTTACGGCAAATTATTGGATTAATTCAATGCAAACCCTGAAATCAAAACTATTTTGGACTCTGAGCATAATCGCGGTCGCGATTATTTTCACCGTGTTTTATAATTCCAACAAAACCTTTGTCGGCGAGACGCAGATTTTGCTTCTGCCCAAAAGCGACGCGACTTCCCGGAATATTGAACAAATTATTGCCAATGCCCGGGTGATTCCCAAATCGCTTTCTTTTTATAACGCTATGCTGACTGAGAATTCCGACATTGAAGATGGCGCGGCACAATTGCCGGACGCCCAGCGGAAAATATATTGGGATTCCAAAATAAATATCGATCGCATCGGCCGGAGCGGCATTTTGGAAATTTCCGTTTTTGACAAAAGCCCGATGCAGGCGCAGATCATTTCCGAGCAAACAGCAGCCGACATCGCGGTCGTTCTCAGCCGCTATTATAATATCAAGACCGAACTCGATGTCCGGTTCACGGAAGGAACGATCGTCAGCAACACGGTGCCTGTGAATTTTTGGAGCGAGGCGGTTGCGGCGAGTGTCGTTCTGGGATTTATTTTGGGAGCGGCGATTGCCAATATTATTTTTTCCTTGCAAAGAAAACGCGAAGTTTTTTATAAAGAAAAAATAGAATCAATATTCAGATTCCGAAAGACCGAAGAAGAAATGGTCCATAAACCAGAACCGAAAAAAGAAATTAAAATTGAAGAACCGGTTAAGCCAGCAGCAAAAAAAGTGCCGCCAATTTCCTCAGAAAGAAAAGCGGCGGCGCCTTTCAATCTTCCGATTGGCGAAGGGTCTGAAATTAAAACCGGAACAGTGAGTTTTGCGCCGGGCGAGGGAAAACAGGAAAAAGCCGACCATACGCGCGAAGCAACGGCTGAAGAAGTGAAAGAAAGACTGAACAAGCTTTTGAAAGGAAATTTCTAGACTTTATTAAATTTTTGTCGCAAAAGCGGCGGTAAGAAGCCCGCCCTTTTATTTTGTCCAAAAATATATTATGATTAATATGTGTAAAAAGTTAAATTTTGCATTTTTGTAAATTTGTAGTTTATTTGTAAGTTTGTAGAAGTTATGGAATTTCAAAAAACAACCCTAAAAGACGCCTATTTGATCAAGACCAAAGTCTTTCAAGACGAGCGGGGATTTTTTCTGGAGTCTTATTCCAAAAAAGAATTTGAAAACGCCGGGATTATGGCGAATTTTGTCCAAGATAACCATTCAATGTCGGTAAGCAAAGGTGTCCTGCGCGGTCTGCATTTCCAATTGCCTCCGCACACGCAGGCGAAATTTGTGCGCGTCGTGAAAGGTTCGGTCTATGATGTCATCGTTGATCTGCGGAAAGATTCTCCGACATTCGGAAAATGGGAAGGTTTCAATTTGTCAGCGGAAAATTTTTTGATGCTTTATGTCCCGCGCGGCTTCGCGCACGCTTTCTGCACATTGAAAGACAATACGGAATTTTTATACAAGACCGACAATTTTTACGCTCCGCAAAGCGACAGCGGAATAATTTGGAATGATCCTAGTTTAAAAATCGACTGGCCGATTGAAAATCCAATTCTGTCTGAGAAAGACCAGAAACTGCAAACATTCGAAGAGTTAATAAAAAATAATCCTTTTTAATTTATGAAATTACTCATTACCGGCGGAGCTGGGTTTATTGGTTCCAATTTTATCCGTTACTGGCTGAAAAATAATCCTGATGATCAGATAGTTAATCTTGATGCTTTGACTTATGCGGGAAATCTGGAAAATTTAAAGGACGTTGATGCCAATCCGAATTATAAATTTGTAAAAGGGGACATTTGTGATCAGAATTTGGCGAACGAACTGGTTAAGGAGGCGGATGTGGTTGTAAACTTTGCCGCCGAGACTCATGTTGACCGGTCAATTATGGGAAGTGCTGATTTCATTCGAACTAATGTCGAAGGTACGCGCGTACTTTTGGATGCGGCAAAAAATAATGGCGGAAAAAGATTCCATCATATTTCCACAGACGAAGTTTTTGGCGCGCTTCAAATGGGCGATCCGAAATTCAATGAAAATACGCCCTACGACCCACGCAGTCCGTACAGCGCTTCCAAGGCTTCGTCCGACCATTTGGTGCGGGCATATTTTCACACGCACAATTTGCCGATTACGATTTCCAATTGTTCCAATAATTACGGCCCATACCAGTTTCCGGAAAAATTAATTCCTTTATTTGTGACCAACTTGATTGAAAATAAAAGAGTTCCGGTTTATGGCAAAGGTGAAAATGTGCGTGATTGGATTTATGTTGATGATCATAATGCCGGCGTGGAAGCGATTATAAAAAAAGGAAAAATTGGAGAAACGTATTGCTTGGGCGGCGGCAATGAGAAAAGCAATATGGAAATTACCAAACTTATTTTGGATGCTATGGGACGCGGAGAAGATATGATTGAATATGTTGCCGATCGCAAGGGACATGATTTGCGTTATGCGATTGATTATACAAAAGCTAAAAACGAACTGGGATGGGAACCGAGAACAGATTTTGCAACCGGATTAAAAGACACGATCGAATGGTTCAAAAACAATGAAAACTGGTGGAAAAACATCAAGAACGGTGATTATAAAAATTATTACGCGAAACAATATGGAGAAAAATAAAGTTTTAATAATCGGCGCCAAAGGAATGCTGGGGCAAGAGTTGATGAAAGTTTTCAAAAAAGATAAAGACTATGAAGTTTTCGGCTGGGATCGGGAAGAGATCGATATCACGAACGAGAAGGAAGTTAATTCCAAAATCACCAAGCTGAAACCAAAAATAATAATCAATGCGACCGGCTATAATGCGGTTGACAAAGCGGAGGAGCCGAAAGAATTTTTGCTGGCCAAAAAATTAAACGGCAAAGCGCCGGGAAATTTGGCAAAGCTTTCGGCAAAAATAAGCGCGACTTTTGTGAACTATTCCACGGATTATGTTTTTGACGGCCAGCCGGAAATTCCGGAACCGGCCGGCTGCACCCATTCCTGCGGCACCTGCGCTCTTCACGAAAATTTCGTTCCGGAAATCGGTTTCGATGAAGACGCCAAAACCAATCCTTTGAGCAATTACGGAAAATCAAAAGTGCTGGGCGAGAAAGAAGTAAAGAAAAACGGAAAAAAATATTATATCCTTCGTTTGTCTAAACTTTTCGGCAAGCCGGCCAAATCAGAAGCGGCAAAAAGAAGTTTCTTTGATGTTATGTTAGAAGCAGGTAAGAAAAACAAAGAAGTGAAAGTGGTGGATGAGGAAACCAGTTGTTTTACTTACGCGCCGGATTTGGCGAAAAAAACCAAAGAAATCATTGAAGCCAAAAAGCCGTACGGCATCTATCACGTTGTGAATAGCGATCCTTGCACTTGGTACGAGGCTGTTCTAGAATTGTATAAACAGGCTAAGATAAAAACAAAAGTCATTCCGGTAAGCTCAACTGAATTTCCCCGTCCGGCAGAACGTCCGTACTATTCGGCTCTCATCAATACAAAATTAAATCCGATGCGCAGTTGGAAAGACGCTTTAAAAGAATATTTAAAAAAATAAATAAATCATTTTTTGTCTCGAATACATTTTTTCTTTTTGCTAAATTGCACTAAATTAAATCGGATTAAAGATTTGCAATTAACGCAAAAAGGGGGAAATATTCTCGCCCAAAAATTAATTATGTTATGAAAAATTTAAAAAAACAAGATCCGCAAGTTTACAAAGCAGTGCTGGGGGAAATCAAGAGGCAGCAGGAAGGAATGGAGTTGATTGCGTCGGAAAATTATGTTTCCGAGGCGGTTTTGGAAGCACTGGGAACGGTTTTTACCAACAAATATTCGGAAGGCTATCCCGGCCGCAGATATTACGGCGGACAAGAATATACCGATGTCGTGGAAAACTTGGCGATCGAGCGGGCGAAGAAACTTTTTGGCGCGGAACATGTGAACGTCCAACCGCTTTCCGGCGCGCCGGCCAATATGATCGCATACAGCGCCGTTCTGAAACCGGGCGACAAAGTTTTGGGAATGGATCTTTCTCACGGCGGCCATTTGACTCATGGCCATCCCGTGACGCTTTCAGCCAAAGTCTATAATTTTGTCCGCTACAAAACAGATGCTTCCGGAAAAATTGACTATAAGCAATTGGAAGAGATGGCAATTAAAGAAAAGCCACAAATGATTCTGGCGGGATTTTCCGCATACACTCGGCAATTGGATTACAAAAAATTCCAACAGATTGCCAAGAAAGTCGGCGCAATCACGATGATTGACATCGCCCACATCGCAGGACTCATTGCCGGCCAAGCCGTTCCAAACCCGGTGCCGTATTTCGATATCGTCACGACGACCACTCACAAAACTTTGCGCGGACCGCGCGGGGGAATGATTCTTTGCAAAAAGAAATATGCCGAGGCGATCGACAAAGCGGCCTTTCCAGGATTCCAAGGCGGGCCGCATATGAATAATGTCGCGGCCAAAGCGGTGGCATTCGGCGAAGCCCTGAAGCCTAGTTTTAAAAATTATGCCAAACAAGTGATCAAGAACGCCAAAGTTTTGGAAGTCGAACTTATGAAATACGGATTCAAAATTATGTTCGGCGGAACCGAAAACCATATGGTTCTGGTTGATGTTTTTGGTTCGAAAGGCGTTTCCGGCAAAGAGGCGGAGAAGGCGTTGGACAAAGTTGGTATCACGATTAATAAAAATATGATTCCGGATGATCCGCGAAAACCGATGGATCCGAGCGGCGTGCGTATCGGCGTGCCGGCAATTACGACGCGCGGAATGAAAGAAAAAGAAGTGAAGATGATTGCCAACTGGATCAATGCGGCCATTGAAAGCCATGACAACGAGAAAGTGCTGAAAGAAATTCACCAGGCGGTCATAAATCTTTGCAAAAAATTTCCAATTTACAAAAATTTAAAATAATGAGTACAGGAAATAAAAAAATGAAAGGAATAATTTTATCCGGCGGAACGGCGACAAGGCTTTTTCCGTTGACCGCGACTACCTCCAAGCAGTTGTTGCCGGTTTACAATAAGCAGATGATTTTTTATCCTCTCAATACTTTAATTAAGGCCGGAATCAAAGACATTTTAATTATTGTGACTCCCGAACACAGCGGCCAGTATCTTAATTTGCTTGGTTCCACTTTCAAAAAACACGGCATTAACATTTATTTTGAAGTTCAGAAAATTCCGCGCGGTCTGGCCGACGCTTTCATTTTGGGAGAGGGATTTATCGGAAAAGATTGCGCTACAATGATTTTGGGCGACAACATCTTCGAAGATGACTTTTCGGACGCCATTAAAAATTTTCAATCCGGCGGACATGTTTTTGCCAAAAAAGTTTCCGATCCGGAAAGGTTCGGCGTGGTGAAATTTGATGAAGCTGGCAGGGCGGTTCAGATTGTGGAAAAGCCGCAGGAGTGGATTAGTGACTATGCAGTGACCGGTCTTTACATTTATGATAACCGCGTGATTGAAGCGGCCAAGGGCACCCAGCCGTCCGAGCGGGGAGAGATCGAGATAACCTCGCTCCACAACTATTATCTTGAAAAAGGCGAACTTAAAGTCAGCACTTTTAACGGAGAGTGGCTGGACGCGGGAACTTTCGATACTCTCCTGGAGGCCGGAAAGATTGTCAAAGAAAAAAAGATTTATGAAAATTTCGATCCGATGATTGATAAGGCAATCGAAGAGTTCAATGCGGATTTGAAAGCTTTGGCAAAAAAAAGACTTCTGTAATTTAACCAGCTCTGATTTCGATCAGGGCTGATTTTTTAAACTAACGAACAAGAATATGAAAATCAAAAAAGCAATTTTGCCGGTCGCTGGTTTTGGAACGAGATTTTTGCCGGCTACCAAATCCCAGCCGAAAGAAATGCTTCCGGTCGTGGACAAACCGGTTATTCAATATTTGGTTGAAGAGGCGGTTGAGTCGGGAATTGAGGAAATTATTTTTGTTACCGGGCGCGGCAAGCGCGCCATCGAAGATCATTTCGATGTTTCCTATGAGCTGGAAGACACGCTGGTGGAGAAAAACAAGCATGATCTTCTGGAAGCGGTACGAACAATTTCCGGTTTGGCAAAATTTTCTTATGTCCGACAGCCGATGCCGCTGGGCGATGGACATGCCATTCTGCAAGCCGCGCACATCGTGGATAATGAACCAGTCCTGGTCCTCTTTGGCGATTGTCTTTATGACAGCAAGGTGCCGGCCTCCAAGCAGTTGGTCGAGACGTACGAAAAGTACGGTGACAGCGTGATCGGACTCAGCCACGTGGAAAAAGAAGAAGTTTCCAAATTCGGAGTGATTGAAGGAATTTCTTTGGGAGAAAATAATTTCGAGGTAAAGAATATCGTCGAGAAACCGAAGCCGGAAGACGCCAAATCGGATATGGTGGCGGTCGGGAAATATATCATCACGCCGGAAGTGATGGAGGTTTTGGCAACAATGAAACACGGCAAATCCGGAGAAATCAGATTGGCTGATGCGTTTGAGATTATGCTTGGCAATAACCGCCCGCTTTACGGAAAAGTTTTGGACGGCGAATGGCTCGACACGGGTGATAAATTCAACTTTCTCAAAGCCTCGATCAAACTCGGTCTGAAGCATCCGGAAATCGGAGAGAAGCTTAAAAATTTTCTAGGAGAACTAAAAGATTAAACTAAACCACGGCGAATTCCAAATAAAACAAGCCTTTTATCTCTAGCTTACTACCGTATTCTAGTATACGGTAGTAAGTAAAAATCAACATAAAAACAAAAAAAGATGGCGGGAAAAGTGAAATATCACGAACTGTCGGAAAATGAAAAGAAAAAATATCTGGGAGATTTTTATTCGATGGTGGCTTCGTTGCAAGATCGCGATGAAGTAAAAAATTTTTTCAAAGATCTTCTGACTTTGAGCGAGATTGTTATGATTTCCCGCCGGATTCAGATTGCGCGGATGCTTTTGGAAAATAAGACGCATGAAGAAATTAGAAGAACCCTGAAGGTCGGTTTTAATAATATCAGCCAAGTGGAGAGATGGTTGTACAACGGTTTCGGAGGATACAAAACGACGGTTGGAAAATATAATAAAAAACAAAAGCAGAAAGAACGGGATGCGTTTGAGAAATACGGCTATCCTGCTTTTTCTAAAGATTGGGTCCGCAAAAAATATCCATTACACTATTTGTTGACCAATATGCTGAATAAAAAATAAATTTTATAATACTACCGTATTCTAGTATATGGTAGTAAGTAAGATTAAACATAAAATTATGTTAGAACAATTTGATTTCTCAAAAATTGAAGATCAGAAAAAGTTTGAAAAATTTCCAAAACAAGAAAAGGAGAAAAATGTTGATGATGCCCATAAAGAAGCTCTGGGTATAAAAGAATTTGCAACCGAACTTGTCAGACGCAAGGGAAAATCTTTAGTTTTGGCTCAAGATTATGAAAATGCAATTGATTCTATTGGTTGGATAGATTATGGATTTGACGCATATGAAGAAACTGAAGCTGAGAATAAAATCAATGAATTGACTGAAGAATTACCTCCAGAGATTATAGATTCGATAATGGATAAAGTTCAAGATTTAAATCGAAAAGGGGTTATATATACCAATTTAAGATCACATATAAATTCTCATAACAATTCTAATAAATCTTACGATACAAAAACAGAATTTAGAAAAACGATGCAAGAAGGGCTTCTTGGAAAAAATTTTATTGATCGGGGTGAAGTTACAAAAGAATTATGGGCAAAACATGTTAGAGATAAGGAGTGGAAAGGTCAATGGCGTGGAGCTGGTATATGGTTTAATATTGTGGGAAGAGTGGCTCCAAATTTTATAGATGATCAGTTGTTGGAATATGATACAAAAAAGGACATTGTACGTTCTCCGTTAACGATTTTTAAAACAGGAGAAAGTTACGGCAATGGTTTGCCGACGTTAATTTTTGAATTGCCTAATAGTAAGGAAGTAAATGAGATAAATGAGTTTGGATGGAGAAATGAGAGTGGATATAATAATTATAGAGTTATGGAAGAACGAAAAGTAAATAAGTATGGGGTTAATAATAAAAATGAAGAGTTAGTGGATCCTAGTCATGGTTTTGTGCTAACAGGACGGGTAGCGCCTAGATTTTTTAAAGGTCTAATAGTAGAAAATTCAGCCTATAGTTGTTATCCATTTTTAGTTAATATGGCAGAAGTCAATAAAAATAATCCTAAAAATCTATTTCCAGTATACAATGAATTTGGAGATTTACTTTGGCCAAAAAAGTTAAGCTATGAAGAAGTTAAAAAACAAATAGCCGAAAAAGAACAGATCAAAAAAGAACATACTGAAAAATAACTTATGTTTTTACTACCGCATTCTAGTATACGATAGTAAATGTAAGTTTGATTTTTTAAACTCAAAAAAATAATAATGAAAATTGCCATCCAAGCGGCGGATCTTGATGCTTCGCGCATCGACGGCACGCGGGTCTATATCTTGAATCTTTTGAAACATTTCGGCAAACTGGATCCGGCCAGCGAGTTTTTGATTTACCATAAAAAAAATTTCAATCCGGAACTCATGCCGCCGGATTTTTCCAATTACAAAATCAAACAGAAGTCTTTTCCATTCGCCTGGACGCAGACGCGCTTCGCATTTGAGATTTGGAAAGAGCGGCCAAACGCGCTTTGGATGCCGATGCATGCTTTGCCGGCGCTCCGCCGAAAAAATTTAAAGACCGTCGTGACGATCCATGATCTGGCGTTTAAATATTTTCCCGATCATTTTCCCAAAGAAGATTTGCGCAAATTAAATTTGTTTACGGATTTTGCGGTGAAAAATGCGACGAAGCTCATCGCTATCTCCGAAGCGACTAAAAGGGATATATTGAAATTTTATCCGGAAGCGGAAGAAGAAAAAATAAGAGTGATTCATCACGGTTTCGATCCGGAAGTTTTTTCCCGGTCGCGCGAACTCGAGAAAGAAAATGAAATCAAAAAGCGTTTGGAAATTACCAAACCGTACATTTTATATATCGGCGCAATCCAGCCGCGCAAAAATTTAGAAACCTTGATCAAAGCTTTTGAAAAACTTAAAAGCCAAGCACAAAAGGAGCTAAGCTCCTTGAAAGATCTGCAATTGGTTTTGGTCGGAGAAAAAGCCTGGTTAAGCGAGACGACAGTCAAAAAAGCTCAAAACAGTCTATTTTCAATGGATATTAAGATGCCCGGAAAGCTCAAATTTGACGATTTGGGGCATCTTACCAGGGGAGCTGACATCTTTGCTTTCACGGCGCTTTACGAGGGTTTTGGGATTCCAATTTTGGAAGCGTTCGCGGCCGGTGTGCCAGTCGTCTGCGCTAAAAATTCCAGTTTGCCGGAAGTGGCCGGGGAGGCGGCGTTATTTTTTGAAAAAGGGGCGGAAGAATTGGCCGGGCAGATCAAAAAAGTTTTGGAAGATGAAAATTTGCGCCAGGATTTGATTGCCAAAGGCAAGGACCAGATCAAAAAATTCTCTTGGGAAAAATGCGCCCGGGAAACTTTGAAATATATTAAAGATTGACTTACTCCTCAAAAAATAAAGTATTGTACAGTAATATAAAAATAGCAATTGTTGAAACGGTGGTGATGATAATTTCAAAAATTCCCATTCCCTGTTGGGCGCTGGCAATCAGCGCGACCGCAATCAAAAACAGCAGAAGCACAAACTTGTTTTTAATAATTTCTTTTCCTTTCGGCAAGTTGTAGGTGATATTGTTTCGCTTGCCAATGTAAGCGACGACTGCGATCAGGGCGAAAAGAATAATGATTGCTTTTGTGAAACTTAAATGAGAGGTGAGAAATCCCGGCAAAATGCTTTCCGAAACCAGCAGCGCGAAAAAAATGACAAGCCACAAAAAAAGCAGATCGTGCAGGAATTTATAGAGCAGCAGTTCAAGCTGTTTTTTTGTTTTAGTTGGAATTCGCATGGCCGAATTTTGCTAAAATATTATGTTTGATTCCGGAAAGAGTATCGCGCATATTGCTCCAGTTGATGTCGCGGCTGAAGTCTGCCGAGATTTCCGAAAGAGTGTTGCCGACAGTTCCGGCCATTTCCAGTTGGTAGTAATTTCCCGGGAAAGAAGCAAGGTTTGCAACCGGAATGCTGCAATGATATTCCGAAGAAAAAAGCGAAAAGCTCTTTTTGAGCCGGCAAGAATCGAAATTCAAACTGCGGCTGTCAACCATGATCGGCGCGGAGCTTCTTGTGTAGGCTTTCAAAATATCGGCGCCTTTTATTTCCTCTTTCTGATTGTTCTCAATCAAATAATATTTCCCGGTCGCGCTATCCGAAAAAACCGTGCCATTGGGATGCGGGTCGTTCATTGTGAACAGTTGCGCGTGCTGGTATTGGTAAAAACTTATTTCATCCTCGCCGGACGGAATGATGTTGCTCCAACTGTAGCCGAGCGCGAGGAAAGTGTTCGGATTATCAAAAGCCCGGACAGTGTTTCCCGAAACGACGAAAACCGTGCCGCCGAAAGAAAGCAGCGTGCCGTCGGCAAAACCGATTTGATTCTGGCTTGTTTGATAGCCGGAGAGAAATGAACTGTCTTTGACAATGGCCGCAGTTTGGCTGTAGCGGGATTTAAAAGCGTTGCCGCTCAAAAAAGGAACAAGCGCGTTGCCATTTTGAAGCTGGTAATAATTATTATCTATTGAAAACAACGAGCCGTCCGGATAGGATGCGCCGTTCGTAATATTGCCGCCCTTTTTATTGTAGGTCAATTCGTCTGCCGTAACGCCGGTAAACGAACGGGATGCGTAGCCCAGCTCTTGGGCAACAGCAAGAGAGGAAAATTTCCTAAGCGCGCCGTCGGAAATAATGTAATAACCGCCGTTGTTTTGCAGCAAGCTTCCGTCCGGAAAAACGGCTGGCTGGGCGGATTCGGGATAGGCGAAGGCTTTGTAAGTTTTCCTGATTTTGACGGTGTTGTTGCTGAAGTTCAATTTTTTCGTATTGGGTGAAAGCGTAATGCCGGCGCGGGAAAAATTTTCCGGAGAAAAAATATCGGAAGTCAGCAGTCCCGCTCCTCCGGAGACATTGAATATGGTATTTTTATTGGAATTGGGATTAGAAAAATCAAAAGAAAAAAGTTGCGAAGGAAAAAGAATGAGATAGATGGCATAAATTCCCGCACAAACGGCCAAAAGATACAAGACCAGGCGGGAATACGAATATCTTTTCTGCCACTGGGGTTCAAGCGCTACGTTTTTGGTAAAATCAAATTTCATCTTGTTGCTATTGTTTTAACATATAAATTTTACCATAAACGGCCAGATTTTCCATGGCCGGAAGTTTTACCGGAGAAGCGAAAGCCTGTTGAGGTTCGGTCGGCGTGGCTTCCAAGGCAGTCGTGGCGATTTGATAATTTTTGACCGGAACAAGGCGCGCCAAGAGACCGCTCTGGCGATATGTCTCCAAATCATCGTTCGGAATGATGAAATAGATGTTGGAAAATTTTGAGCGGTCGATTTTGGCCAGGTCGTTCGGATTGAAAAAATACACCGCCTGCTTGCCGAAAAGAAAATTCATCGGCCCAGTCATCATGGACCAGCCGTCGCCGGTCGCTTTGGAATCGACCAGGACAAGATCGGTGCTGCTGAAATTGCTGCTGATAGTTTTGATTTGGGGAAGCAAATTTTGATTCGAAGAAAAAGCAAGATACGGGACAAACACCAAAAGATTGGCCAGCAAAAGAAGAGAGGAAAAAATATAAAAATAACCGCGCTTCTTGAAAAACAAATCCAGAAACCAAACGGTGTAAAGAATGCTCACCGGCACTACGGCGAACAAAAAGCGGCGGAGCATCCAAGGATGATCGGAGGAAATTCCCGGATACACGATGTAGGCAAATGTCGGAAGAACAATGAGAAACGGCACAAGAATTTCGAATTTTTTATGTTTAAAAAGATAGACGAAGCCGACGATTCCAAAAACGAGAAAATTCAAAAGTCCGTAGGCGGAAAAAACGCGCAGAATGTAATAAGTCGACGCCAGCATTCCGCCGGAGGATGAAACCACATCATTTTTATAGGACAGAAAAGGCAGAACCAAATCTTTCAAAAAAACGATATAAAAACGGCTGTCCACGGTAATGTTAAAAATATAGAGCAGAATCATGCCGCCGATAACCGCCAGGATTTCTTTTCCGATGACGGCAAAAAGCAGATATTTCCAATCTTTGTACCGGATAAGCAGGATGGCGACAATGATTGCCAGAAAAGCCAGCGCTTCCGGACGGGCAAAGACCAAAAGTCCGAATGAAAGAAAAGAAGCCAGTAGATAGAAACGTTCTTTTCGCCGCGTAAAAAGAACGAATTCATAAATTCCAAACCAGGTAAGCGCCAAAGCCAGATTTTCGCTCAGTGTGAATTTGAAGAACCAGGAAAAAATAAAAGAGGTAATGACCAAAAGAAACGCCATGACCGCGGACGAGGATCGGAGATAATAGCGCGCGGTCAAATAGAAAGAGAAAAGGAAAATGAAAAAAGTGATGCCGTTGGCGATCGCGAACCCGTTGAGGCTGAAGATGGAATAAAAGATGGCTAGCCAGGCGCTGTAGCCGATGGGGAATTGAGTGATGAGGTTTCCGTTTTGCATGTAACTAAAACCGGGAAAATTCAAAGCTTTGCCCGGACCGTAAATATGAAAAAAGGCGCGCGAAGCATCAAAAGAAAATTCCAAGCGGTGATTCTGGGACAGTTGAATGGCAGTTTCGCTGAGCGAACCCTGATCGCGGCCGGAAAAAACAGTCGGCGTTGTATAAAAAGCAAAAACAAAAATGGCAACCAGCGTTAAAAGAAAAATTAGAAAAAAACGGTGGTTGATTTCAATTCGGTTTTTATTGAAAGCTATTAAATATAAAAGCATAACCGCGCCTGATAAAATATAGACGGTCAAAATAACATCATAAAAAATTCCGGTCAGCGCCAGAAACAGCCCCAGCCAGCCCAGACCGATAAAAAACAGAACGAAAAGAGTAAACAGTTGGTATTTGTTTAAGTTTACGGTAAATCGGGAAATGAAATTCTTCATTGCCTAATTATACCGCCGAAAAAACCTTTTGCAAAGGTTATGTTTATAGGGTAGAATGGCATTGATATGGCAAAGATTTTAGTCGTGGCTCCGACTCCGTTTTTTTCCGACCGGGGAGCGCATATCCGGATTTTGGAAGAATCGCTGGCATTGGAAAAGTTGGGCCATCAAGTGACAATTGCAACGTATCATATTGGCAAGGATATTTCCGATAAAATTGATACGCAAATCGATGTGAGGCGTGTCAGGCGCTTGCTTTTTTGGTATAAAAAACTGGAAGCCGGTCCGGACTGGCAAAAAGTGCTTCTCGACATAATGCTTATCCGCAAAGTTTTCAATCTGGCGCGCACGCAAAAACCGGACATCATTCATAGCCATCTCCACGAAGGGGTCCTGATTGGCTGGATCGTTCAGAAAGTTTTGTTTTGGAGAAAAATAAAGCTGGTTTCCGATTTTCAAGGCAGCCTGACCAAGGAAATGGTGTCGCACGGATATTTGCACGGCGAATTGAAAAGAATATTTTCCCGGATCGAAAGAATTATCGATCGGATGGGTGATTTTGCCGTTGCCAGCTCTTGGGAAGGAACAGAGGCAATCGAAAAAATTCGAACAGACGGGAAGATTGAAACGGCTTCAGACGGAATCAATTCCGACAGTTTTAATATTCGAAAAACAAAAGAAGAAATCAGAAAAGAATTGGAGTTGCCATCGGACAAATTTATCATCGGCTATACCGGCGGCCTGGTCGCCAACAAAGGCATCAGCTACCTCTTCAATGCGATTATTTCGATTTTGGAAAAACGCAAGGATGTGTATTTTTTGCTGGGCGGATTTCCGGCCAATGAAGCGGAAAAATTTATTGCGGAAAATAATTTGCAGGATTTTGCGCGATTAGCAAGTCCGCTGGACTATTTCAAGCTTCCGGAATTTTTGTCTGCTTGCGATTTGGCGATTGATCCCAAAGACAGCGGCGTCGCGCAGGCCAGCGGCAAGATGTTAAACTATATGGCAGCCGGACTGCCGGTAGTTTGCTTCGATAAATCCAATAACCGTCGTTTTCTTGACGGCGCCGGATATTACGCTTCGGAAATTTCCGGAAAAAGCTTGGCGCTGGCAATTGAAGAAGCATTGAACGATCCGGGGCTTCGGGAAAAAGGAAAAATCAACAAAGAACGGGCGAAAGAATTCAGCTGGGAGAAGTCCGGAGAGAAGATTGATAAAATCTATAAAAATTTAATTTCTGAAAATAATACAAGCCGGGCGGCGGAAGAAATTTTTTAATTTTAGTATGAAACTATTTTTGATAAAATTAGGCAAAGCTTTTACGACTATCAAACGCGACGGGATTATTGTCGGCGGAAAGAGAATTTTTAATTATCTGTTTTTGTTTATAAAAACAATTCTTGCCGCCAAGCCGGGCGACATCTTGATTATTACCGGCGGCGTCGGCGACAGCGCGCATTACCGCACCCACAACCAGGCGGAAGAATTCAATTTGCACGGACTGAAAACTTCCGTGATGCTGCAAGACAATCCTTTGTTGCCGCGCTACGCGGACAAATACAAAATTTTCATTTTTCACCGCACGATCGTCACGCCGACGATCGCCAAGCTGATTGCAAATATCAAAAAACAGAACAAGGAAATTATTTTTGAAACGGACGATCTGGTTTTTGACGCCAAGCACATCCAAAGCACCGACCTCTACAAGAACAAAATGACCTATTTCGAAAAGAAGCAGTATGAAAAAGGAGTGGGAGAAGAGATTTTGAAAGATCCGTACGTCAAAGTTTGTTCCACGACGACGGCATATCTGGCGAAGATTTTAGAAGGCTACGGAAAAAAAGTTTTTATCAACAAAAACAAAATTGACAATCACGAGCTGGAAATCGCGGAAAATATTTTAAAAACTGACGAAAAAAAATTTCCTCAGGAGCTAAGCTCCTGGAATTCCAGGAGCTTAGCTCCTGAGGAAAAAAATATTTATCTGGGATATTTTTCCGGAACGGCCAGCCACAATCGGGATTTCGCGACGATCACGGACGCGCTGGTGGAAATTATGAAAAAACATCCGCAGGTGAAATTGCTGTTAGCCGGACCCTTGGATACCGATAACATATTGAACAAATTTAAAGACAGAATTATCCGTCTGCCGTTTGTTTCGCGCGATAAATATTTTGGGAATGCCTATAAGGCTGATATTGTCTTGGCACCATTGGAACTTGGAGTGCCGTATTGTGAAGCAAAATCTGAGTTGAAATTTTTTGAAGCGGGCATTTTGAAAATTCCGACCGTGGCGGTTGCCAACCAAACTTTCAAAGAAGCGATTGAGGATGGAGTGGACGGATTTTTGGCCAGCACGACGAACGATTGGATTTTCAAATTGGAAAAATTAATCGCGGACGAAAAATTGCGCCAAGAGATGGGCGGGAGAGCCCGCGCGAAAGTAATGGCGGAATATACCAATCGCAACAGTCATAATGAAGAATATTATAATTATTTAAAATCAAAACTAGTATGAAGATTCTAATCACCGGAGGCGCCGGTTTCATTGGCGCGCACACGGCGCAAAAATTGATCGAGAGGGGAGACCGGGTTGTTCTTGTCGACAACTTTAATGATTATTATGATCCGCAGCTCAAGCGGGACCGCGTCAAAACTTTGCTGAAGGGAAAAAAATTCAAACTGTACGAAGCGGACATCCGGAATTATGCTGAGATGGAGAAAATTTTCAAAAAGGAAAAACCGGACAAAATTTTGCATCTGGCGGCAATGGCCGGCGTGCGCTATTCTTTGGAGAAACCTTTGCTTTACGCAGAAGTGAATGTGATGGGAACGCTCAATCTTTTGGAACTTTCCAGAATCTGCAAGGTTAAAAATTTTGTTTACGCTTCCTCGTCTTCGGTTTACGGCGTGAATAAAAAAGTGCCGTTTGCCGAAACGGATTTTGTCGACAATCCGATTTCGCCCTACGCGGCCAGCAAAAAATCGACTGAGCTTCTGGCGCATGTTTATAGCCATGTCTATGGCCTCAAAACGACCGGTCTGCGTTTCTTCACGGTTTACGGTCCGTGGGGCCGGCCGGATATGGCGTACTTCAAATTTTCCAAAGCGATGCTGGCCGGAAAACCGATCGACGTCTACAACCACGGCAAGATGCTGCGCGATTTTACCTACATCGACGACATCGTGGCGGGAACGATCAAGGTTGTTGATGCTGATTTGAAATACGCGGTGATGAATATCGGGGCGGACAAGCCGGAAAAGCTTGGAAAGTTCATTGCGGCACTGGAAAAAAGTTTGGGCGTCAAGGCGGAAAAGAATTATATGCCGATGCAGCCGGGCGATGTGCCGCGAACGATGGCCGATATCAGCAAATTGCGCAAGCTCGGATGGAAACCGAAAGTGCGGATCGAAGAAGGCTTGCAAAATTTCGCGGATTGGTACCGGGAATATTACAAAGTCGAATAGAATGGTGGAAAGTTTAACGAAAATATAGTACAATAATTTTTGTATGGCAAAGAAACATGAAAATTACAAAGAGCTGGTCTGGACTTTGGCCAAAACTGATTTTAAGCTTCGGTATCACGGGAGCGTTCTGGGTTACATCTGGGCGATTCTGAAACCGCTTCTGCTTTTTGCTATTTTGAATTTCGTGTTTTCTTCCATTTTCAATCCGAAAGGCTCGGGAGCGCATTATTATTCCATTCAGCTGTTGGTTTCCATTATGCTCTGGACTTTTTTCGCGGAAGGATCTTCGGCCGGCATGGGCTCGCTTCTTTCAAAGGCGCAGCTGGTTACCAAAATCTATGTTCCGCGCTGGACAATCATCGTCGCTTCAACCATCAACGCAACTCTGGTCTTTTTGATGAACCTCATCGTAATAGTTGTCTTTTTTGCGATATATCATTTTATGCCCAGCATTGGATCGATTCTTTTTTTCGCACTTTATATTTTTCTCACCTATGTGCTTATTGTTTCTTTTTCGCTTTTTACCGCGCCGTGGTATGTGAAGCTGCGCGATCTTTCGATGATTTGGGAAGTCGCGCTATCCGCTTTGTTTTACGCGGCGCCGATCGTTTATCCGCTCCAAATTTTGCCCGCCCGCATCCAAAAAGTCGTGCTCATTAATCCGATGGCTTTTATGATCAATTTTAATAAAGAAGGATTGATTAGTGATCATTTCGCAAACGGATATCAGAACATCGGCCTCGTCCTCGCCATTGCCGCTGTGTTTTTCATCAGCATTCTTTCATACAGAAAATTTTCCAAGAGAATAGCGGAAGATATTTAAAAGATTTAATTTCCTTCAATTATGTCCTGCCCTATCCTGTTTTGGCAGGTTTGTTTGACGTTGATGTCGTTGATCTGGTTGCAGATCGAAGAAGCCTTTTTGGTGACGGCCAAGTCTTTCAAGCAATAGTCTTTTTCAATGCCGCCCTGGCCGTCGCAGTTTGAAACATTTTTCACCGGAATGATGCCGCAAACTTGCTGGCAATATTCCAAGAGTTGCGGATCATTGGCGAAGGCCGAACAATTTGTTGAGCAGTGTTCGGTCGTGATGTGGGCCAGCATGTTTCCTTGCGTATCGTTTTTATCATTTACGTTTGTTTGCGGCGCAGAAGCGGACGCAGAGTTTGTCGGCGTGTTGGAAGTTGCGGGAGTATTGCTGGAAAGGGAATTGTCAGTTGTGGTGGAAACAGTAGTGGAGTTATTTTGATTATTCTCTTGAGAGGAAGCTTGATTATGATCGCTCGCCGTTTTGACTGGACTGCCGCCATATTGTTTCTTTATGACTTTGTAACCCCAAAAACCCAACCCGCCTAAGATCAGGATGAAAATGAGGATGTAGATTTTGGTGAAAGTGAGTTTCATAATTTGTCATGCTGAACTTGATTCAGCATCTAATTAGATTCCGGGTCAAGCCCGGAATGACATTTTATTTTTTAATAGAACGCTGTCAATGAAATTCCCGCATAATAATATTTCAAAATCTTTTGGTAATTCCAATTGTATGGGCTTTGAGCCAGATTCAATGAACCATTGGCGATGAGCCCGACCATGTGGTTGCCGTCCGCTTCCAGTTGGGAAGTTGTGAGCGTTGGACTTTTTCCGTACGGATCATCAACGGCCTGGCACCAAGGATAGTCGGTCGAACCCCAAACAGATTCGTAACTTCTGGTTTTTCCATCCGACCAAGAACTGTACGGCGTGAGCGCGACGTCGCCACCATAGCTCACGATGACCCCTTGTGTAGCTTGGGCCGCTTTTTTGACATTCGGATATTTCGTTTCCCAATCTTCGCCCCAATAGACTTGCGAACCGCTATCGGATCTAATTTGAAAACCGTAGGGCGCGTATTTGTTTGCATATTTGATGTACCAATAGCCGTAAGTGCGGAAAATAGTTGTCATAACTTTCGTGTGTTCAATTGGTCCGGTGCCGTTCACTTCACCCGCGCCCCAAGTGTATTGTTCAAGCGGTAAAATATTGTCGATCCAAATCTGGGAAACCGTGCTGCCAGTGTTTCCGCCGTAAATATCCGGCCCGTGGTAATATTCAACTTTAATTTTTCCGCGATAGTGATCATAATTTTGACCTGCGATATAAGGTAGATTGGGTTTGTGAACATTGAAGATTAAATCCGAATTGTCGCCGTCGGCCGCTTCGAAAGTGACATAGGAATTGGCCAGGGTCGAAGAGATTGATCCGGAAATTTGCAAATTGTCATTGGAATCATAAGTGACATCGGTCGTCTTGTCTCCTGAAACTGTCGCTATTGGAGTTCCATTTTTATCAACAATTTTATAATCCTTATTGGCAGTGATTTCAAACGGAGAATTTTGGATGTCGGATTTATTTATATAATACAAACCGACGGAAATGTCCGGTCCGAGCGCCGGAAGGATGTAATAATTTTTTTCAGTCAGTGAAATCGTATAAAAATGATCGCCGGTGGTCGGATTGTACAAACGATAAACCGGAGACGAACCGTCAATCTGAGCGGCATAGGCATAAAAAGCGACGCCTTCGTAAGAATAGCCTGATTGAGCGTTGATCAAATCGTCTTTTTCCGCTTCGGACGCGGTATAAAAATGATCGCCGGTTGAGGAATTATAAAAACGATAGACCGGAGAAGAATTAGAAATTTGCTTTGAAAAGGCGTAAAAAACAACACCTTCAGATTTGTAGCCATGCTTTTTATTTCCATTCAGAGCGGCCGCTTCAGCTTGAGAGTCGGTGTAAAAATGATCGCCGGTCGTCAGATTATAGAAACGGTAGACGGGAATGGTGGAGATGGCATCTTTTTCCGCTTCTGAGGCGGTAAGAAAATGAAATCCGGTAGTTGAATTATACAAGCGGTAAACTGGCGAGGAATCGTCGACTTGTGTTGGATAAACATAAAAGGCGATGCCTTCGTCCGAATATCCCCATTGCGGATCGTTATCCAGCGCGGTTTTTTCGGTAGCAGAGGCAGTAAAAAAGTGATCGCCCTTGGTTGCGCTGTAAAATCGATAGACTGGAACCATCCCTTCAATTTGCGACGGAAAAGCATAAAACGCCACGCCTTCCAAGGCATAACCGGATTGCGTATTTACTAAATCGTTTTTTTCATCTTCGGAAATAGTATAAAAATGATCGCCGTTTCCGTTTTTGTTAAATCGATAAACCGGCAAAGAATTTGCGACTTGCATAGTTGGCGCGTAAAATCCTATGCCTTCGTAAGTATAACCGCCAACATTGGTTTGAGCATAAAAAGCCGTGCCTTCGTCTTGATAGTCCCCGGCCGCCAAAGAATGTTTAACTCCCGCCAGAAAGAAAATTATTCCGACAAACAGAAAAATTAATTTTTTGTATTTGTGTGGCATAGTTTTGTTTTAGCAAAAGTATTTTTCTGAATTAATGAATCACCCTGCGCCAAGAGCGCAGGGTATCCAGTTGAGGCATGACACTTGAGTCTAAAGTAGTCTCAGCTGAACCTTTTCTGGAGTTGCTCCTTGGTTTCGGATGTATTGTTCTA
>JAJYKZ010000021.1 GCA_021788105.1 bacterium
TAAAAATTTCAGTAAACGCGAATTCTTATCCTGAATATGCTTACGGCGATAAGCTGCGACTTTCCTGCATTTTGGAAATTCCGCAAAACTTCCAAAATTTCAACTATCAGATGTATCTGGCCAAAGACGGAATTTTCTACGATTGCCAGAAAGCCAAAATCAGTTTATTGGAAAATGGCCAAGGAAATAAATTTTATTTCGCGCTTTTAGGAATAAAAAATCAATTTAATGGCAGCCTGAATCGTTTGCTTCCTTTTCCGGAGGCTGGGTTGATGAGCGGCTTGATTCTGGGTGGCAGCGCGGGTTTGCCAAAGGAGTTGCAAAATAATTTTTCTCGCACTGGCTTAACGCATATCGTGGCGGTGTCCGGTTATAACGTCACGATCGTGGCGGAATACTTGATGATGACGGGAATTTTCCTGGGTCTTTGGCGGCCGCGTGCTTTTTGGTTCGCTCTTTTCGGAATTTTGTTTTTTGTATTGGCGACGGGAATGACGGCCAGCGCCGTGCGGGCGGGAGTGATGGGCGCACTCCTCCTTTGGGCGATGAAAAACGGCCGGCTGGCCAACGCGCAAAACGCCATTGTTTTTGCCGCGGCGGCCATGCTTTTTTTCAATCCGTTGCTTTTGCGCTGGGATGTCGGCTTCCAGCTTTCTTTTTTGGCGACGCTCGGCATCGTTTATCTTTATCCTCTTTTCGAAAGCCGGATGGATAGAAATGGAAAATTTTTTTGGCTTTGGGAAATTTTGTTTCTGTCTCTTTCGGCGCAAATTTTTGTTTTGCCGGTTATTTTGTATAATTTCCAAATCTTATCTTTAGTTTCGCTTCTGGCCAATGTTTTGATTTTACCGATCATTCCTTTGACGATGCTCTTGGGATTTTTGACGGCGGCTGTAAATTTTATCTTTCCGCCGCTGGCGATTGTTTTGGCCTGGCTGGCGTTTATGCCGCTCAAATACGAAGTGGAGGTGATAAATTTTTTGGGCAACCTGAAATTTTCCGCGCTGGCAATTTCAAATTTTTCCTGGGCATGGGTGGCGGGATGGTATATAATTTTATTGTTATTTATGAGCTTTAAGAAAATAAAATTGCCGCTGAAGAAAATAAAAACAAAAAATGATTAATCGAAAAACAAAAATATATTTATTGCTGGCGCTTCTCGCGGTCGCTCTGATCCTATTTTTCATCATTCGTTCCGACAGCCAAAAACTAAAAGTCGTTTTTCTGAACGTCGGGCAGGGCGATGCGATTCTGATTTCGCAAGGGTCAAACCAAATTTTGATCGACGGCGGTCCGAACGAACAGGTCTTGATGGACGAGTTGGGAAAGTATGTTCCTTTTTGGGATCGAAAAATCGAACTGATGATCGCGACCCATCCCGATCAGGACCATATTTCCGGCTTGATTGCCGTTGCCAAAAATTATCAAGTCGGAGCTTTTATGGATCCGGACATTGTCGACAATACTCCGGCCTATCAACAGTTGAAAAAAGTGATTCGGGAAAAAAATATTCCGGAAATTACGGCGCTCTCGGGAGAAAAAATAAAAATGAATGGAGCAGAAATGGATATTTTGCATCCGGACGCCGGAGAAATTTTTGCCGATACCAATTCGGCCAGTGTCGTTGCTAAATTAGTTTTTGGAAAAAATTCTTTCTTGTTCACCGGCGATTTGCCGAACGAAAAAGAAGCGGAATTGATTGCGGAAGAAAAAGATTTGTCGGCTGAAGTTTTGAAAGTCGGCCATCACGGTTCGCGCCACAGCACAAGTGAAGAATTTTTGGACGCGGTGAAGCCGCAAGACGCCGTTATTTCCGTCGGCAAACACAATATGTACGGCCATCCGACCAAGGAAGTGCTCGACCGTCTTCAGGCGAAAGGAATCAGAATCTTTCGGACGGACCAAAGCGGAGACATGGTTTATGAATGTCAAAATAAAGACGAGTTGTGCCAAATGGTTGCCAATTGAAAAAAAATATGTTAAATTAAATTTTAGTTAAATAATAATTTATAAATTTTTATGAAAGAACATCAAAGCAAGGAAAGGACTCTCGTAATTATAAAACCGGACGGAGTGCAAAGAACTCTCGTTGGAGAAATTATTAAACGTTATGAAAGAATCGGGTTGAAGCTCGTGGCGATAAAAATGCTTGTGCCTACCCCGGAGCATATAGAAAAACATTACACATTAGATCCGAATTGGCGCAGAGTGACGGGCGAGAAGACCATCAAGGGTTATCGAGACAAGGGACTTACTCCTCCTTCGGAAGATCCGCTGGAAATTACGGCGAAGATTTTGGAAAACGGCAAAAAATTTATGACGGCTGGGCCGATTGTGGCGATGGTTTGGCAAGGGGCGCATGCCGTTAAGATTGTCAGAAAGATAACCGGAAGCACGGAACCCCTGACTTCCGATGCCGGGACTATTCGCGGTGATTATGTTTTGGATTCTTATGAAATGGCTGATGGCGATGATCGATTTGTGAGAAATCTTGCACATGCTTCCGGCTCGGTAGAAGAGGCGGAAATGGAAATCAAACATTGGTTTGCTGAAAATGAAATCATGAATTACCGACTCGTTCAGGAACAGATCCTTTACGATGTGAACCTTGACGGGATTTTGGAATAAGCGTTTGACAAAAAAGAACTATCTGATAAAATAAGCCCGTATGAAATTTACAGAAAAAAACATTAAGTGCTTTTTTCTCCGATCAGGAAGTTCGGTTGGCTTTTAGTGCGAAAATAGGAAAGAATCTGAAAGCGAACCGATCTTCCGAGATCGGTTTTTAGTTGTTTGAAAACAAATGAAATAATTTATTGATAAAGGAGAGTGAAAGAATGAGAGAGGAGGAAATCAGAATGGAAGCGGCAGGTGTGACAGAGGATGTTGAAGAAGATTTTTCTGAGCCAGAAAAGGAAGAGCAGGAGATTGGTCCTCGTCGCGGTGCGACATCGGGACGGGATGAATTCTTCTTTTCAAAAAATTATCTGTAAATATGAGCCGCCATCGTGCGGCCTATAGGCTATAGGGAGGCATCGCTTCCCTTTTTTCTTTTATTTCTTTAAAATAGGAAAGTAGCAGGCGGGCTGGAGTATGGCGGTAGTACCTGCTTCGCTTCGACGAGCGTCTTCGCGAGTCGAGGCGGGCGCGTCCATATATATGATATAAATTCCGGGGTGTAGTATAGCGGTAGTACGCAAGGCTGGGGGTCTTGTAGTCGGAGTTCAACTCTCCGCACCCCGACCGAGTTCAACTCTCGGCAGCCCGACAAGTAGAGAAATAAGAGAAAAATAATTTTGTAAATTATTAATATGAAAAAAATTAAACTCGGACTTATTTTTGGAGGAAGAAGCGGAGAGCATGAAGTGTCTTTGATTTCGGCGCGGTCGATTTACGGAGCTCTAGATAAAAATAAATATGATGTGAGTTTAATCGGAATCGATAAGAAAGGATCTTGGCATTTGGGCGAGGCGAATAATTTTTGGATCAATCCGGAAAACCAGAAGAAAGTAAAATTAAATTTAAAGTCTGCTCCGGGGATAACCGCGGTAAATAAAAATGGAAAAGTATATCTCATCGATTTGAAAAATGGAAAAAATCTTTCGCAAATCGATGTTTTTTTTCCGATTACCCACGGGACTTTCGGCGAAGACGGATGTTTACAGGGATTTTTGGAATTGCTGGGCACGGCCTATGTCGGTCCGGGTGTCTTAGGTTCGGCGGTCGGGATGGATAAAGATTTTATGAAGAGGATTTTTCGAGAAAAGGGGATTGCGACTGCCAATTATTTTGCTCTGACAAAAGGAGAAATGGATAAGAAGAAAATTTCTGAAATAATAAAAACTTTAGGATTTCCGATCTTTGTAAAACCGGCCAATCTTGGATCGTCGGTCGGAATTTCCAAAGCCAAAAATGAAAAAGAATTAAAAAAGGCGATTGATTTGGCTTTCCAATACGACACAAAAATAATTTTGGAAGAAGCGATTGTTGGCCGGGAAATCGAGTGTTCTGTTTTGGGTAATGAAAATCCTATTGCTTCTTATCCGGGTGAGATAAAATTAAATAGCGATTTTTATTCCTATTCCGCCAAATACATCGATGGCAATGCTTCCCAACCGGTTCCGAAAGCCGACCTTTCCAAAAAGAAAGTTAAGCGGATCCAAAATTTGGCAATTACGGTTTTCAAAGCGTTAGGTTGCGAAGGAATGGGGCGGGTGGATTTCTTTTTAACCAAGACTGGAAAAATTTATGCCAATGAGATTAATACTTTGCCGGGTTTTACTTCGGTTAGTATGTATCCCAAAATGTTTGCCGAATCAAGCATCCCATATCCGAAACTTTTAGATAAATTGATCCATCTGGGAATTGAGAGAAAAGAAAGGAATGAAAAACTGAAGCGCGATTTCGCAATATAATTTTCATTTGTCAATATTGAACTTGTTCCAAAAACCTGCTAGTTTGAGAGCAGGTTTTTTAAAAAAATGAAACGGAGGAGCACAGAGTGAAAAAGAAACATAATTTTGTCCGGTTGGCTGAAGTGCAGTTGGCGCAAGGGACTCTTTATTGCGGCGGCCTTGATCCGCATGATTTTTGCAGTTTGGAAAAAAACAAGAAGATTTATCTTCACGGCTCGCCAAATGTCGACAGGTGGCAAATGTATTACGAAATCTTGGGGCTGCTTGGGTTTTCGGTAGGCACAATCTACGATAGCCCATGGAATATCAAGGATGGAACAGAAAGGAACCGGTTTGCAGCCTTTTTGGCCGGGGTCGAAGAGTATATCATAAGAGTCATAGATATCCTTGTAAACAAGTGCAACATCCGTGTTTTCAAACCGCAGGCCGCATTTTTCGAGCAGTTTGGTCCTATGGGCAATATCATGCTTGCTAGGATCCGTGCGCACATCAAAAAGATCGAAAAAGAAAAAGACATTCGTCTGATCTGTTTGCTTGATTGCAAACGGGGCGACATCAAAACCACCCAAGCTATGTATTTGCTTGGCCTCTTGGGAAACCTCAAAGAGAGTTGGGGAATTGATTACGCGCCTTACGACTTCGACATCATCAATGTTACGCCCTGGATGGGCAGTGATGTCATGGCTTTCACAGATGATAATGGTGGAGAGGGGAAAGGTCTAAAGCTTGTAAGAGAGGGAAAAGGGTTGATAGTTGTGAACAAATCATCCAATCCTTCCGGGCTCGAATATCAGGAGATGCAGATTGTCGGAAAAGAAAAAACTTTGCAGATGTGCAACGTTGACGATGTATACAGAATGAGCCTGGAGCTGGAACTCGAATACGAAAATCTCTCGGCGCTCGGCCTTGTCGTCGGTTCTACGCACATCTGCGACGGAAGCATCCGCAAAGCATTTCCCACAACCACGCTTCTGGTGCCGGGCTTTGGAGCCCAGGGCGGAAAGTTTAACAAAATAATGCTTGAACTCATACGGTCAGGAAAGTGGAACGGCTTGGGCGCAATATTTTCTTCATCGCGCGGGACAATGTATCCCTTCATCGAAAAGTACGGCGGGAGCGGTAAGATAGAAAACCTGGAAAACGACCTTATGAAAGCGATCAGTAAATTCCGCGAAGCCGAAGAAGCTGCCTACAGCGCTTCCGAGGTCGTAAACGCCGGGATAATCTATCCTTTTAAAAAAACCGCATAGATCAAAACAAACCAACCAGGAAAGGAAAAAGCAATGTTTGTAAGACCCTTGAAAGATCCTAAAAAAATTTTGGCTGAGTCGGGGGCAATTATTTCTGGAGACCATTTCGTTTACAAGGCCGGTACTCATGGCGAAGCTTACATAAACAAGGAAAAATTCGCCATGATGGGAGCCCTCAAGCTGAAGGAAGTGATAGACAATGCCGCCAGTGCCATTATAAGGTTCAATTCTTCAGACAAGGAGGTTGGCATAGCTGGTCCGGCTATGGGCGCTATCACTTACGCCCTTACGATGGCAGTGGCCTTGGAAGAGTATTATGAACTTCAAAAAGTCAAAGATGATTTAACGCTTAATGGAAAAACGACGAGAAATTTCTATCCGGAACTTTTCTTTCCGGCCCGGACCGAGCTGAAAGAGGATTCGACAGGAAAGCGTATTCATGTCATTCCGGAGAAACTAAAAGCCGATTATGAAGGCAAGAGTTTCATTATTTTCGAGGATATCGTGAACAACGGAACGACTATCCGCGAAGTGAAGGAGCTTCTCGAAAAAGAAGTAAATGCCCGGATAATCGGAGTGATTTGCATAGCCGACCGCGGAGGCCAAACGGCAAAGTCGCTCGGGGTCGAACAGTATAGTCCTTTGATGCGGGTTAATATGGCGCAACACAAAGCAATTGAATGCCCACTCTGTGCCAAGGGAGTTCCGATCAATACGGTACTCGGCAAAGGAAAAAACTGGGTCAATCTATTCGGACAGCCCCCGTATAAGTCGGGAACGGATTTCTCCGCGTTCTGGGAAAAATAAAAAAAATCCAAGACCAACCACACGAAAGGAGGTGATAAACATCGTGGTTGGTTTTTTCTTTTTGTTTCTCAAAAAAATTAAGACAAAAATTATGCTACAGCATAAAAATTGTCTTAATTTTCAATTCTTCAATTTTTTTACTACTGTATTCTAGAATACAGTAGTAATGCGCTAAAAATAAAACAAAAAATTCCGATCTAAACCGGAATTCTCTTTCTAAAAGCTGTCAGCTAAAAGCCAAAATCTATTTCGATAAAGTTTTCAAACACTTGGTGCAGACTTTTTTTCTAGCAGCTCCGACTTTTTTGGTTTGAAGATTGATGCTGAATTTTCGAAGGGTGGCAATGTTTGAATGACTTCGCTTGTTTCCGCTTTTGGCTCCGCGTCCGCATATGTCGCATACTCTGCTCATAGAATTTTATAACAGTTGATTACTAACGAAATTTAGTTTATCATAGGAATAAAGTTTTGGCAAGACCAGTAATAAATTTAATCAAACTAATCTAATGCAAGAAGCCATTTTAGTCATATTCTTTTTCGTTATTCTGATTTATTCCATCATTATCCACGAAGTCGCCCACGGGGTGATGGCGCTTTGGCTGGGCGATAAGACCGCCAAATATGCCGGCCGGATTACGGCCAATCCGTTCAAGCACATTGATCCATGGTTTACAATTGTAGTGCCTTTATTAACTTTTTATTCATCCTTGCTTCTTTTTGGTAGGGCATTTGCTTTTGGAGGCGCTAAACCCGTTCCATACAATCCGTACAATTTGAAAAATCAAAAATGGGGGCCGGCGCTGGTGGCGTTGGCCGGGCCGGGCGTAAACATTTTGATCGCTTTAGTCTTTGCAATTGCCGCTAGACTGCTTGTCGTTCCCGAGCTTCTTAAAATTGATATTTTGAAAAACTTCTTCTTTTATATGGATTGGACTAAGATGTCTTCCGACATTGCCGGATCGCTCGGATCTATTTTATACATACTTTTTCTCATGATTGTTTTTTGGAATGTGCTTCTGGCGATTTTCAATCTTATTCCAATTCCGCCGCTCGACGGATCAAAACTGTTGTTCGCGCTTTTTCCGATCAAAATAGAAACGGTGGCTTTGTTCGAACAGTTTGGCTTCATCATTTTGCTTGTTCTTATTTTGCTTTTCCCCGGCCCGTTCAGTGCCGTTCTGGATTTTTTTTGGGCGCTTTTTTTCGGAATCACCCTTTAAAAATTTTGGCTTATTGACATAATCTGACATATCGTATATGATTATTTTGCTAGTAAATTTTTAATTAGTTAAGCGAATTTATAAAGAGTTGTAATTCGCTCGCATTAGCGGATTTTTATTTTTATGCCAACAATCAATCAGTTAAAAAGAAGATCGAGAAAACCACTTAACAAGAAGACGAAAACCCCGGCCTTCAAACATGTTTTTAATACTTTGAAAAACAGGCCGACTGAAACGGACAGCCCGTTCAAACGAGGCGTCTGTTTGAAGGTGAGTACGACCACTCCGAAAAAACCTAACTCGGCCCTTCGAAAAATTGCCAGAGTCCGGTTGACTAATGGAATGGAAGTGACGGCCTACATTCCCGGCGTCGGACACAATTTGCAGGAACACTCGATTGTGGCGATTCGCGGAGGAAGAGTGAAAGATCTTCCGGGAGTCCGCTATCACATTGTTCGCGGCGTGCTTGATTCGGCTGGAGTTGCCAACCGAAAACAGGGACGGAGCAAGTACGGAGCCAAGAAAGAAAAAGCTAAAGAATAATTAATCAATTTGAAATTTTAAATTTTCACATATGCCACGTAGAAAAAGAATTTATAAGAAAAATTTAAAGCCGGACATCAAATACGGAAATTTGCTGGTGGGAAAATTTGTAAACAATATTATGCAGCGCGGAAAGAAAACCGTGGCGGAAAATATTGTTTACGACGCTTTTGATATTATCCATGAAAGAACCAAAAAAGGCGGACTGAATATTTTTGAGCAAGCCATCAAAAACGTTTCTCCTTTGGTTGAATTGAAATCGAGGCGCGTGGGAGGAGCTAATTATCAGGTGCCGGTGCCGGTTTCCGGCGACAGAAGAACGACTTTGGCTATTCGCTGGATCAAGGCGGCAATCAATTCCAAAAAAGGAAAAAGAATGGCGGAAAAATTGGCCGATGAATTGATCGATGCTTCCAATAAGGCTGGAGCTTCCATTAAAAAGAGGGAAGATGTGCACAGGATGGCTGAAGCCAACAAAGCCTTTGCTCATTTTGCTTAAGGCAAAATAATAATTTAAAGTCTAAATTTCAAAAGCATTTGAAGTTTGAGGTTTTGTGATTTAGAAATTTATTTGGCATTCGTAATTTTTAATTTGAAATTTAACACTTTATTATGCCACGACAATATCCAATCGAAAAATTAAGAAACATCGGAATTATTGCCCATATCGACGGCGGAAAGACGACGACCACGGAACGCATTTTGTTTTACACCGGAATTACTCACAAGATCGGAGAGGTGCATGAGGGCGCGGCGACGATGGACTGGATGGAACAGGAAAAGGAGCGAGGAATTACCATTACTTCGGCCGCGACAACTTGCTTTTGGAAGGATCACCAGGTCAATATTATCGATACTCCCGGCCATGTGGACTTTACTGTTGAAGTAGAGCGTTCTTTGCGCGTGCTTGACGGAGCAGTAGTAATTTTCGATGGAAAGGAAGGCGTAGAACCGCAGTCGGAAACTGTTTGGAGGCAAGCGGACAAATACGGCGTCCCAAGAATTTGTTTTATCAACAAGATTGACAAAGAAGGAGCTGATTTCAACTATTCAATCAAAACTATCTGGGACAGGTTGTCTCCTAATGCGGTGGCAATTCAGATGCCGATCGGAGAAAGAGGCGATTTTAGCGGAGTTGTCGATTTGATGAAAATGAAAGCCTATACTTTCGAAGGAGAAATGGGCGAAAAAGTCATTGAGAATGAAATTCCAGCAGAGCTTGTCGATAAAGCGAAGGAGTGGCGGGAAAAAATGGTGGAAAAAATTGCTGAGAGTGACGAGAAATTAATCGAAAAATATTTAAGCGGAGAAGAAATTACAACAGAGGAACTTAAGGAAGCCTTGCGCAAAGAAGTTATCGCGGTAAAAGTTATTCCGGTCCTGACCGGAACGGCCCTTCGCAACAAAGGCGTGCAATTAGTTTTGGACGCAGTAGTTGATTATTTGCCGTCTCCAATCGATGTTCCTAATATCAAAGGCCATGATATAAATGATCTTGAGAAAGAAATCGAGGTTTCCGCCAAGGACGACGCGCCATTTGCCGCTTTGGCTTTTAAGGTGGCGACCGATCCGTTCGTGGGACAAGTTACTTTCTTCCGCGTCTATTCCGGAACTCTTAAAGCGGGATCATATGTCTTGAATTCTACTAAGGGAGAAAAGGAAAGAATCGGACGAATCTTGCGCATGCACGCCAATCATCGGGAAGAAATTCAAGAAATTTATTCCGGCGGAATCGGTGCTTTGGTCGGTATGAAAGCGACGACGACCGGAGACACTTTGTGCGATCCGGAACACCCGGTGCTTTTGGAATCGATCACTTTCCCGGAGCCGGTCATTTCGATCGCGATCGAACCGAAGACTAAAGCCGACCAGGAAAAAATGGGGCTGGCTCTTCGCAAGCTGGCGGAAGAAGATCCGACTTTCAAAGTTCGAACGGACGAAGAGACCAGTCAGACGATTATTTCCGGAATGGGCGAGCTTCATCTGGACATTATTGTTGATCGCATGAAGCGGGAATTTAAAGTGGAAGCTAACATCGGTCAGCCGCAAGTTGCATATCGGGAAACGATCAAATCTCCGGCACAGGCGGAAGGCAAATATATCAAACAATCCGGCGGCCGCGGACAATACGGCCATTGCTGGATCAAAGTTGAGCCGCAGGAACCGGGCAAAGGATTTGAATTTGTTAATGAAATCAAAGGCGGAGTTATCCCGCAGGAATACATCACGCCGATCGGAAAAGGCGTAAAGGACGCAATGGACAGCGGAGTGGTGGCTGGTTATCCGATGGTGGATATTAAAGCGACTGTTTATGACGGATCTTTCCATGAAGTGGATTCTTCTGAAGCGGCTTTCCGAATCGCCGGTTCTATGGCGTTCAAGGAAGCGTCCCGCCGGGCTAATCCGGTAATTCTGGAACCGATTATGAAAGTGGACGTCACTACGCCGGAACAGTTTATGGGCGACGTGGTGGGCGATTTGAATTCCAAGCGGGGAGTCATCAAAGAGATGAACGACCGCGGAGAAGGGTCAGCCCGAGTCAAAGTGATTGATTCGGAAGCGCCGCTGGCCTCGATGTTCGGTTACGCGACCCAGTTGCGTTCGATGACGCAGGGACGGGCCAGCTACGCTATGGAATTTTCCCATTACGCCGAAGTGCCGAGAAACATCGCAGAACAGATCCAGGGAAAGAAATAATTTTCAAAACTTTATAAATAAAAAAACAGTTTCGCTATCGGAGCTGTTTTTTTGTGTGGTATAATTAAATCGAAATTAGAGTTTTCTTGTGAACTCTATAATAATTAACTTAAAGCATATGCAAAAAAACGAAAGTACGCTGGATCGCTGGATCCGGGCGATCCTAGGCATCATAATTATTTATCTGGCCTTCGCGGTTTTTACCGACGGATTGTCGCTGGCCGCCTATATCGTCGGAATCATTCTGATTCTGACGGCCATTTTCGGTTTCTGCCTGCTGTATAAAATTTTCGGAATCAGCACCAAAAAATAAATTCGAGGCAGCGAGGATATTTTCAGTATCCGCAATTATCCGAATTTAATTTTTTGTTAATAAAAAAACGTCCTATCGAGCGGGCGTTTTTTTGTTTGCGCTTTGAAAAAAACATTTTTTAAAACGGTATTAGTAAAAAAGATTTCACTGAAAAATTTCAAGTGTATTTTTAATGTCTTTTTTGATGCCCGCGTATGAATACTCAAGTCAAAGTTTCCACTCAAGGCGCAGCGTTTGCCGGACGTTCGATTAAAAAAAATCTTGTCGATTTACTGTACCGCGCCTTCATAATCGCGTCCGGCGCCGCCCTGCTGTTTGTTCTGATTTTACTGAAATCGAAAACGACCGCCGATTTTCAGTCAAAGCCTCTGGTTTTTTCTTATGCCATCTTTGTAACCGCTTTCGAGCTTTCCAGGATAATTTCCGCCATGTTTTATAAAAATTCTTTCAGCAGCTTGTTGGACGGGCGGGAATTGTCCGATCGGGCGGAGGACTACGAACCGCAAGCCGCTTTCGTCATTCCCTGCAAAAACGAAGAAAAGGATATTGAAGATACGGTGGCCAAATGTTTCAAGGTTGATTATCCGCCGGAAAAGCTGGAAGTGATTGTTGTTAATGACGGCAGCACGGACGGAACGATGAAAATTCTTGCCGGTCTTAAGAAACGATATCCGAAGCTTCAAGTGGTCGACTGGCCGGAAAATCAGGGAAAGCGCTGGGCGATGGCCGCCGGATTTAAAATATCAAAAGCGAAAATAATCATTCAGATGGACAGCGACAGCTCGGTTGACCCGGATTCTTTCCGCGAATTGATCGATCCTTTCCGCAACGTCCGGGTGTCGGCCGTCTGCGCTTCCGGAGAGCCGCAGAACGCCGGCAAGAATATGCTGACCAAAATGCAGGCCGCCTATTATTTCATGTCTTTCCATATTCTCAAAGCGGCCGAATCAACTTACGATACGGTTTTTTGCTGCAGCGGCTGCTGTTCGGCTTATCGCAAAAGCGCAGTAATGCCGGTGCTTTACGACTGGCTGGCGGAAAGTTTCCTGGGCAAGCCCGTGACTTGGGGCGACGACCGGGCATTAACCAGTCATCTTTTGAAAGCGGGCGGAAAAACTATTTTCAACAGCAAGGCGCGAGCTTACACCATTGTCCCGGAAAGAATGGAAAAATTATTAGTCCAGCAATTGCGTTGGAAAAAATCATGGATAATTAATTTTTTCTTCACCATCCGGTTCATTTTTAAAAAACAGCCGTTTGTTGCTTTTTTCTATTATTTGCCCCTGATTGCCATCTCTTTTCTGACTCCCATCATGGCTTTCAATGCTTTAATATATGTTCCGCTCACAACTCATACGTTCCCTTTCTATTACGCATTGGGTGTGATGTTGATCACGGCTATTATGGCGCTCTATTACCGATATTTGGACAAGGAAAATAAGTATTGGCCCTATCTTTTTCTTTGGGCGCTGTTCACCATGTTTGTTCTTTCTTTCGTGATCGTCTGGGCGGTCGTCCGCATCCAGGATCGGGGCTGGGGAACGCGCTAGTAAAATTAATTTTCTAATTTATGCATGAATTCAATCTTAAAATGACCAAAATAATGGCGCTGGTTGTCGTTGTGTCTGTCATTTTCATTATGATCGGCGGCATTCAGCTTCTGAAAAATAATTATTATTTGCGCTGGCCGTACTTTGTGTTGCAATGGAATTACTTGAAGGCGGAAGCGTCTTACATCAATTACAAATACGACGGGATTATGAATATGGCTCTGCACAAAAGTCCGGTCAATTTCAATCCTGCGGATACAAAAAATGCCAAGCTGATTCCGGTCCTCATATATCACGGAGTGATTACCGATTCCAATTGGAAGCCGGACGGGACCAATATTTTCCTGCAAGATTTTCAGGCTCAAATGTTCGCACTCAAGAAAGACGGTTGGCAGACCATTTCGATGGAAGACTATATTGATTTTGTCCGCGGGGAAAAACAATTGCCGGAAAAATCTTTTCTGCTGACGTTTGACGACGGGCGCAAAGACAGTTTCTATAACGGCGATCCGGTCTTGCGCGCGGTCGGCTACAAAGCAACGATGTTTGTCATTACCGGCGCTTCGATGGATGACGGGCAAAGTCCTTTCCATCTCTCGCAGCAGGAGCTTCGGCAAATGATCGCGACCGGGCGGTGGGAAATGGATTCACACACTCAAAACGGTCATGGCAGCATGCCGATTGACCCTAGCGGAAAATGGAATCATTTCCTGACCAACAAGATGTGGCTGGCCGGGAAGGGTCGATTGGAGACAAACGATGAATATGCAAAAAGAGTGGCCGGCGATCTTGCAGGCGCGAAATCAGACATTGAAAAAAAATTGGGCGTCAAATCAGTGCCGGCTTTCGCTTATCCTTACGGCGATTTCGGGCAGAACCCGAGTAATTTTCCAGCCGTTCAAACGGCGCTGACCAAAATTGTAAGTTCAATCTATTCCGTTTCTTTTATCCAAGCCAGCAACAATGATTATGTTTCCAACGCGGCCGACGGATCATTCATGTCCAAGAGGATAGAAGTTGATTCGTCGATCGATGCGGCGCATCTGGTGAGAATGCTTGATAACTCCCGTTACAAAAATCTGGACTACGCCGATAACTTTTCCAAGGACAATGGCTGGCTGGAAGGCTGGGGAAGCCGCCGAATCGACAATGGCGAGATGTTAATCGGCACTACAAATACTGATGATAGCGCATCGACATTCTTGAGCGGAACATCCTTGTGGCAGAATTATTTAATGTCGGCCGAAGCCGCCGTCAGAAACGGCGATTCTTTTGCTTTAACATCAAGATATTCCAACGAGGACAGTTACGCCACTTGCGATTTTACGGGAGACGCGGTCGATTTGGAACAGAAAGTTCCCGGACGTAACATTCCCGACATTACGGCCAGGCTCGGAAATGAAATTGTTCCGGGCGCCACGGTAAACGTAGCGATGCAAGTGAATGGAAATTCCGCGTCATGCTATTTGGGAGGCGTTCCGGTTCTTTCCGGAACACTCGACAGTTCTTTGACCCAAGGCGGCGTCGGTTTCAAGATGTGGGATCCGGCGCACAAAGAAACACTATCCGTTAAAAATCTGAAAGTCAGCGGGATCCTCCCGAGTTTTCCGGTCAAGTGATTTTTAATCCGATATTTTTATAATTAATATGGATATTTTTAATAAAAATAAAATTTCATCTTCATTTGATTCTGTTTATTCCAAGAAAAAAGGAGGTTTGGAAGAAATGGATGGGGGGCGGCCGGAAACGAAATCATCGCGAAAGAAAAGCAAATCGTTTTTCATTTTGCTTCTAATCATTATCGCCGTTCCGATTGCATATCTGCTTCTCCAGAAATCGGCAACCAAAGTTTTGTTCCAGCGTTTCGGCGTGCAGAAAACTTTGCAGGAAGCCGGGGCGATGGGAGGCAGCGCCAGTTCTCAGTGGTGGTTGAGCTCGGGCGGAGTGATGTTGGAGGGAAATAATATGTTCAGCACCAACTTGGGCAGTCTTGGCGCGGGCTCTTCTTGGCAGAAACTTTATGCGGAGACTAATCCGCGCGACACGGACGGCGGATTTTATCCGCAAAATATTTTCCGGCTGGTCGACCGCAACAAGCAAAAAAACTTGGACCAAGAGGTCTATTTCAATATCGACAAGATCAATCCGAGCCAAAGCGGCTATTGCAACGAATCCAACGGCGTCCTGTTTTTCAATCGCTATCAGGACGAGAATAATCTCTACTACACAGGATTGCGCGTGGACGGGCAGGCGGTCATCAAGAAAAAAATCAACGGCGATTATTACACCATGGCGGAAAAACCGGTTTTTTCCGATGGTAAAAAATATGACCGGCAAACCAATTTCAATCTCATTCCGCTCCATCAATGGATTGGAATGCGGAGCGAGGTGGAAACGCTGGACGACGGCACGGTGCTCATCCGATTTTTTGTCGATTCCGATGGCAGTGGCAATTGGCGGTTGGTTTTGCAGGCGCAAGATAGCGGAAACAAATATGGAGCGGCACCTTTTACGGATGCGGGTTACGGCGGTCTGAGGTCGGATTTCATGGATGTTTTGTTCAAAAATTACAGCTTTCAGGAATTGAAAAATTAGGCTAAAATGGAATAATATTTGTCGCCTTTTTAATATCTGTTAAGACTTATAAAGACCAGAAGACTCTTGTTGAAAAAATGTACTAAAGGCATAGTCGAATAAGTTAAGATTATGCCAAAAGTAATTCATTTTGAAATTCCAGCGGAAGATCCGGAAATAATCCGCCGCTTTTATGAGGGAGTGTTCGGTTGGAAAATTACGCAATGGAAAAATCAGCCGTACTGGCTGGTGGAGGCCGGCGCAAAAAAAGAATGGGGAATCAACGGAGCGATCTATCGGAAAGATGAAACGAGGCAAATGGACAAAACCGTGAACACGATCGGAGTTGAAGATCTGGAAGACTATATTAAAAAGGTGGAAAGAAGCGGCGGAGAAATTATTGGCGAAATCCGGGAGATTCCCGAAGTTGGCCGTTTTGTTTATGCCAAAGACCCCGAGGGAACTTTGTTTGGCATGTTGGAACCTTCGGAAGAGATGATGAAAATGATGTAGAAAATATTTTGTCCGGAAAATAAATTTTACCCGATCAAGATTCCGGCTTGGTCGGACTTTTTCTTTAGTGGTGTATAATGAATTACGCGGAAAAGTGATATAATTGATTTATGAAACTATCATCAAAAATTGCTTTGCGGGCTTTAAGTCTCATTCTGGTGGAGATCGGAA
>JAJYKZ010000040.1 GCA_021788105.1 bacterium
GAGAAGACAATTCCTGCTGGCTGAAAAGGCAGGGAAGGGTGAAAAAATGTTTGAATGGTTTATGTTGGTTGCTCCAAAGAAGGAAAAAGAATACATGTCAGCTTGGGAAAACGCAAAAAATAAGTTGTATAAATAGGTGAGCAACACAGTGGGGTAACTATGATAAATCAGGAATATAAATATACTCTTTTCTATTCATAAAAATAGTTCTAACGTCCCTGACTACTTCGTGCAAGTGCTAAAAATGCCATCGATGTGGCATTTTATGTAATTATTACTACAGCGTCTATGCGTTGGAAGTACCAAATTTTATCTTCGTTTTTTTGAACGTAAGGAAGGTCCTATTTGTATTATATAGTGTTAATTCTAATTTTAAAAATATGGCCAGAAGAAATAATAAAAAATCACAAGGAACGAAGGCGGGATCGAGCCAGATGATGGGCGGCCGGAGCGGCAAAAGAGTCGTAATCAGGAGGCGCATGGTCACTGTCGGAATGTCTGAAACGGGAAGAAAAGGTGCCAGAGTCTCATCGCCTCCGAAAGAGAAAAAGCAGGAATCCGAATGGTAGCTTGAAAAAACTCCCGCTTGTTTTGGTCGGCCGCTGGAACTGTGCTAAAATAGCCTGTGAAGGCTATTTTAATTTTTCTTAAGGATAAACAAAATGAAAAAAATTGTATCGATCGGCTGCGGCGGAGCGGGAATGTTCAGCGCCATCGTGGCCACTCAGCTTAATAAAGAAAAATTTGAAGCCATCGTGCTTTCCGACGAGGAAAATATCTATTGCCGCTGCACCTCGCCTTATGTGCTGACGGGCGAAGCGCAACTGGCTGACGCCATCCAGTCTGACAGCATGATCGAATCTTACGGCCCGAAAATTGTCCACGAAAAAGCGGTGAGTATCAACACTTCCAAGAAACAAGTGACAACGGAAAAAGGCAATGTGTTTGATTATGACTATCTGGTGATTGCGACCGGCGCGTCGCCGATGAAACTGGATATTAAGGGAATCGATTCCGAAAAAGTTTTTACGGTCCGAAAAAGTTCCGATGTTGAGAATATCCAAGCTGGCACGAAAGATGCTAAAAGCGCCGTCGTGGTCGGCGCGGGCGTCATTGGCATTGAGATGGCCGGCGCGCTGAAAAGCCGGGGAATGGATGTCACACTGGTTGAATACGCGCCCTCGCTTTCTCCGAAAATTGCGGACGCGGAATTTGCTAAAAAAATTATCGCTCATCTGGAAACCAACGGCATCAAAGCAATGTTTAACAGTAAGATGGAGGAAATTTCAGACGAGGAGGGAAAGAAAAAAGTTGTAGTTGAAAAAGACGGAAAAAAAGAATCTGTTGTGGCCGATCTGGTGATCGTGGCGGCTGGCGTGCGGCCGAATCTGAAAATTATTGAAGGGACAAAGATTAAGACGACCAAACAAGGAATTTTGGTGGACGAAAAAATGCGGACCAATATCGGAAATATTTATGCGGCCGGCGATTGCTGCGTGCCGCGCTCGGCTGTGACGAAAGAAAATGTGCCAAGCGCTTTGGCGAGCAGCGCCATCCAACAGGCGAAAGTGGTCGGCTATCAAATGGCCGGATTTCCGATCAAATTTAACGGGTCAACCGGCGCGTTCGCGTTCCAGACGCTCGGCAAAGAATACGCGGCGGCCGGACTAACCGAAGAGGAAGCGAGGAAAAAATTCAAATGGGTGATCGTCGGGAAAGCGGAGACGACCGATGTGTATCGGGATTTAAAAAAAGAAAAACCGCTCGAAGTGAAATTGATTTTTGCCGGTCCGAAAATGCGACTGATCGGTTACGAAGGCTTCGGCAACGGCGTGATCGCGTCGGCGGAAGTGGCGAGTTTTGCGATCGGATTGCGACTGTCGATTTTGAAAGTTTTGAAATTCAATTACATTTCTCATCCGAGCCTGACGCCGTGGCCGTTTATGAATCCGATCATTATGGCGACCGAGGACGCGATGGGAAATATTATGAAAAAATTCACCGGATTTTTTGGCAAGAAATAATTATATGGAGGAAGTCGTTCTGGTCGACGAACAAAATAATGTCTTGGGTACGATGCCTAAGTCAGAAGTTCATAAGGAAAACACTCCGCTTCATCGGGCGTTTTCTTCTTTCATTTTTAACCGTGACAAAAAACTGTTGCTGCAGCAGCGGAGCGGTCGGAAAAAAACTTGGCCATTGATGTGGTCGAACTCCTGTTGCGGTCATCCGCAATTCAATGAAACTAACGTTGCCGCGGCCAAACGGAGATTGCGCGACGAACTGAATTTGGAAGTGGAAACGATCGAAGAAGTTGCGCCCTACCGTTATCAATTTTCCAAAGACGGCGTGATGGAAAATGAAATCTGTCCGATTCTGGTCGGCTTCACGCAAAATGAGCCGAAAATAAATATGGACGAAGTGGAAGCGGTCCAATGGATAAGTTGGGAGGAATTTTTATCCGACATCAAAATCAATTCTGACAAATATTCGCCTTGGTGCATCGAGGAAGCGAAGATTTTGGACGGGAATGGGAGGTTTCGGGAAATGCTGAAGCGGTAATTTGACAGTGCCGGGCAAACTGTTTAAAATGAACCGTATGAAAAAGAAAACTCAAAATAATAAAGAAAAAACATATAAAGCTGACGAAGTGATGTCTATGCTTGAACAGATTAATGATGGTGTTCAAGTTGTTTCTGAACAGCACGGAGAAGTTATAAAGAGACTTGATAGAGTAGAATCCCGGTTAGATGGGGTAGAATCCCGGTTAGATGGGGTAGAATCCCGGTTAGATGGGGTGGAATCCCAGTTAGATAGAGTAGAATCCCGGTTGGATGGGGTAGAATCGCGCTTGGACAAAGTTGAAACTGGCATTAACCGAATGCAAGATGATGTTACTGAAATCAAGCACAAACTATCAGAAAAGGTTGATCGGGATGAATTTAATAAATTGGAAAAGAGAATGATCAAGTTGGAGAAATTGGTTTTTGCGAAA
>JAJYKZ010000022.1 GCA_021788105.1 bacterium
TTCTTTTTTCGTCCTCCGACAAATTTTTCAAGCTTTTCAAAATTTCATTCAACTCGCTTTTCCTGCCCAGATATTTCACGCGCAAATTCGAAACATCCTCACGCGTGCGAGCTTCTTTGGCGGCCTGGAAAGCCTCGGTTTTTATGTTTAAAATCTTTTCTTCTAGCATTTGCTAAAATATTATCCTTTATAATACAATTATACTTTTAAAAATCAAAAGAGTCTATTCAAATTTAATCCTTGCAAAACCAAGTTTTCCGACTTTAAAAACTTTTCCGTCAAATTCTTTATCCAAAACTTTTTGCCAGTCGGTTTCTTTTTGACCGCCAATTTCCACCCCGCCTTGTTCAATTTTTCTGCGGGCTTCGCCCTTGCTCTTCGCATTGCCGGACAGAACGATAAAATCGACCAGACTTACGGATTCCGTTTCAATTGTGACTTCGGGAATATTTTCCGGAATTTCTTTTTTGGAAAAAGTATCGATAAAATATTTTTTGGCTTCTTCGGCTTTTTCTTCACCGTGATAAATTTTAACAATCTCAAAAGCCAGTCGCAACTTCGCATCGCGAGGATTAAGTTCTCCCGATTGCATATCGTTTTCCATCTGTTTTATATTTTCCATTGAAACATAAGTGCAATCAACAAAAACATGAATAATAGTTTCGTCAGGAAGTGCCATAATTTTTCCAAACATATCATTCGGAACATCATTTAACGCCACAAAACCGCCAAGACTTTTGCTCATCAACTTTTCACCAGTAATTGGATTAACTAATAATGTTGTTGTTAGAACAAATTTTTCTTTATCATGATATCTCTTTTGCAAAGTTCTTCCTGTAAGCATATTAAAAGTTTGATCCGTTCCGCCAATTTCCATATCAACATCTAAAACTACACTGTCATATCCTTGCATTAATGGATACATAAACTCATGAACATGAATAGGTTTTTTTTCTTTCATTCTTTTCTCAAACATATCTCTTTCCAACATTCTTTGTACTGTAAAATTAGAAGAAATATCAATGACATCTGAAAAATTAAGTTTAGAAAGCCATTCACTATTCTTAACTATTTTGGCTGGATTTTTTTTATCTTCAAAATTAATAATCTTAGAAATCTGATCTTTCCAGCTTTTTATATTCTCATCCACTTGCTTCTTGGTCAAACGCACACGCGCTGCAGTTTTGTCGGTTGGATCGCCAATCATAGCTGTAAAATCTCCAAACAAAATAATAACCTCGTGTCCAAGCTGCCTTAATTTTTCCAAAATAATAAAGTTGGTTGAATGACCAATATGCAATTGTGTTCCAGTCGCATCAGCCCCAGTATAAATCCGCATTTTTTTTCCACTTAAAAGGTTTTTTTTCAATTCCTCTCTGGTCGGCAAAATTTCCGCTACACTACGGCTCAAAATCTCGTCTATTTTTTGTTCTAAGTCATTGCTCATATATTTGAATAATATCCCATAAAAGCCTTTTTTGCAAGAAATTCAGGATTAAAAAAGAAGCCTCAACCAGACTTCTTTTATTTTTTCAAATCTACATCCCGAGTCTTTTTTTAGCTTCTGCAATCTGTTCTTCCGAAATCATCCCGGTCTTTTTCATTTGTTCCATCGCCGTCATAAGCTTGCCTCGATTTTCCGGCTTCAAAACGTCCTGCATCATTTTTGATTGTTCCTGCGGGCTCATCTTGGCCATTTTTTTCATGGCAATTTTTTGCAACATGCCCAGCTGGTTTGAATTTTGCTTGCCTGATTTTTTGAACGGATTCCACATACACAAAAATTTAAAAATTATTTACGCTTTCTTTTTAACTTGGTACCTATAAAAAGTAACCAGCAGCGCCGAAGCCACAAAGATTGAGGAATAAGTTCCGAATGATACGCCCACCAAGAGCGCCAAAGCGAAATCTTTGACTGACTCGCCGCCGAAAATATAGATCGCCAGCAAAGTAATGATCACAGTCAAAGACGTGTTTAATGAACGCACCAGAGTTTCGTTCAAACTGCGATTAACGACTGCCGGAAATTCTTCTTTACTCGAACTGCGCAAAAGATTTTCGCGCGTCCTATCAAATACTACAATCGTGTCGTGCACCGAAAAACCGAGAATGGTCAGCAAGGCCGCCACAAACGGAATACCAACCTCGATGCCGGCAAAATGCCCCAGCACCGAGAACACGCCGACCGTAATGAGAACATCATGAACCAAAGCGATCACCGCGCCCGCGCCGTATTTCCAAGAAGGAACCGGCCGGGAAACCTTGCGGAACGCCCAGGCGATGAAAGCCATAATTCCAACCACCGCCCAAAAGATCGCCCAGAGCGAATTGGTCTTCAGCTCCTTGGAAACGGTCGAGTCGGTATAATCCACGCTCAGTTCCTTGGAATCGGGATATTTTTGGACCAGAGTTTTTTGTACGTTCTGATTGACGCTGTCATCTTCCGAAGCATAGCGGATCAGCATTGTTCCGGAAGCAGTCGGTTGCAGCGTCAAACTTTTTAAGTTTAAATTCTTCAAGGCATTTTGAACATCCTGATTCGCCGGAACGGTGTGGGCAAATTGCACTTCCATTAGAGTTCCGCCGGTAAAATCAATTCCGAATTTCAAGCCCCATAAAAACAAACTGGCGACGCTCAGAATCATCAGCGTTCCGGAAAAAATGTAGGCATATTTTGTTTTATTGACAATATTGAACATAATTTTATTTATCGGATTTCACGTCGGATTGTTTGACTCCAATCAGCCACAATTTATCATGCATCCATTCTCGCAGTGAGAATTGCAGCAAAGTTCGTGAAATAGTCACAGCCGTAAACATCGAGATCAAAACACCGACGATCAAAGTGATGGCGAATCCTTTGACAAAACCGGTTCCAATCTCGATCAGGATCAGCGAAGTGATGATTGAAGATAAATTACCGTCCCGAATGGAAGTCCAAGCGCGCTTAAATCCTTCTTCAATCGCACTCGCCATCGTCCGTCCTCTCCGAACCTCTTCCTTGGTCCGCTCAAAAATCAAAATGTTGGCATCAACCGCCATGCCGATCGACAGAATGAAACCGGCAATGCCCGGCAGCGTCAAAGTCATTGACCACGGCGTCACTGTCGAAATCTTAAAGATGGAAATCATTATGCCGGTATAAATCAGCAAGGCGATCGCCGCGATCACTCCCAAAAATCTGTAGTAAAAAATCATAAATATCATGACGACGACCAGTCCGACAATTCCCGCCACCAAGCTTTGATGAAGAGACAACGATCCAAGAGACGCGTCAACGCTCTCCTGCGAAACCAGGTTGATTGGCACCGGAAGAGCGCCTTCATTCAGATTGCGCACCATCGTTTTTGCTTCATCCAAAGTAAAGTCTCCGGTAATCACCGCTTGGCCGTTATCGATTTCAGTCTGCACCGTCGGCGCGCTCAAAAGCTGGCCGTCTAAATAAATAGCGAGGGGTTTCCCAATGTTTCTTTTTGTAATATCGGCAAAAAGTTTTGTTCCCTGCGCGTCGAACTGAATGGCGATCTCCGGAGAAGAAACGCCTTGATTGGAAAATTCCACGCTGGCATTTTTCAAATTTTTTCCAGTTAGTCCGGTCGAAACGAAAGTCGGCTGCGGAGTTGGATTGGTTTTTTTAGCAATCAAAATATGCGCCGCATGCACCTCCGTCTGATCGCCCGTTCCCTGTGTTTGAATTTTTTTGATTATATGCCAGCCGTATTGAGTTTCAACTACCTGCGGGTAAACTTCCCCGTCCTTAACAGCGGGATCAAACAGAACTTTGTCGAATTCCGGAACAAGTGTTCCCTTCTTAACAAATCCAAGATCTCCTCCATTGTCTTTACTACCCGGATCTTCGGAATATTTCTTGGCCAGTGCGGAAAAATCAGCTCCCGGCATAAGCGCCCGCCTCAAAACATCTTGCGCTTTTTGTTGCGCCTGTTGATTCACTTGATCTAAAACATTCTGCGGAATTTGTTGTGATGCATCGGGCTTCCCTTGTTCTTTGAATTCCAAAAACGGAGTGGCTTTGATCATATCCTTAGCCTGATTAATGTCCTTTACGCCAGCCAGCTCCACCACCAATCGTCTGTCCGAACCGGATTTGGTAGTGTAAACCGTCGGTTCTGCCACGCCGAACGCATTGACGCGCCGCTCAATGGCGTCCTGAAGCGCCTGCATCGCGTCATCAACTTTCGATGAATCTATTTGGCTGGTGTCGGCTTTGTATTCCAAATGTATTCCGCCTTGAAGATCCAGGCCCAAATTTATTTTCAGCTTGTTTAGAGCATTATAAACAGGCGGCACAAAAGAAACCGCCTTGGGATAGGAAACCAATCCGACTGCGACGGCCAGAATAATTATTGAAATAAACTTGATGCGAAGTTTTTTCTTAAAAGTCATATCGAAAATATTCTATACCAGATCGGGACTTTTTGCAAATATCTCACTTCAACGGTTTTCCTGATTTTTTAGCCAAAGTTTCCTCAACTTCCGGCCAGCGCGATTCCAAATCCTTGATTATTTGGACCAGATCTTCATCATCACCGAAAAAACCGTAGCTGTGTTTTTCTTCAATCAGCGCGTCGATCAATTCCTTGTATTCCCCAAACGACCGCACGTTTTCACGTTCGGCCAAATCTTTCAGTTCGTAAAATATGCTCTGGGTCGAATATTCTCCGCCAGTGTAAGTCATAAAGTTGCATTAAAATATTTATAATTTTAATACAAAAATGCGAAAAAAGGCTTTCTATTTTTTCGTCAAAAATTCGTGCGCGCTTTCCAGAATATTTTTGGAATTTTTGTAAGTTATCCTTTCTGATGCGTCTTTATAATCAAGCCATTCGCAGCCGATATGCTCAAAGGAAATTTTCACCCGCTTCAATTTGGTTTCCGCCAAATAATATATGACGTTTTTCCAAACGCTTGTGCCCTTGCCGGACTTTTCTCTTTTTTCTTTTTCTTCGTCCTTGGCGCGGTAAAAATAGCGAGTCTTATTTTTGTAACCAGGAACAAGTTTTATTTTTTTAATGCCCGTTTCTTCCCGCACTTCCCGTTTCAAAGTTTCTTCTTCGCTTTCGCCTTTTTCCACGTGTCCTTTGGGAAAATCCCAATGGCCGGAACGATAATGCAAAAGAAGGTAAAATATTTTTCTACCTTCTTTCCGGAAAATGACTGCTCCGACAGATTTTTCGTATGCGATTTTGGGTCTTTTTTTGTTGGACATAAAATTTATTTCCCGCAGCATTTTTTATACTTCTTGCCGCTTCCGCAAGGGCAGGGGTCATTCCGTCCGACCGTATTATTGTTGATGATCGGCGCTTGCTTCACTTCTTCTTTTTGTTGTTCTGGTTTTTCAGTTTGCGCTTCTTTGATGGCGCCGAATTGCTGAACTTCGGATGCTCCGCTGTAAGTCAGATTCTGCTGCGGAACGGGCGATGTTTGCGCAACCGGCGCGGCCGCCATCGCCACTCTGAAAATCATATGGACAATCGTCGAGCGAATATTTTCCATTAGTTGCGAGAACATATTGAAAGCTTCACGTTTGTATTCAACAAGCGGATCCCGCTGGCCATAGCCTCGCAGGCCGATTCCTTCACGCAGATAGTCAATTTCGTCGAGATGATTCATCCAATCCGTATCGATCGTCTGAAGCATTATCATCTTCTCCACCGCCCGCATGGTCGGCGCTCCCATATCAATTTCTTTCTTGTTGTAAACTTCTTTTGCGATTCCGAACAAATATTCGATCAGGCTGGAAATTTTTTCGGCAACGTTCTGTCGATTATTATCGCGGATTTCATTGATTTTTTTCAAGATTTCTTCGCCCGCGCCGGTGATGTTTTTAAAATTCTCATAAATTTCTTTCGTGTTCCAATCGGCCTCGTCGCCCGCAGCATGAAAAGAAATAATGCGACTGATTTCTTCGCGGATATTTTCCAGCATCTCCGGTTTAGTATCCCGCATCGTAAGAATTTCTTTTCTTTTTTTGTAAATCACTTCGCGCTGTTTGTTCATCACGTCGTCATAATCCAAAACGTGTTTGCGAATATCAAAGTTGAAACCTTCGATCTTCGACTGGGCATTTTCGATCGTTTTGGAAATAATCTTGTTTTGAATAGGCTGATCCTCGGGAAGTCCCAGGCGGTCCATCATGTTTTTCAATTTGTCGCCGCCAAATCTCCTCATCAGTTCGTCTTCCAGCGAAACATAAAATTGCGAAACGCCCGGATCGCCCTGGCGTCCGGCGCGTCCGCGCAACTGATTGTCAATGCGGCGCGCTTCATGGCGTTCCGTTCCGATGATGTACAGGCCGCCCAATTCTTTGACGCCTTCGCCCAATTTGATGTCAGTTCCCCGTCCGGCCATGTTAGTCGCGATCGTCACTTCGCCCTTCTGTCCGGCCTTAGCGACAATAGCCGCTTCACGCTCATGATTTTTGGCGTTCAAAACTTCATGTTGCACTCCTTCGCGCGCAAGCAGAGCGCTGAGATATTCCGATTTCTCAATCGCAATCGTTCCGACCAGCGCCGGCTGGCCTTTTTGATTAATCTCTTTTATCTGTTTCACGATCGCATCGAATTTCCCTTTTTCCGTTTTGTAAATAACGTCCGGCAGATCTTTCCGAATCAAAATTTTGTTGGTGGGAATTTCCGTTACATCAATCTCATAGACTTTGAAAAATTCTTCCGCCGAAGTCAGGGCCGTCCCGGTCATTCCCGCCAATTTATCATAAATTCGAAAATAGTTTTGAAAAGTGATCGTTGCCAGCGTCCGCGATTCTTTCTGAACCTGGACATCTTCTTTGGCTTCAATCGCCTGATGCAGACCTTCCGAATATCGCCGGCCCGGCATCAACCGTCCGGTAAAATCATCCACGATCACTACTTCGCCGTCTTTGACGATGTAGTCGCGATCGCGCTGGAAAATTACCTGCGCCTTCAAAGCCTGCTCCAGATGATGGACATAGGTTACTTTTCCGTATTCATAAATATTTCCCATGCCCAGCCAATTTTCAATCTTGGAAATTCCGGCGTCCGTAATTGAAACTGCTTTCATTTTTTCATCCACTTCATAATCTTCTTTTTCCTTGAGCCTTGGCACCAGTTGCGCAAATTGTTGGTAAAGCTTGGTTGATTCCGTGTCCGGAGCGGAAATAATCAAAGGCGTCCGCGCTTCGTCGATCAAAATAGAATCCACCTCATCAACAATCGCATAATTCAATTCTCTTTGCACCATCTGGTCGAGCGATTGCACCATGTTGTCGCGCAAATAATCGAAACCGTATTCATTGTTGGTTCCATAAGTGATGTCGGCAGCATACGCGTCGCGCCGCATCACCGGTTTCAAATTTTCCATCTCCACGCTCACCTCATCCGAATCAATAATTTTCGGTTCATAAACATATGACGCGTCATGGATAATGCACGCCGTCGAAATTCCCAAGAAATGAAAAATTGAACCCATCCAATTGCAATCGCGTCTGGCCAGATAGTCATTGACAGTGATGACATGCACGCCCTTGCCGGAAAGCGCGTTGAGATAAATCGGCAAAGTGGACGTTAGAGTTTTTCCTTCGCCGGTTTTCATCTCGGCGATCTTTCCCTGATGCAAAACAATGCCGCCCAAAAGTTGGACCTCGAAATGGCGTTCGCCAATCACACGATCGGCCGCTTCCCGGACGGCGGCAAAAGCCTCAGGAAGAATGCCATCCAGAGTTTCGCCCTTGGCGAGCCTTTCTTTAAATTCTTGAGTCTTCCCTTTCAGCTCTTCGTCCGACAGTTTTTTCATCTCACCGCCCAAGGAATTTATTTTTTCCACAATGGGCTTCAATTTGTTGATTTCCCGTTGGTTCGAGCCGAAAATTCTAGTGAATAAAGCCATAATGTTATTACAAAAACTTCAATTTAATACATTTAAATACTACCGTATTTTACCACAACAAAACCCTCCGGTCAAAGCCGTAGGGTTAACTAAGATTTTTTTAGTCTATAAATATAAAAGTCGAAAGGATAAAATTTTTGCTTATGAAATAAATGTGCATACACACGATACATTTTAAATCTTCAAGTCAGAATACTCACGCAAAGTCTTTAAAGTTGCTTGCACAGTCGCGTTTTCAGTATTGAGAAGTTTCACATTTTTAAACCGCTGCGCCAACGGAGTAATTACTTCATCCGCCCAGGACGGAGTCAAAACTTTTACTCCGGAGAAATCAATTTCAATTGTTTCGTCTTCAGACAAATCTTTAGTAAGATAGGCTGACATCGCTAAATAAGCCTCTCTTCCAGCCGGACGAGAGATTAATATTTCCCCGAATTTTTTCAGTTCGATGCGCATAAAATATTTTACATGGTTAAAATTGCCAAACATCCCCTGACGTTTTCTTCGGCTTCTTCTATTTTCATCTCGGCATTCAGTTCGATTTTCGCGTTTCCCGAAATAAATGTAAGATGCATCTTTTTTTCTTCCACGTTTTCCCTTACAAATTTCAGTCCGTTCCCGCGCCTTTCGGGGAATCTGCCGGAAATTCTTTCAGTAAAAGCCACCCTTAAAGCATCTTTATCATTCTCAATTTCCGGTTTCACTTTTTTCAGAGTTGCTTGGATTCCCCGTCCCCTGTCTGCTAATATTATTTTTAATTTTCCATCCGTAATTTCATATCCGAAAAAAATCCCGACCACGTCGGGCCAATTTCCCAAATTATGATCAAAGGAATTGTTGCCGATTTCTCCGGCCATAGCAGAAATTATATACACATTTCCTTCGCTGATATTTCCACTTTGTAATAAATTTTTTACCATCTTATCCAGTCGCGCTTGGAACACATCTCGAGTCTGGCAATAATGCTCGCTTTTCACATCGACTCTTTCAGGATTGCTTTTCACCCAATCGAAAACTAATTTTTCTAAATCCATTTCCATAAAAAATTTTCTTTTTATTAGCCATATTTTACCACAACAAAACCCTCCGGTCAAAGCCAGAGGCAAAAATTCTAATTTATTTCTTCCGGCCAAATGCTACCGACAAAGCAGTGAATCCGCTGATTAAGATCGGAAACCAAACTTGAGATGACCAAGCGCTCGGTATCAGAAAAAGCACATCGGATGTTGTTAACGATTGCGGCCACCGGATAGTCGCCCAAAGAGCGACATAATAAAAAAGATCCCAAAAAGCGAAGGTCCACAAAAAAACCGCTAATCGGTCCCGCCAAAATTTCGCGGACAACAGCGCGATGCTCGCAAGCATTACAATTGTCGCGGCTTCGCGAAAAAATTCTACCGTAAAGAAAAGATGCGGCAATTGTCCCAAGATCTGCGATTGATGAGCGGAAAAACTGGCCACCGGCAAAAGACCGGCCGCGCCGCGCAAATAAACAACCACTGAAGCTTCCACGAAACCGAATGCCAATCCAAAAATTCCTGCTGTAAAAAGTGTTTTTTTAGAAATATTAAGCTTGTTCCTCCAAAAATAAAAAGTCAAAAAAGGAATGAATATAAGCAGATTTACCCACCACGGCTTGGCAAAAAGTTCAAAATTTCCCATACGATTATACTCTTACTACAAGCCTAATTCCCCCAAGAATTCATCCAATTCCCTTCCTTTAAGTTCGCGATATTGTCCGACTTTCAAATTTTTCAATTCGATGTTCATCACCCGTATTCTCTTTAAATCATCAACCTCATACCCTTCCACCGTACACATTCTCCTGATCTGATGTTTTTTGCCTTCCGTCAGAACCGCCCGAAAAGAAAAATCGTCGATTTTTTCCGCCTGGCATTTTTTAGTCTTAAAATCTTCCAGCTGGATGCCATTAGCAAAAACTTTCAGAAAAATATTTTTTAAAATTTTATTAACGCGAACTATATATTCTTTTTCATGTTCATATTCCGGATTGAGCAATTTGTCGGTTACTCGCCCGTCGTTGGTCAAAAGAATCAGGCCGTGCGAATTTTTGTCCAATCTTCCTACGGGAAAAATATCGGCCGGAAGGCCGGCAATCTGCTGGATGCTTTTTTCATTTCCTTGCGGAGAATGCGTGATAATCCCCCGCGGCTTGTTGTAGGCAAAATAGCGATAAATTTTCAGCGTGTTTTTTTTCTTCTCATCCACCTCCACCCGATCGTCTTCATTTACCTTGTCTCCCAACTGAGCGATTTTTCCGTTTATTCGGACAATTTTTTTCGCAATCAAATCGTCCGCCTCCCGGCGGCTGCACAAATTGTTTAGCGCTAAATAGCGATTGATCCTGATCGGATAAATTATTTTTTCCATACCTTTTTGATTATATTACTGACTGTGCTGCTGGTCAAAAATAGCAGCATAAGGATTCGGCCGGAGCATGACGGCACCCTCCTGGACGGGAGCGCCCGGATCTTGCTGCGGAGCATTGGAAAAATATTGGCCGTTGCATTCATAGCCCTTGGCGTCAGCCTGTTCTTTGGTCAAAATAAAGTCGCTCGGTTTGTATCCTTTGGCCGCAAACGGCGCGAAAGCTTCCTTGGTCATATACTGAAAGATTGAAAGATAAACGGTCTTGCCGTTAATTAAATTAGCTTCATAGGAAACATCGATGCCATCCATCGGTCCCACTGTCCCGATCCATTGACCCGATTTTACTTCGTCGCCCACTTTTAAACTTGGCAACAGATCGATGTGGAAAAGCCGGACGAAATAATGGGAATTTTGGGCCGAGCTTATATGGATTTGATGGCCGATCGGCATCTGTTCCGGTTCATCGTCGATGATTGTACCGTCAAAAGGCGCGTAAATTTTAATATTGGGATGATTCGGAGTGGGTTTGGAACGAACAGGAATATTAGTATTCGGCTCGGAATTCATATTGAAATTAAGATAGTGCTTCATGCTTCGGCAGGTTTCGCCGTCCCACGCGTTCATGGAATAATCGTGACCCAAATTGGAACGAAAATATGAGATTTCATAAATATCAGAAATGTTCATCGGACTGGCGGTAATCGACGGGACAGCGGCCGGATTAAAATACAGCATGGGATTGCGCATTATTTTATAGACCACTCCCAGGCCGATAATTACAACTAGTAAAATCAGAGCGATAATTTTTAGAACCTTGTTTTTTTTAAACATATTGAAATAGAATCAATTTGTGCCTTATCATATCTGCGTTTTTAGTGTAACACATTTTTTAGCTTTTGACTTTCTCGTCGGAACATTTTTAGGTTTTTCATCTCAAAATAAAAGAAAAACCAAAGCTCTCGCCTCAGTCTGTCTACGATGGTTGACCAGTCGGGTCTAGAACTTTATTTAATCAAGCCGTTGAGGGCTTTCTTGGATACTTTTAATTTTAGGCGCCTGAGGCCTCTAGGTCAAGGTAAATTTTGGCAAAATGAGACAAATGAGACACGAGACAGCATGTGTCTCATTTGGACAGTTAAGTGTTTCATTTTTCAGCAAAACACTAATAAAATAGGGATAAAATGAACTTTAACATTGACCAAAACAGTATAATACAACTGTCTCATTTGCTATTTTCTAAGATTTATTGTGTAATATAAATCAAACTTGTTTGATTCGATTCATCGGTCGTTGACTTTTCATAAATATTGTGCAAATATTAGCAGTCGTACCTTAAATTTATGATCTCAAGCCAAAGGAGGCGCTATGTTTAATGGTGAAAGAATTGCTTGTTTGAGGGTTAAAGGCTGTAGCTTAATTTTCGGCAGCCGGAGGATGCTTGATGCTGTGGCTATAGCAGCATCCGTGATGCTTGTCAGAGACAAAAGGAAAGAAAAAATCAAAACGGATGCTTTGGAAGGGGTTGTAACCAATTATTCCAAGGTAGGCGTGCTCGGAACGCTCGTCGGATATGTCTTTACGATTGAAATAGAAACCGACGAAGTCAACCGAGTAACAATGGACTTTATTCTGACTCGTCCGCTGGATGAGGAGGAACTCAAACAGGGCTTCTGGGAAATTTGTGAACTTAACAAGGAACAGGAAAGAGCGATGTGGAATTAACAGATATATAAAGAAAGAGGTGAAAAATGAAAAAATTTGATTCCGATCCTCACTATGTCGCACCTCTGGATGAATTCACCAACAGAGCTCTGTATGAAACGTTCGCCGATCTGGGCTTTGCATCTATAAACATAACGATAGATGGACAGCCTACTCCTTGCTGGGTTCTTGATCCCAACGCAGCAAAAAAGGTGATCAATGCCGGCAAGAAAAACCCGGATTACAAATTTGAAGTGTATGTCCGGAAGGATGAAGGATTCAAGCTGATATACCCCAAGGGCAGCCTGAAGTATACCGGAGTGACCCTGAAAGCTCTGAGGGCTATGACTGGCGCTCTCGAAAAAGGCAGAGTGAACGGGACGCAAAGGAAATTTCTTCACAACACAATCGGCCGGCCTGTCCGCTTAAAGAAAGGCGATAGGCTGGTTTATCTCCGCGAAGATAAAAAACTTTTCTTCTTCCGCGGACCGGAAATTCTCAGGCTGGGCGACCAGGATTCAAAAGACTTTTCCAAAGAATCCCATCCGGAAGAAAAGGCTATCCGGTTCATGGAAGAAATCGCCGGTATCTCGATGCTGAGATACCTCGTCTACGAAAATTCCTCGAAAGGTAATGAGAAGCTAGACGTGGTTGTTTTCAATTTCGTTTAAAGTAAGGCTACATGAGACACCACACTAATGATCCGGGATTGCGAGCCGCCAGTATTGCTGACAACGCAGCGAAAAAGTATTACAAGGAAACCGGAGATTTTTCCGGCTTCAACTCCGTATG
>JAJYKZ010000003.1 GCA_021788105.1 bacterium
AAAAGCGGGTGAAAGCTCGCTTTTGTTTTTATATAATTTAAAATTTCCAATTTTATGTCAATTTACAAAGAACAACGTGTCGGCGTGCTCGTCGACATCCAAAACATGTACTACTCCGGCCGAGTGCTTTTTAAAAAGAAAGTAAACTTCGGCGCTCTTCTGAAAGAAGCGGTGGAAGACCGCAAACTGATTCGCGCCATTGCCTACGGAATAGCAACTGTTGAAGGCCAGGAAGAAAAATTTTTCGAAGCTTTGGAAAAACAAGGGTTTGAAGTTAAAACCAAAGACCTGCAAATTTTTCCCGGCGGAGCCAAGAAAGGCGATTGGGATGTCGGAATTGCTGTTGATGCCATCAAGATGTCCAAAAGCCTGGATGTTATCGTTTTGATTGCCGGCGACGGCGACTATATTCCCGTCGTGGAATATATCCAAAACACGACCGGCTGCCGCGTCGAATGTTTCGCCTTCCTCGAATCCGCCAGTAAAAAACTAGTGGAAGCGGTCGACAAATTCACCAACATTTCGGAAAATAAGAAGAAGTTTTTGATATAAAAATAAAGAGACCCGAAATAAATCTGGGTCTTTTTTTATTTGCAAAATTCTGAAAATTTATTTAGAATTCATCCTAGCTTTTTAAAAGACAAAATGAAAAAATATTGGGAGGCATAGATAAAAATGGACTGGAAATTTTGGCTGCTTACGTACCCGTCAGGAATTATTGGTGGTAGTATTCTCCAATTATTCAGACTTCCCGGACTTGTTAAAATAAAAAATAGAGAAAGACTCCCGAAAGACTTGAGCGGCTGCATACTAGCCTCTAATCACCCATCTTTATGGGAACCGATCCTGCTTCCGCTCAGCATATTTTTTTGGAAATATCTTTTCCATCCCACTAAGTACGCTCCTTGGAGTGTAGCGGACAAGGAAAATTATTTTCAAAAATGGCGCTGGATTTATTTTGTTGTAAAGAGTCGTCTCCTGGCTGTTAACCGCAAAGACAAAAGAGAAGCCATAGAGGCACTCAGTGAAATGAGAAGGCTTGTTCAGGCGGGAAAAATTTTAATCATCTTTCCCGAAGGCGGAAGAACCGAAAAGGGAGCCGAGGTTCTGACTTCTCCAAAAGGAAATCGGATCCGCCCACTCCAAAACGGCGTGGGAATCATTGCTCAAAAAAGGAGAGGAGATAAACTTGTCCCTAAAATAATCCCGATCTGGGTCTCAGGATCTGACAAAGTGCTTCCCATCGGGAAAAAACTTCCCAAATTATGGAAAGAAACAGAAATAAAAATCGGCAAACCGATAATTCCAAATGGAGAATCAGTTACTGATTTGACCAAAATAATAACCCAGCAACTTTTAAACCTTGCTGACGAAAATTAAGGAGGGTAAAAGCATGCGCAAAGGTTTTAAAAGCCGCGAAGCAATCGAATACGCCGAGGGAATTAACATACCATCGGAGGTAAGAGATTTTTTAGGAGATGGTCCGTTTCACGTAAAAGAAGTCTGCGGAGATCAGATAAGCCTCATGGGCTTCCCTGGTCATTTTTTTCCCGCGCGACTGTTCCAACATTATAAATTTAACAAAATCCCGCCTGAAGCATACGTCGGCGGGATAATTCCCAAAGACAAAGGAATTCCCGGAGGATCATCATGATCCTCCTTTCTTTTTGACAAAAATCCAAAAATAGGCTACGATTTAGACGCTTAACAATTTATTAAAGCCTTTCTTGGCGCGTCACAGGCACAATAATAGCCTTAATCCCTTGAGCTTATTATCGTGTTTATAACGTCGCTAGCGTAAGGCAGCACGTTTTTTATGGAACATAAAAAATGGTCTCTCCAGATCGGAGGAAGAATTTTAGAAGTCGAAACCGGACTTCTGGCCGGACAAGCCAATGGGTCTGTTACCGTCCGCTACGGCGACACGGTCGTTTTGGCGACCGCCACAATGAGCAAGGGCGCTTCGAAAATAAGCGGCTATTTCCCATTGATGGTTGACTTTGAAGAAAGATATTACGCCGCCGGAAAAATCAAAGGCTCCCGCTTTATCAAACGCGAAGGACGCCCATCGGACGGTGCCATCCTTTCCGGAAGAATCGTCGATCGCACTATTCGTCCGCTTTTCAACGGTCGGATGAGAAACGAAGTGCAAGTTATTGTAACGGTTTTGTCTTACGACGGAGAAAACGATCCGGATACCATTTCCGTCATCGCCGCTTCCGCCGCTCTTACCCTTTCCGACATTCCTTGGAACGGTCCGGTGGCCGCTGTCAAAGTTGGAAAGACCAATGGCGAATTTGTTTTGAATCCGGTTAATGGAGAAGCGGAAGAAAGTCCGTTGGATCTTTTGATTTCAGGAACCAAAGATAAAATAAACATGCTGGAAGCCGGCGCTAAAGAAGTTCCGGAAGAAGAAATTATCAATGCTTTTGCGTTCGGACAGGAAGCTATCAGAAAAATCACCGAGTTTATCGAAAATATCGCAAAAGAAGCGGGCAAAGAAAAATCCGAGCCGGCGCTTCTGCAAGGAACATCGGAATTTGAAACCAAAATCAAAGAAATCGCGTTGTCCGAAGGTTTGGCAGAAGCTTTGTATGATCCGAGCAAGCAAGTTATCGCGGAAAAGACCAAAGCTATCCGTGAAAAAATCAGCGAACACATCAAAACCAACTTTACGGAAGATTTGAGCAGACTGGAAGAAATCGCCGAGCAAGTTTTTGAAGAAACTTCCGATGAAATCGTACACAAAAATATTTTGGAAAAAGAGCAGCGGCCAGACGGACGCAAACTTGATGAAATCAGAAAAATCACTTGCCAAGTCGGACTTCTTCCCAGAACTCACGGTTCCGCGTTGTTTACCCGCGGAGAAACCCAGGCACTGACCGTGACCACGCTGGGTTCGCCCGGAGATCAACAAATTATCGACACGATGGAAGTTGATACTAAAAAAAGATATATTCATCATTATAATTTTCCTCCCTATTCGGTCGGCGAAGTTCGTCCGATGCGCGGTCCAGGAAGACGAGAAATCGGCCACGGCGCTTTGGCGGAAAAAGCTCTGGTTCCAGTTATTCCTTCCAAAGAAGAATTTCCCTATACCATTCTTTTGGTTTCTGAAATCCTCGCTTCCAATGGCTCATCCTCAATGGCTTCCACTTGCGGATCAACTTTATCTCTGATGGACGCCGGCGTGCATATTAAGAGGCCGGTTTCCGGAATCGCAATGGGAATTATCGTCGGTCAAGACGGGAAGTTTAAGGTTCTGACTGATATTCAGGGAGCGGAAGACCATTATGGCGATATGGATTTCAAAGCGGCCGGAACCGAATTAGGAATTACCGCCTTGCAGATGGATGTCAAAGTAGATGGCGTCACGCTCGATATGCTTCGCGCCGTTCTGACCCAATCCCACCAAAACAGATTGGAAATTATGCAAAAAATGCTGGCAACCATCCCGACACCGCGAACGGAAATGTCGCAATACGCTCCGAGAATCATCACTATGAAAATCAATCCGGATAAAATCAGAAATGTCATCGGAACCGGCGGCAAGATCATCAATGAAATCATTGATGAGACAGGCGTCCAAATCGACATCGAAGACGACGGATCGATTTTCATCACTTCTCCAGACGCTACTTCGGCCGAGAAAGCTCGTCAGTGGATCGACAATCTGACTCATGAAGTCAAGGCCGGAGAACTTTTTAATGCCAGGGTTACTAGAATTATGAACTTCGGAGCCTTTGCTGAAATTTTGCCGGGACAAGAAGGACTCATACACATTTCCGAAATCGCCGACAAGCGCGTAGAAAAAGTGGAAGATTATTTAAAAATCGGCGACGTCGTTCCGGTCAAAGTCAAAGAGATCGACAGTCAAGGACGAATCAATCTTTCCATCAAAGCAGTAGCCAAGCTCGTGAAGTAGTCAAAAAATAAATCTTGGTATAAAATAGAGGTGTGATAAGCACTTCTATTTTAATTTTATAAAACAAAAAAATGTCCGAAGTCCAAAATCAAAATCAAAATGAAAATGTAAATAAAAATATTCAGGTCCATACCATGGCCGAAGATTTGAAGGAACTCGAACATCCTCAAAAAACCGAACCGCGAACTTCCAAACCAAACGTCGCAGAAAAAGTCTCGCAATCAAAACCCGCCCAATTGACCGAGGAACAAAAAAATAATCCTTTTTTAAATCCGGATTTTAAAATTTCACCACTGGCACCTCAAAAAGACAGTGCAACACTGACGGAAACAACAAAAGAATCTGCAAAACCTGTTGCAACTCCCAATATTCACGACGTCAAATCAAATAAATCCGCGCCGACTCCAGCCAAAAACGCTTCTCATTCTGCCAATAAAATTCTCTTTGCGGCAATCATAGCAATAATCATTTTAATTATCGGAGCGGGAACTTATTATTTCATCGCCACAAAAAAACAACCTGCACAAACAACACAAAACACTGCTTCAAATCAAAACCAGCAGCAAACATCCGACCAAAACCAGGCTTCCCCTCAACCGCAAAACAATACCCAAGACCAATCTCATAACAACGCCCCGACCGCCGATTCAAATAGTGCCGTGTACTCTGCCACCAATCCGAATTACATGAATATCGACATTGCCAATGCCGATGGAGTTGCGATTAAAAATACCATCGATCAATACGCCCATAACGTTTCTGCTTCCAAAGCGACCGCACCGATCGAATTTTCCGTCGTCGATCTGCAAAATAATCCGATATCTTTTTCCACTTTTGCCAAAAAAATTGGACTTGATCTTTCTTCTGCCGTTATGAGTGATTTGGGGGATGATTTTAGTTTGTATATATACAACGATCAATCTAACACCAGATTGGGATTGATTGTTAGTGCCAAAAATCCAACTGGTTTAAAAACCGCCCTTCTAACCGAAGAAAAAACTTTGCCGTCAGATTTACAAGCATTATTCTTAGACTCCGATTATTCCATTAACAGTGGAAAAGTTTTTGCCTCCAGCGCTTATGACGGAGCTGATGTCCGCTATGAAAACATCGTCTCTCCCGAAGATTTGTCGGTTGATTACACGGTTTTCAACAATTCTCTGATGATCGGAACGACTGAAATGACTTTGCGGGCGATGATTGATAAAATTTCTTCAGCGAACATTCAAACAAATCAAGACAACACCTCCGCATCAATGCCCTCTTCTTCCGCTAATCAAGCTGGCGCAACTTCCAACACAACGACGACAACCACAAATACCGATTCAACTTCTGCAATAAGCACAAATTAGCACATAACCTGTGGATAACTTGGTGAAAACTCTGATTTTGGGATAAAAATAGAAAAGAAAATTACTTTTTAAAATTTAATTTAAGAATAATTTTTGTCAAAAGTTCTCCGCAAATAATTTTTTGGCAAAAACTCCAGCAAATTGAAAGATTGAATGAAAGATTGTTGACTCATGCTTATTTTTTTGCTATAATGGGTGTATAGTGAACATTGAAAATGAAATAACGGAACGGTAAAAGAGTTTTCAATCGCAATTTCCCCCTATTTGCGGTTGAAAATTCTCTTACTGTTCAAGCGTATCGATCATTGCATCGATGCCGCTCCCGATTTCTGACCGGGAGACCCTAAAACAAAAACAAAAACTTGGGACCTACCCGGAACAGTTATTAAAAAATGACTGCTGCGGGTAGGATCCCAAAAATTTTTTCAAAATAAAAACAAAAAGAAAAAATTGAGTTCTTTAAACATTCAAAGGCGAAAGCCAGAGAATGGTAAGAGGAAAACATCTAAATAAGTCAGAATAGATGTTAAAAAACAACATATACATGAAATTCATATGCATTATATAATTTGATGCCTACTCACCCGGGCTAAAATTATTCCGTGTCGTATGACAGTATATGTCAAAAAACTGGGGCATCGGTCCGTATTTATATATATTGGGGCTTAGATGCCCCGGTTACCATACCAGCCAGCCGGGAAAATATCGGCAATAGACAACAAAAACAAAAAACATTCGGCAATTCAGTTCTGGGCACCACGAAAGAGGTGTTTTTTTGTTGGCAAAAATGATAGAATAAAATTAAATTTCACAAGGAGCTTAGCTCCTGATATAAACTAAAAAATGCAAACTACATCGAGCATTGGAAAGACCGGTGAACAAATCGCCGCTAATTTCCTTGAAAAACACGGCTTTAAGATTTTAGAAACAAATTACCAAAATGATTCCGGCCGCCGGATCGGAGAAATCGACATTGTCGCTCAAGACAAGGATGAAATAGTTTTCGTGGAAGTCAAAACCCGGGACATCAAATATTTCAACACGCTTCCGGAAGAAAACATAACCTACTCCAAATTAAGAAAGCTTTCCAAAATCGCCAGTGTTTTCCTGAGAAAACGAAAATTGGATGGCGAGCCCTATCGATTTGACGCGATTTCCGTATGGATCGACTTTGAAAACCGGAATGCCAAAGTAAAACATTTGCGAAATATTTATTTATAGACACAAAAGTGGTTTTTTGCTAAACTGAACATGCTAAACAAATTATTCAATCATTATGGCTATCGATCCAAAAACTTTAGAAGAATTAAAGGAAGCTCTAACAAGAGAAAAAGAAGAATTGGAAAAAGACCTGGCAAGAATCGCCAAGCCGGCCAGTGAAAAAGAAGGTGATTACGAACCGGCTTTTGAGGATATTGGCCGAGACATTGACGACAACATCACGGAAGTCGAACAATTCACCGACAATCTTCCCGTTGAAATAACCTTGCAAAAAAAATTACACGACGTTTTGGAAGCATTAGAAAGAATGGAAAAGGGAACTTACGGCATTTGCGAAAACTGCCATCAGGAAATTGACATTGAACGTTTGAAGGCTAATCCGTCGGCCAAAACCTGCATTAAGTGCCGTTAATATTAATGCAATGCAAATGAAAAAAAGTTTTCTTTTGATTATTTTTTTCATATTGCTGGATCAGCTTTCTAAATATATTGTCCGCTCAAGTGGCGGATTTTATATTTGCAACAAAGGAGTGGCATTTGGAATTAATATTCCTTATTTTGTAATCTGGTCCGTTGCATTAGTGCTATTTTTTTACCTGATTTACTTAATTTCAAATTCTAAATTTCAAATTTCAAATGAATTTTCAAATTCTAAATTTTTAAATATCGGGGTTGTTTTTATACTTGCCGGCGGAATCTCCAATATCATTGACAGGCTGTTTTTCGGCTGCGTCATTGACTTTATTAATTTAAAATTTTGGCCGATTTTTAATCTGGCCGATACATTTATCGTTTTAGGTGTTATAATTGTAATATTGCAGAGCTTAATTAAAAATAATAATCAATAATTTTGTCTTCCAAAGTTTTATCCGCTGCCACCATCGGCCTTTCCAGCGAACTGATCGAGATTGAAGCTGATACGGTTTCGGCCGGACTCCACCAATTCAATATTGTCGGGTTGCCTGACGCCGCCGTCAAAGAAGCGCGCGACCGAGTGGGTGCCGCCATCCGCAACAGCAAATTCCGGCCGCCCCACCAGTGCGGACGAGTTACCATCAATCTGGCGCCGGCTGATCTGAAAAAAGAAGGTCCGATTTACGATCTGCCGATCGCTCTGGGATTTCTTCTGGCCACCCGGCAAATAAAATTCGACCATCGAGACAAAATGTTTTTGGGCGAATTGTCTTTGGACGGCAAAGTGCGGCCGGTCAAAGGCATTCTTCCAACAACTATTTTGGCCAGAGACAGGGGAATTAAGGAACTTTACGTTCCCAGTGAAAATGCGGCCGAAGCTTCAATCATCCGGGAAGTTTCAGTTTTTCCGGTCGATAATTTAATCTCATTGGTGCTGCACCTTTCCAGCCAAGAAAAAATAACTCCGGCCGATCCGATCGATTTGGAAAACTTTTTTTCCGATGAAAATTATTCGGTCAATATGTCTTTCATTAAAGGCCAAGAGCATGCCAAACGCGCATTGGAAATTGCTGCGGCTGGAGGACACAATGTCATTCTCAACGGCCCGCCCGGATCTGGAAAAACTCTTCTGGCCAAAACGATGGCCTCCATTCTTCCCAAACTTTCCATTGACGAAGCGCTGGAAGTCACTAAAATATTTTCCGTGGCCGGCCAGTTGCCGCGCGGAACGGCTCTTATGACCAGAAGACAATTCCGTTCGCCTCACCACAGCGCCAGCGCCGTTTCTTTGGTTGGCGGAGGAACCTATCCCAAGCCGGGCGAAATCAGTTTGGCTCACCGCGGAATTTTATTTTTGGACGAGTTTCCGGAATTCGCCCGCTCGGTTCTGGAAAACTTGCGCCAGCCCTTGGAAGACGGGCTGATCACCGTTTCGCGCGCCCAAGGCACTTTGGAATTTCCGGCTCGCTTCACGCTCGTTGCCGCTATGAATCCTTGTCCGTGCGGCAATGCCAGCGATCCGGAAAAAGTCTGCACCTGCAGTCCGGCCAGCGTCATTAAATATCAAAGAAAAATTTCCGGTCCGATTCTTGACCGCATCGATCTTCACGTCGAAGTGCCGCGCATCAAATTTGAAAAACTAGCCGCTGATTCTCCGCAAGAAACTTCGGAAAGTATCCGTTCGCGCGTTGAAAACGCCAGGGCAATCCAAAAGGAACGTTTTAAAAATTCTCCCATTGTCGCCAACAGCGAAATGGGGAACGAGGAAATAAAAAATTTTTGCCGGCTGGATGAAACTTGCGCAACTTTGATGAAAAATGTAGTATCCAAATATTATCTGAGCGCCCGGGGATATTACCGCATAATCAAAGTCGCCCGCACCATTGCCGACTTGGCCGGAAGCCCGGAAATAAAACCGGCTCATATCGCCGAATCCATCCAATACAGATTCAAAACGGAATAGTTTCTATGTTGAAAAAAATAATTTTCCTTGTAATTTTAATAATTATTCTGGCGTATTTTGGAATACGCTTTTTTAAAAAACCAAGGACTCTCGTTTTTTCCGGACTAAAATCAATTGTTTTGACGGACAATGGCCTGGAATTCGAAGCCGCCACTTCCGCCAAAACAGTTGGAGATTTTCTGAAAGAAAATAAGATTGATTTAAAAAATCACGACGAGCTCTTGCCTGGCAAAAATTCTGTTTTGTTTCCGGGCGTTCACATTTTTATCCGCAAGGCATTAAACCTAACCATTGAAGCGGACGGCAAAACCGTCCATGGCTACGCCCTGGGAAAGACTGTCGGCGAAGCGCTAAGCGAAAACAACATAAGCCTGAGCCATCTCGACAAAGTCTCTCCAACCGTCGATTCTTTGCCGCAAGAAAACATGGACATTAAAATCACCCGCATTAATATTGAAGAAAAGACCATAACCGAAGACATAGATTTTCCGATCCAATATAAGAATGATCCGGCATTAGGCTGGCAACAACAAAAAATCGACCAGCCCGGCGTCAAAGGAAAAGAAGACACGGTCTATCGCATCACCTACAAGAACGGCGCGGAAATTTCCCGCGCGGCGCTTTCCAAGACTGTGACGCAACAGCCGACGACGGAAATCGTGACACAAGGAACCTATATGCAACTGGGAAAAGACGAGAGAGGACAAGGGACTTGGTATTCTTACATGGGCGGCATGTTTGCGGCCAGCACGACAATTCCGAAAGGTTCTTATGTTAAAGTTACGGACATGGACAACGGTCGGTCGATCGTGGTACAAATTAATGATTACGGTCCGCAGGGAAAAAACAGAATTATCGATTTAGACAAATTCGCTTTCCCTAGAATCGCCCCGCTTGGCGCGGGAGTAATTAATGTAAAAGTAGAGCCGATACTAAATTAAAATTTATGCCAACCAAGCTCGGACAAAATTTTCTGAAAGATACATCAATCGTCGATAAAATTATTTCAGCCGCCAATTTGCAACCGGACGATTTTGTCATTGAGATCGGTCCGGGAGAAGGCGTTCTGACCGAGGAATTAATTAAGCGCGCCGGCAAAGTCATCGCCATTGAACTTGATAAAAATTTAATATCTTCTCTTGAAAATAAATTTAAAGATAGAAAAAATCTTGAAATTATCAATGCCGATATTTTAAAAATAAACCTGCTAAATCTTATTTCTGAAAAAAAATACAACGTAATTGCCAATATCCCGTACTACATCACTTCGCCCATCATCCGTTTGTTTTTGGAGCAAGGAAATCCGCCATCGGAAATGATTCTGATGATCCAGAAAGAAGTGGCGGAAAGGATTGTGGCTAAGCCCGGAAAAATGAGTATTTTAGCGGTGGCGGTGCAATATTATGCCGATCCGAAAATTCTTTTCAATGTCCCCAGAACCGCTTTTGAACCCGCGCCGGAAGTGGACAGCGCCGTCATAAAGATTGTTCCTTATTTCTCCTCTCCCTATTTAGGGAGAGGATGTCGCGAAGCGACAGGAGAGGGTGAGGAACAGCTTCCCTCTCCTCTAAATCCTCTCCCAAAGGGAGAGGAGGAAAGTAGGAAGAAGTTTTTTCGTATTGTCCGCGCCGGCTTCTCCGGAAAAAGAAAAACTCTTCTTAATAATTTTTCCACAAGCTTTCATTTGGACAAAAAAGAAACCGAGGAAAAATTAAAAGCCGCCGGAATTAATCCGACGGCCAGAGCCCAGGAACTCTCAATAGAGGATTGGAAAAGGTTGGTAAAAATATTTTAGTTACAAAAATAAAATTTTTACCAGGATTGTTCCATAAACAGAAACCACTCCCAAAACCCACCAAAACAAACGGCGCGGGTTTATTTTTTGATTGACGATAATCAAAAACGCCGCGGCTCCCGCCAAAAGCGCCCAGAAAAACAAACCCGGATCGTTCAAAAAGAAAACACTGGAAACAAAAGAGCCAAACACTCCGATGGCCACAATCAACCTGCCCTTCTCCTCGCCAAAGACAACCGGGATTGTCCAAACGCCATCTTTTTTGTCGCCTTCGATGTCTTTAAAATCTTTGACCGGCAAAGAAAGTGTGAACGCCAACAAAAGCATCAGAATTATATTGGGAGACAATTTTTGAATATTATCATCCCCGGAAAAAAGAATAAACCCGAGAAACAGAATCACAATTGAAGCCACCGCGCTGAAAAATGTCGCCACCAAAGGAAATCTTTTCAGCCGGTATGGGCGGGAAGAATAAACCCAGGCTAAAAATTGGTAAATGGCCAGCAAGGCGGCGAACTTCAATCCGATAATCAACCCGCCCAAAAGAGAGAGTGTAAAAATAATAATTCCAAACTGCTTGTATTCTTCAATGCTAAAAATTCCTTGCGGCAACGGACGGTCCGGATTAGAGACGCTGTCGATTTTGTAATCATTGATGTCATTCACCACCACAGAAGCCATCCAAGCCAGCCAAATGCTTATCAGCAAAATCAAAACGGCCGAAACGGAGAATACATTTATATTTAAATTGTCGCGGTAAGCCAAAAATCCCAACCCCAACCCGATGAAAAACAAGCCGAAATGATAAATTATTTGTGGAAACCTGGAATTTTTCACAACCGCCAAAAATTTCTTTTTGTCCGCCATAAAAAACAATGCGGCAATTAAAACAAAAGATAAAATATAAAAAATCAAATTGAGATTATAGGCCATCAGATAGCCCAGATCGGAAAATTTGAGCCCGAATATCTGCGTCGAACCGACATAAAACTGCATAATATTGATCGCGTAAGCCTGGCTTGTGCTTCCAACTTTTCCAAAAAATGAACAGGCATAATAAAAAAGACTTGGGAAAGCCCCCATAAAAAAGAAAATCCCATAAATGACAATTGCGCTTAGGAAAGTTTTTAAAATATTTTTAGTTTTGAAATAAATAAGGCCGGAAATAAGAATTGTCGCCGCGATAAAAACAATCTTAGAACCGAAATAATAAATGCCGGAAGGCAAATTTCCAAAAATTGTGATAAATTCCCGCCACAACTGGGACGGACTGCCGATAAGATAAAAACTCCAATAAATGCCTCCGCCGGTTCGGATAATGTCGATAATTGGAGGAAGGATTATTATCCAGGACGCCCAAAACATTAGCCCGATCAGTTTTTGCGGTTTTCTTTTTAAAATCAAACTGAGAAAAATCCAAATCAGAGCGAAAATGAGAAAGAAAAAGAAGAGGTTGTGAATATTGTATATGATGACCTTCTCTTCAGTATAGTATTGTGCGCGAACAAGGAAGCTTTCAATAAAAGTACGCAGCGCCATTATTCCAAAAAAGCCTGCAAACCATGCAAGCGGACTTATTTCCAGTTCAAAAAACCGTTCTATTGCCCCGCCTATGCTTTTTTTTATTTTTCCTATTTGCATAATTTAACTTTATCAAGACCGGCGCATTTCCGCAACCTGCTTGCCGGCAAGCAAGCTTCGCAAAAAATAATTATTATGGTATAATTTTAGCATGAAAATAAAAAACGTAAAAACATCCTTGCTCATACTTTCCGGCTTGATTATTTTAAGTTTCGGTTTTTTTGTTTACGCCCAGGATAATTCCGTCGGGACTAATATTTTTGACAGTACTGGACAAGACGGAGCCGCAACAAGCTCAAACAATCTTTCATCACTGCTAAACTCTTCTGATTTATCCGCAACTCCTTCCGATGCTTCGAATGGAACAACCGATTCCAATAACCTAACTCAGCAAGCAGCCCAGCAGATTGTCGGCTTGATTAATGGCTCTGAAAATTCTTCCGATTCCAGCAATTCCGGAATAACAATGGATCAGATCCAAGCCCTAGTGGACAGTTCAACAGTTAATTCACAAACCATCAACCTGCCTCAAATTTCCAAAAGCGATATCAAAATTAAAAAGCAAGATTATGCCGGAACTGCCGCTGAAATACAGAAAAAAAAGCAAGACGATTTTGACAACTATATTGTCGCTATGTCCTATATTATAGCCAGCAATTCTCCGACACCGATCACTTCAAACGTTTCGTTGACCGATTTAGCCACGACTATTTTCAATAAAGTTACTTTGGCACTGACTACTCGCAGCGAAACGCCCCTGGAAGATTTGAGTGTGAGCGCGCAAAAATCACTCGATCAAATGAAAGATATTGAAGTGCCTGAAGATTTGGTTGATGTTCACATCAAAGGAATGGAACTTATGGAATATGCCATCCAAATTAAAAATTACCTGAATCCGACATCTTCCGATCCGCTTGCCGACATTACCAACCTGTCCAAATTGGAAGGATTGGTTTCTGCGGCTTCCGATTTTTATTCCCAAGCGGAAACCAAATTTTCCCAATATAACATGGATGAAGGTGCCATACAAAGCAAATTAAACAGTTTGGGAATTTCCATCCCAGTCGTCCCAGATTCATCCGCCGCCGACAACACAAATACAAATTCTACAAGTTCAAATGCTCAAGCTCAATAAAAAAATTTCAACAATCTTGGCGATATTTTTGATTATTGCCACTTTTTCATTTTTTCACATTCCGAAATCCGAGGCAGCTTGGATACCGGGAATCGATCCGATCATTAGCGAGACACTAAAGGACATTCATGACCAAATAAACGGAGTGATTATGGGTGCCGCTAAGCAAGCCGCCCTGTCTGCTCTAAATATGCAGATAAGCATTCTCATTGGAGGCGGGAAGGGTGGTGGATCATTAATAATAAGCGACTATAACGACTATTTGTTCAAACAGCCTGAAGCTAAGGCCAATGCTTTTTTAAACGATTACCTCAGTCAAACTACTGCCGGCCGAGGTTCGGCATCTTACATACCCAACAATGAGGGTTTTGGAAATAATGCTGTTGCTGAAGATATGATGCAAAACAATCCCTCTTACGCCAGCCTGGTCAACACCGCACAAGCCGCCGGCATCAATCTGAATATAAACAGCATGGCTGGAAATTATATGCAAAAGCTTGTCAACTCTGCAAAGGCCAGCATCCTGCCCCCGTCTTCCGCTCCTCAGGTGACTTACACCGGCGATCCATCCCAAATGTTTGCTTCGGGAAATTTTCGAAATATGAGCCTCTACCTTTCCGGAGTCAATAATCCTTGGGCTTTTAATTTAAACGCTCAGCAAGCCTATCAAAATAATTTGCAGCAACAACAAACAATCGCCGACACGCAGGCGAAAATCGGCCAGGGATATGCCAGCAAAACCGCTTCAAACGGACAAGTGATCACTCCCGGATCAACCATTAAAGACTTGGAATCGGGTATTAACGATCTTCCAAATAAACTTATCGCTCAAGCAAATAGTTTGCCGGAAATCTTAACGGCTTTTGTTGGAAAGATGGTCGCTCAAACCATAACCCAGGGCATCGGAAATATTTCCGCCCAAATAGGGAAAAATGTCATCAATGTCAAAGCTCAAGCAACACAGCAACTAAATTCAGAAGTTCAACAAATGGGTCCGGCGGCATTGTTCAAACATTGATTTTAAAAACATCTTTTGCTTGTTTTCCAGGTTCAATTGTAGTAATATCAGATTATGGGCGAAGAAATGAAGAAAAAACTCAAAGAAATAACCGACAAGATCGTGCGGGAGCATAAACCGGAAAAGATTATTCTTTTTGGCTCTTATGCATGGGGAAAACCAACAGAAGACAGCGATGTTGATTTGTTTATCGTGAAAGAAACAGACAATGTACAGAATACGGAAATACAAATAGACAGCTCGATTTTTCCTCGCCCGTTTCCGATCGATATTATTGTTTATCGCCCCAAACAATTTAAAGAGCGGTTGGAGCGGGGAGATTTTTTTATAAAAGATATTTTTTCCAACGGCAAAGTCATCTATGAATCCTGATTCAAAAAATTATATTGATTGGTTCAAAAAAGCAGACGAGGATGAACTGAATGCATTATCCATCCTCAAACATCGCGACGGAACGCCCAGCGGCGTATGTTTTTTTTCGCAACAAATAGCTGAAAAATATCTTAAAGGCCTGCTTGTCTATCGCGATAAACCATTTAGAAAAGTGCATGACCTCATAGACCTGGAAACTCTGCTGAAAGATTTTTATGCCGACATTACAAATTTTCATAATGACTTTGCTCTTTTAAATCGTTTTTACATAAAGACTCGCTACCCGGGTGATTTTCCGGAATTTTCCTGGCAAGACGCGGAAAATGCGTACGAAGCAGCAAAAGGAATCAAGCAGTTTGTTTTGTCGAAAATAAAATAAGAAATATTCCTTTATTTTAGCCAAAAAACCGCCCAGGACTTGACACGAAGGCGCTTTTTTACATTTAGCTAAATAATACGGCATTCCGGGATGTTAATTTGATGGTTGAGTAAAATTGTAGTATATTAAAGCCATGGGAAAATACGAAGCTAAAATTCCAGAGATAAGGGAAAAAATAATCAGAGAGATCGATCCGGAAAAAATTATTCTTTTCGGTTCTTATGCGTGGGGAAAACCGACTGAAGACAGCGACGTTGATTTGTTTATAATCAAAAATTCCAATGAGCCGCGCAGAGTTAGGCAGGTTTCACTCCGAAAAAAGCTTTTTGGAAGCGGCGTACCGATGGATTTGCTTGTGTACACTCAAGAAGAATTAAACCGCCGGCTGGAATTAGAAGACTTCTTTTTTGAAAAAATAATTAACAATGGAAAAGTCATATATGCCAAATAAAGGGCTTATAAAATTCAAAGAGTGGCAGAAAAAGGCCGATGAAGATTTTCAATCCGGGCACATATTGATTGAACATGAAGGCGCCCCTGCCAATATTGCGTTTCTTGCTCAACAGGGAGCAGAAAAATATTTAAAAGGCTTCCTCGTGTTTCACGACAAAGATTTTGAAAAAACTCACCATCTTGATGAACTTATTGCTGAGTGCAAAAAAATTGACAGCTCATTTAAAGATTTTATAGATGAAGCAGCCATTCTTAATGATTACTACATAGAAGCGCGATACCCTGTTGATATAAAAGAGGATATTTCTCTTGAAGAAGCCAGGGAGGCCCTTGAAAAAGCGCTTGCGATACGCGATTTTGTGTTGTCGAAAATAAAATAAGAAATATTCCTTTATTTAAGCCAAAATCCCGCTCAAACCTTGACAAACGAGCGATTTTTTGATATGCTGGCAAATCAAGTTTTTTAACAACTAAATTTGGCCAAAGAGCCAAGGAGGAGGACTCGAATGAAAAAGTTTTTGATATTATTAGCTTTACTGTCTTCGATTGTGATGGTTATCGGATGCTCTTTCGACAAAGGCCCGTCAAATCAGCAAATAGCTAAAAGCCTGATGACCTACTTTTCAAACGGCGGCCTCCCGGTTTCCTGGGCTGGGAGCTGGCTCGGAGCCACAAAGGTCACGGTCAACCAGGCATGGGTAGTTGCCAGAGGAAAGTCTCTTAAGGCAATCAACGGCGGCCGCATGCCCGAGGAGTATGCGGGACAATATCAAAACTGCTGGCCAATTAAGTTAAAAGTGGAAGGTGTAGCGCAATCAAAGCTTTTTTTTAATCAAACGCAAGCGCATCCATTTCTTGGAGAAAAGACCTTCCTATTCTGCAAAGACAGTTTTGGAAAATGGAGCGCGCAAAGCGCTTCAGGATCGATTCTTAATTGATTTGAAAGCAAAATCGGTCCCGCTTGGGAAAACAAGCGGGACCTTTTTATTTTGAAATATATTCAAAAGTTTTGCTGTTCTTAAAAATAACTTTTTGTGTTATAATTCAAGCAAGAAAAAATAATAAAAACAGAAATTGAAACGTATTAAGAAAAATAAATCTTTCAATTTATTTTTAGCAATTATATTTATTATAATTGCAAGTTTTTTGTTTTTAAAAAATGATGCTCGTGCCGCAACTCCATGTACATTTCAAGATACAAACCCGGCAACTGCAAAAAACAATACTTGCGTATGCACACTTTCATCAAATAATCCGGCGCCGACTGGAAATAGCTGCGAAGTAGCCTCAGTGGCAAGTGCAGCAGCCTGCCAAGACATGGCAAACCAAGGAACAGCAACCAGCCCGACATATTCTAGCTGCCAATTTTTCTCCAACGGATCATTTGGACCAGCACTTACAAGCAAGTTTGTTGATGTAAGTAAACAATCAGGAGTATTCCAACATCCAGCAAGCGCGCTTGTTGGTGCTCCAACAGCATCAATTATGAATCCAGCAAACTGGGTAGAAACAGCCATAATCTGGATCCTTGATGCCATCCTAAGCTTCATGGGAATGCTAGTCTCATTAGCAGCCACTCTCTTTGCTTGGGTAATTTATCCCGGCAACATAAATGCCATTTACAATAACCCGACTATTTACTCTATCTGGGGAACTGTGAGAGATTTTTTAAATATTGCTTTTATTTTAGTTCTTCTTTTTTCCGCCTTCTCAACCGTTTTTCAAGTTGAGAAATACAGTTATAAAAAAATTCTTCTCACCTTGATAATTATGGCACTGCTGGTTAATTTTAGTTTCCCAATTGCCAGATTTTTCATTGATGTTTCGAATGTTTTGATGTATACAATTCTTAATGCCACTTTTCCCAACATGCCTAGCGATCCCTCTGGGGGTTCTTATCTTTTCTCACAATTCGCAGGCACTGGACAATTTGCAGCAATTTTAAAACCAGATAATGCCTCTATCACAACTTTAATCGCATCAATTATTTTTGCCTTTCTTTTGGGCGTGACATTTCTAACTATGGCAATCCTATTTGCTATTAGGTTGGTTGCATTAGCTATAATAATAATTTTTTCACCGATTGCCTTTGTTGGAGAAATTATATCTTTCGGACAATCATTCGCCAGTAAATGGTGGAACTATCTTTTTAAATACTCATTCTTTGCTCCAATTATGGTATTCATGTTGTATGTAGCCACAAAAATGCTAGCAGCAGCAAATCAATTAGGGGCTGTACAAATGCAAAATATAGCCAATAGCCAATCAGTTAATGGAAACTATTTGGGCAATATGGCGTTCTTTGCTATTCCAATTATAATTCTTTGGATGGGCATGGGCATTGCCAGTTCTTTCAGCATCGCCGGCGCCAACGCCGCGCAAAAGTGGGCGACAAAAGGGATGAAATTTGCAAGCACAGCGCCAGGCAAAGCTGGCCGGTGGGGAGTAAAGAAGGGTGCCAAGAAAATTGATCGCGACTACATCGGTGTACGAGGAGCTATAAAAGCATGGAAAGACAGATCGGCTGAAGTCGACACAGACAAAGTTGGCGAACAAGCAGCCCTATCAAGAGATTTTCTTGGCCGCATTTTTGACAAAGGAAAAAGAGATCCCAAATTCTATCAAAAAGTAGAGAATGCTAATAAAATTGCAAAATATAAAAAGGAGCAGGATCTTTTTTCCACAACAGAGGAGGAAATACTTGGAGCTATGAATAAATTAGATGGAAAGACGGACAAAGAATCCGGCCAGAGAACACAAGCCTTTCTTCAAACTTTAGCTGGAAATAAAGATCTTAATGAGTTTGCAAAAAGTAAAACTGGCGAATTTGATCCATACACAGCTAAAGAGGCTCTTTATAAAAGACTTAAATCAAGCCTAAACGAAACCGAAACCGTTGACGCACTCCATGACCTTGAAAATATAAACCTTGCAAACGGCGTTTATTCTATGTTTGGATTAACTCATGTTTTAACATCGGCAGATGTTGCAATGGATCCTTCTAGAGGCTCCGCTGGTCAGCGAGTGAAGAGCACATCCGCTGAGCAAAAAGCTGCCGCTATTGCAAAAATGAAGCAAGTTGATTATCAAAAGTTTGTGATCAACTTTCATCGCGACTCAGCCATAACCGAGGATGCTAAGGGCAATACGACCGGGCTTTCTGATATTGGAATGGATTCACTGAAATTTATAGAAAGCCAGGGAGCTAAGTATGCCGATAGAATGCGAGGGGAAAATAAAGCAGAATTGCTTAAAGCTATCCAGGAACATTCCAAAAAGGATAGTGGAGTGTTTGAAGCGAGTATTCCGAAATTAGTAGCTGAATTAAAAAAATAACCACGAACATAACAGATGAAACGTAAGAAAATTATTCTGAGAAAATTTTAAATAAAAAAATAAATGTTTAATCCAAGATTAGAAGAAAAAATTGAAAATTTTTCCAATCTTTCCAATCAAGAGTGTGCTTTGATAATCAAAGACAACTTTCTAGAAGCATTGGAAAGCGACAATTATATTGACTGGGATATCGTTACTAAATTTATAAATACGCCTTACGCGGATCGTGAATTATTATGTAAACTTTTTAATTCTGCCATCAAACAAAATAGCCAAAAAATTGGAAACTTTAAAATCAGCGACTGGATTAGAAAATATCAAGATCAATATCTTGGAAAAGAAAGAAATCCCAACACATTTTTTGAATATACCAACAATAATCCGGAAATAAAAAAATTATCCAAACACGATCGATTGTTGATAGCTAGAATTTTAAGAATTTATGACTATTTATTAGTTATTCCAATTGTCGATCTCGAAGGGCCCGTGGAAAGCATTCTGCGATTTGCAATGCGTTCTGAACCTACGCAAGAAAAAAGACCGCTCAATTCGATTGCAACAGAAAATAGAATTCAACGAAAAATACCACTGGTTAAGTTGCTGTTTGATTCCGCCCTTCAGCAGCTTCCTGAACTCGGCGAGCAGTTGATTACTTCCGAAAGAATTTCTCTTAAAAATTTCCCCGAACCGGTGCGGCCGTCGATCAAAAACTGGATTGCTGATTACACATTCTCTCTGGGCGGATTTGACGCCCAGCACAGCACGATCGCCCGCGGCAATTACCTTTTCCACGGCGACAACACTATGCATCTTTCTTCGGACGAGCGGGAAAAACTCTCCTACATCTTGAAAGCCTACGATGAAAATTCGGAAGTTACAATCAACAAAGAAACAAAGCAAATAATATTTCCTGAAATTCGCCAACAATCGGGTGATAAAATTTCAAATTCTAAATTTCAAATTTCAAGTCAAACTCAAAGATCAAATGATCAAATTTCAAGGCCATCGTCTCAAGAAATTAACCCGTCGGCAACGCCGCAAATATCACAAAAATCAAATCCGGAAAACATGCCTGGCAACATAAATTCCATAAAATTTTCCTATCCGCAAAAATTGCCGTACGAAAATAACAATCCGTACGTGATTAAGCCAGTCTATCCAAATGAACAAAAACCGGAACAATCAAAAACGAAACCATTGCCAAAAAACGTGGTTAATCTCAAAGAATAATTTTAGGAGCTAAGCTCCTTGGAAAGGAGCTTAGCTCCTAAAGAATGCTATGCTATTCAACATTCCACAATTCATAGAAAAAGAAGATAAGATTGTCGGACCGCTGACCGCCAAACAGCTGGGCTGGATGGCCGGCGCGGGCGTGACGCTTTTGGTGCTGTACAGCCTTTTGGACACCGCCACGTTTTATATTTCCGCCATTCCGGTTATAATTATTTTTGGAGGCCTGGCTTTTTATCGTCCGTACAACCAATCGCTTTTCAGCTTTGTCGTTTCCGTCGTCTTTTTTTCCTTTCATCCGAAAGTTTATGTCTGGCGCCGAGTGCCGGAAGCGATCAAACCGCCAAAACGCGTAGTCGCCAAAAAAATCGAAAAGAAACAGGAAAGAATTGTTACTTCCGGAAAAATTGAAGAAATATCAAAACTGCTGGATAGAAATAAAACGCTGAAATTCTGAACCACTGATTACCACTGACTTCACTTGATTTCACATGAATTTTAAAATTTAAAAACCACAATCACGTGTATTCAGAAAAATCACGTGCTAATCATGTGGTTCTGACATATGGAAACTCTCCACTCCAATAAAATAACCAAGCAAACTTCCACTTCGCCCACCCAGCAGTTTGTCGATGTGGCGGAAGTCAAGGAAGACGTTGTTGTTCTGAAAAGCGGATCACTGCGGTCGGTTTTGGCCGTGTCCGCCATAAATTATGATCTGAAATCCACCGACGAACAAGAGGCGATTATTTCGCAATACCAAAATTTTCTCAACTCGCTCGATTTTCCGATCCAAGTTTTAATCAGCTCCCGCAAGTTGAATATGGATCACTATCTGGAATTCTTGGAAGGCAAAGAAAAAGAACAGCCCAACGAACTGCTGCGGCTGCAGATTTCGGAATATAAGAATTTTATTTCCGAACTGGTTACCGTTTCCAATATTATGGACAAAGATTTCTATATCATTATTCCTTTTTCCCCGGTGGAAAACAAGGAAAAAGGATTTTTCAGCAACATTTCCAGCATGATGAATCCCAAGAAAAATATTATAGAGAAAATGGAAACTTTCGAAACTTACAAAAACCAGCTGTTTCAAAGAGTCGACCACATCACCGCCAGTCTTTCCGGCATCGGCCTGCGCATCACGCCGCTCAAGACCCAGGAACTGATCGAACTTATGTATAATTCCTATAACCCCGCCGTGAACCTGAGCAAGATTCCGGATATTGCCAATCTCGATTTGAAATAAAAATATTTTCAAAAAATTAGTTTTTGAATTTCTGAAAATTTGCAAAATTTATGTTTGATTTTTTAAACAAAAACAAAACTGCCAAGCCGGCTCAGCCAGCCGCCGCCAAACCAATTTCCATTCCAAAAGAAGAACGGGATGAAATTTTGCAAGCGGAAAAATATTATCAGGAAGGATTGGCCAAGCTTCACGACCTGATCGCTCCGGCCGCCATAAAAGTTACGCCGCGCTACATTCGGGTCGGGGAAACGCTCGCCCAAACGCTGTTTGTCATAACTTATCCGCGCTACCTCCAAAGCAACTGGTTTTCGCCGATCATCAACATCGACCTGCCGATTAATATTGCTATGTTCGTCCATCCGATCGAGACTTACGAAGTGCTGAAAAATTTGAAAAAAAGCGCCACCCAAGTCCAGTCCCAAATCCATATGTCCGAAGAAAAAGGAATGATCCGCGATCCCTCTCTGGAAACCGCGATGCAGGACATCGAAGATTTGCGCGACAAGCTCCAGCAGGGAACGGAAAAATTTTTCCGCTACGGTTTGTACATAACGATTTTTGCCAATGACGAAAAGGAATTGGAGAAAGCCTCCACGTCGATCGTTTCGATTTTGGAAGCCCAGTTGATTTACGCCAAGCCTTCCATTTTCAAAACCGAACAAGGATTCAATTCCACGATTCCTTTGGCCAACGACGAGCTGGATGTCGGCACCAGCATGAACTCCGCGCCGCTTTCCACGACTTTTCCATTCGTCTCTTCAACGCTTTCCAATGATGAAGGAATTTTGTACGGCATCAACCGCCATAACAACAGCTTGATTATTTTCGACCGCTTCAAAATGGAAAACGGCAATATGGTGGTTTTCGCCAAATCCGGCGCCGGAAAAAGTTACACTGTCAAACTGGAAGTTCTGCGTTCTCTTATGGTTGGAACATCGGTCGTCATTATCGATCCGGAAAATGAATACAAGCATCTCTGCGAAACAGTCGGCGGGACTTTCATTAAAATTTCCCTTAATTCTTCCAATCACCTGAACCCGTTCGATTTGCCGAAAGTCATTGAAGACGAGGATCCGGAAGATATTTTGCGAAACAATATTGCAAACTTGATTGGCTTGCTTCATTTGATGCTGGGCGCCATCACGCCTGAAGAAGATTCCATTTTGGATCGCGCCATCCACGAAACTTACGCGATGCGTGATATTACCAAAGACACGGATTTCAACGCCTTAAGCAAAGATTCTTTCCCGACGATGATTGATCTCTACCACGTCCTGAAAAACATGGAAGGCGGGGAAGATTTGGCAACCCGCCTGGAAAAATACACGGTGGGTGTTTTTGCCGGATTTTTGAACAATTCTACCAACATCAACATTGAAAATTCTCTTGTTGTTTTTAATATCCGCGATATGGAAGAAGAATTGCGGCCGATTGCCATGTACACTGTGCTTCAATTTATTTGGAATGAAATGAGAACCAACATGAAAAAAAGGCTGGTTCTTGTTGATGAAGCCTGGGTCATGATGAAGTCCGATGACGCCGCTTCATTCCTTTTTGGAATTGCAAAACGCTGCCGAAAATATTATACTGGACTTACAACCATCACTCAGGATGTCAATGATTTCCTCTCTTCGAAATACGGCAAGCCGATCGTTACCAACTCATCCATCCAGCTTCTTTTGAAACAGTCGCCGGCCGCCGTTGATATGCTGGCTGAAACGTTCTATCTGACCGATCAGGAAAAATTTTTGCTCCTGGAAAGCAATGTCGGAGAAGGAATTTTCTTTGCCGGCACCAAGCACGTGGCCATTAAAGTTATCGCCTCCTACAGCGAAGATCAGATCATCACAACCGATCCGGCCCAGCTTTTGGAAATCGAACAAGCCAAAAGAGAATTCAGCGAAGAATAATTTTAGATATATTTTTGAGATATTTTTATGGAGGCGACTTACGAACAACTCCAGCACCAAGCAAGGCTAAACCAAGCCAGAAGCACTGCCAGAGTTTACGCCAATTCTGCGGCAATCGCAAAAAAATCAGCCAAAAAAGCTCCGCTTACGAATTATATTGAACTAATAACAGACTGGGCTTTCGTTCCGGCAACAATGCTGGCTATTTTGGAAGATATTTTGGATCTGGTTGGAATTGGAGAAATTCCGGGATTTTCTCTCATCTCTTCAAGCACCACCGGCTTCGCCCTAAATTTAGCAGGCTCGCCAGATTTAGTTAATATAAAAACAAACAAACAGGATAGGATGGGTCTTTTTACAAATACGAAAACTGAAGGCCTGGGACCAATTGGAAAAATTTTAATTTTAATTGCTTCCGCAATAATAGAAATGTTTGGGATTCCCGATGAGACCGCCACCGCTGTCTATTTGTTTTATTCCGTTTTAAAATCCAGGCGAGCCGCTGATCAATAAAATAGACAGCTATTGCAATTTTTCAGATAAAAATAAAAAATGAAAAAAAATAATTATTATCTCCATATTTTTTCCGCATGGAACCGGGAAATCATCACTTCTTTGGTGATTGTTCTTTGTTTGGTTTTGTTTATTTTGTTTCCGGTTGCCGGAGCGGCCCAAAATTTCACCCGAAGCATATTTTTTCTGGTTGTCGTTCCGATTTTGTACATAAAATTCATTCTTCGCAAAAGCTTGACGGATTTCGGCTTCAGCTTAAAAAACAAAAAGGAAGGTCTTTACTGGGGAGGCGGAATGCTTTTAGTTTCCTTATTGGCCGCTTTCTTGCTTATAAAATTTACCGGTTTTAAAAATAACTATGCCATTCCCGCTTACGCTTTGAATAATTTCTGGCTTTTCCTGGCGTACGAGTTGATTTTTGTAAATATCTTTTTTGTTCTCCAAGAATTTTTCTTCAAGGGTTTTATCTTATTTTCTTTTTTCGAAAGGGCTGGCTGGTGGTCGGTTGCGATTTCCTCGGGCATTTTCCTTTTGGTTCTGGCATTCACCGGCAGTTTCGTCTGGCAGCTCGTGCCAATGATTATTTTATCCATCACCGGAAGCATCGTCGCCTACAAAAGCCGCTCCTGGATATATTCATATTTAATGGGGTTGCTGTTTCTTTTGCTGACTGACGCATATTTAATTTCAATTATAAAATAAAATGAAGAAATTACTCGTACCCATCCTGATTTTAATAACATCTTTTTCACTGTCCGCGCCCGCCCTTGCGTTCAGCTATCCCAACCCGTTTGATGCCGCCCAGCAAGGGATGAGCGGAATTATGGGTATGATGGGGCTCAATCAAAATGTCCTGCAAACCTATTCCCAATCCCTCAATGTGTCCAGCCAAAAAGAAACACCTCCGCAAGTCCTTTTAAATTTTTCTCCCACCAACCCTTCTGACGGGCAGCAAGTTACCGTCACCGCCCAGCCGGAATATTTCATGAACGACAAATCACAGGAATATTTTACTTGGTATTTGAAGCATAGTTATTGCCACACAGGCGCAGACAAAGGAGCCGCCAACTATGATTCGCGCTGCGACTTAAATGATGACGGAACAATTAGTGTTGAAGATTATAAAATAGCCGCCGCCCGAATTTTGGCCGCTAACGGATTTGATTGGAACACCGCCCTGGGACAAGACAGCCAGAATTGCAGCGGAAACTCCAGCGCTGACATAAGCTACTGTTCACAGCCGGACAAATATGATCACGCCGGCGATGACGAATATTTGGCCGCTTTTGGAGGAGATAATCAGACGGAACCCACTTACGGCTACCATTGTTATGTTCACGATTTCCAGTCCGGCATAGATTCTGAAATAAAATGCCAGCAGTTATTTCCGGACTCATATTCAATGGATGCCAATTGGAAAATTAAAGACGATGGGAGTTTGGCCGATTCACACAACGGGCTAAGTAAAAATGAGGAAAGATTTTGGCATCTTGATCCTAATAACAAAGACACGGCCGGAACGGGAAATACAAACGTAGCCAACATTATCGGCCTGGGAGAATTTCAATTCAGCTGGAATTACGAGTCGGGCGATGAAGTCGGAGTGGCAGTGGAAGGAATTTCCATTTCACCAACCAACTACAACGATTCTTCCTATAAAATAATGTGGGCGCTGCCTAAAAACAATTTCAGCAATTGCATGTCATCAGAAAGCTCCTCCCAAGACCATTTTCCCCAATTTGTTTCTGACTATGATTTGGGCAGTGAAATTTCTGACCCATCCGGATTTGAAAAGCAATATCTGCAGCCGGACAATTCAAATGACTATTCCACCGCCCAGCCGGTGACTGCAACTTTAAGCAACGGTTACACAGCCACCATAACGAAAAAAATAGTCAACTCTGATTCCAGCGCTTTCGGCCTTACCGGCAAACTGGAAATAACCGCCGTAATACAGAAGCCGGCACAAATAAGCGGAATCAATTCAAGTTACTCCTATATTCCCGACTCCTATGTTTTCACCCAGACCTATTCCCTGGGAAGCGATTCTTTTGGAAATTCTACCTATACAAACGAAGATTCTTCTTACACCGAGGCACACTACACAATATCCGATTCCGACAACTCTGATACTCCGCCAATTAAAACTGAGACTCTGACGGCGGCAGAAAATAATGTCGTGTTTACCTCTATTGGCAAAGGAGACACCACAACAACCAAAACTACAAAATATACAGTCAGCGCCAGCTATAACCCGGTCGTCACTTCAACCACCAATCCAATAACCTATAAAACGACTCAGCAAACAACGTATAATTATACGCCGTCCGGTTCTACGGTAGATTATACTGATTTTAATTTTCCCTCAGTTTCGGGAACGGGTACGCTGTCAGCGGCGCCGTATTGGAGCAGCATAACCAGCACCGGCCCTTCGGTGACCACGAGCTCAAATACGCCCGCGCCTCCCGAAGACAGTCTTAATAATTGCTTGAAAGATAATATGGTTACCCCGACCGAAGGCGGACAGACTGCCCGCATTGAAGTCGATCTCTCCGCCATTCCAACTTCTCCCACCAATGATCCCACCAACAGTCCTATCGTCGCTCACAATTCTGCGGAAGAAAGTGGGCCTAATTCCGACGAGTTGGCAATAACCTCTTCAGTCCTTAATGTTGATGACCCAAGTTCTTTGAAATACACTTGGGAAGTCTATACTGCGGATGATGCCAACTCAGATTCCTGGATTCCAATTCCCAAAACAGACTTATCTGAGTTGGGAGCGACCAAGCTTTCGGGAATGGGATTGAATAAAATCCAATTTAAATTGAATTTTCCAAAAGATTTTCTGAAAAAATATATCAAAGTGAGACTCACTGCCGAGGAAACTGCCAATGACAGCACTCGCGAGGGTTATGGAGAAGTAGTGGTTCCGGTGTCTTCTTCCGCTGATTCAATCCAGGTTTTCAGCACAACCACAACTGAACCGGTCACAAACACAACCGAATCGGGCAACAACATTATCCTAGGACTTGATCCTTCCGGAGAAAGATGCCAAACCGGCATGGACAAAATCACCTGTCCGGTTGTCAAAGATGAAATTGTCGGACTGAAGCTTGACGACTCCAATCTGAGCAATTTTTCTTGGAGTTTGGACGGCACGCCTTTTTCCTATCAGCAAGCCGGTACGCCCGATTATGAAGCTTTTTTTCCAGTTCTGAAAGAAGTGGGCGATCAATACACCGTAAGCGTAACCGCCACCGACAAAACGACCGGCGATCCGATAACCATAACCAAAAATTTTCAAGTAGATGATCCAAAAATCGGAATAATTTCCACGGACAACAACGCTTCGCCGGTGCTTTTGGGAAATTATGTCGATCTTAACAAGAAACTCTGGCCAGACTACAGCACCGATCAGTTTCTAGCCCAGCCGGGAAGCAACATTACCCTAAAAGCAGACTTTGCCAATATTCCCGCTTCATTTCTTTATGGAGGAACTTACACCTGGTTCATCGACAACACACCGATCGTTTCTGGTTCACCCAATGATTTCGGCGCAACCATAAATTCCGACGGCAGCTTATCATTCCCAGCCAACAAGTCCATTGGAGATGTTTATACGGTTGACATCGGAGCAACCTATAGCCAAGACAACGACACCAAAAAATTGCTTAACCAAAACTGGAACGTCGCCCTTACCGATTTCGCGGAACAGCCGATCGGCGCGGAAATCACTATTCAAATGACAAACACTCCCGCTCCCGCCGCGTCCGCCATGGGCCCCGGGCGCAAAATCATGGCTTCATTGATTTCCGCTTTTCCGTCATATTTCACCTTTCTGTTCAAAATAGTTTTAACGACATTATTGTTTCTGGCATCAATCTGGGTTATACTGGCATTAATACCGAGAAAAAATGAAAATTAAACTTAATAAAAGTTTGAAAATATTCTTTTTCTTTCTGATTGCTTTTCCGCTGGCGGCCAGGGCTTCTTTTGATTACAAATTAATGGAAGGCATTCCGGGCTTTGCCAATCCCGGAGACAGCATCAATTTCTACACTTATGTTTCCGATGTGTACAAATTCGGGATTTGGGCAATCGGAATCGCCGCTCTTCTGATGATTGTGGTCGGCGGATATATGTACATTATGTCGGCCGGCAACAATTCGCAGATGGAAAAAGCCAAAGGCGTGATCACCGACGCCATCATTGGAATAATTATGGTGATGTCTGCTTATGTTCTGCTCTATGAAATCAATCCCGATCTAGTTAAGATAAAACCATTTTCAGGCCCGGCGGTGTCGGGAGTGACAGGCACACCAATAACTCCACAAAATTTAGCTGTTGGTTGTTCTAATTACACACAAGACTTCCAAAATGCTTCGGGTGGAGACAAAAATTTACAATGTCTGCTTGAAGCTATGGCAACTCAAGAAAGTAGTTGTGATCCAAACAAAACAAGTCCTGCTAACCCTCCTGCCTGCGGCATTATGCAATTAGAACCTGCCACAGCATCTTTAGTTGCAAATAATTCTGTAGATTGTCAATATTTAATTCAACACCCGGCAGACAGCATCACTTGGGCCGCTGATCTTCTCAAAAAATCCATAAATTCCATTCCCACCAATGCTGGATTCTCTTTGGGAACATCTTATGATCTCGGCAATGGCACAATACAATATGGTCAATATACTTATGCGATTGGAAATGATGACTTAATTGCTTCTTACAATGCCGGATATGGCGATGGCGTTTCATCTAGTGGAAAAAAAGCTCCCTTCGCCGTTTCTTCTGATTGTAAAAATCCAGTGACTCCAGCTTGGCAGTGCGATAAAAACTCAGGCGGCTTCAACCAAACCCAAGACTACGTTACAAAAGTCCAAGCCTATCAAAAAGCTTGTTTAACCAGCAGTTAATCTATTTATGACTCTCTCCAAAAAAATCTTTTTGACATCAACAATTGCCCTGATTGTGCTTTTGCTTTTTTGGGGCATTTATAATTTATCTTTCAAGCGACCGGCGTTGCCGACGCAAACCACTTCTCAACAGTCCAAACAGGCGGATGTTTCAGCAGTGCAGAATGCTCCGGAAGTTTCCGCCATTTCCGACGAAGCTGTTCTGGCGCCCACTCTTTCATCCGACAGCCAGCACATCGAATATTATTCCAAGAAAACCGGAGAAACATATGAAATTAATTTTGACGGAACCGGCAAACAAACCGTTTCTACCGAAGAATTGCCGGGATTGTCCTATGCCATTTGGTCGCCCGACGATTCGAAAGTCATTCGGGCATTTCCCCAAGGCAGCTACACCAAATTTGTTTTCCATGATTATGCGGCAGGTGATGATATTGCTTTGGGCAACGGAATTGATTGGATTGCTTGGCTGAATAACAATAAAATAATATACAAATATTACGACCAGGGAACTAAAGAAAATTCCCTAAACATTTCAAATCCCGACGGATCAAACTGGTTGAAAATAACAGACTTGAAATATTCATCAATGTCCTTGGCTCCGATTCCAAAAACCGGTTTGGTTTCTTTTTGGAACAGTCCGGATGCCAACACCGCAACAGATTTTGAATCCATTTCGGCCCTGGGAGGAGACGCGACCCCTTTGATTCAGAATTATTTCGGCGCTGATTATTTGTGGAGCCCGGACGGCACCAATATTTTGATGAGCCATACCGACCAGCAGGGCGGGAACAAAATCACTCTGGCCGTAACAGACTCGCAAGGAAATAACTACAAAGACTTGGGCGTTGCCACTTTCGTTTCAAAATGCGCTTGGTCGGTGGATGACAAGACCGTTTACTGCGCCGTGCCTGATTCTCTGCCCGATGATGCGACATTGCCCAATGACTATTCCGATGGGAAAATAACCACGAGCGATTCTTTTTGGAAAATCAATACTGAAACCGGAGACAAAACAATCATCGCCGGACCCAATCAGTTGGGCGGAAAATTCGACGCCTCCAATTTATTTTTGAATCTTAATGAAAGTTCGCTGTTTTTCATAAACAATCTTGACGGAAAGCTTTACAAAATAGACTTATAAAATGAAAGCTGAATCTTTTTCTTACGCCGATGCCGAAGCGGCACGGGCTTATATTTCATATGTCGAGTCGCCGGACGGACAGGCGGAACGCCAATTGCTTGGACAAGCGATTTTTTCAAATTTGCCCGAAGAAAAAAATATTTCTATTCTGGACGCCGCCTGCGGCACCGGTTGGCTGACTGATTTGCTCAAAAAAGAAAATATCAACGCAATCGGCTGCGACGCAAGTCCGCGGCTTCTGAACTACGCCCGCCAAAAATATCCGGACTGCACTTTTATTGAAGCGGACATCACAGAAAATCCAAAAGACAAATTGCCAATTACTCCCTTTGACTTAATCGTTCTCTCGCTGGCTTCCCACGACATCGAAAATTTATCGAAAGCATATGGCCGGCTGTCTCAAATCCTGAAACCGGGCGGAAGTTTGATAATCACAACAGCCAATCCATATTATTCTTTTCCGGTGGGCCGTTGGAAGCGGGGAATGCTTGGCAGGCTTTTGGCAAAACAACCGTCCTTGCGCCTAAGTCCGTATAATTTTTTTATAAAAACCCAAAGGAAGTTTTTTTGGAAGAAAAATATTCCGTCTTTTTTCCATACTTTGCCGGAAACAATCAATGAAGCGCTGCAAAACGGCTTTGACTTGAAAAAAATCGAGGAGTTGGCGCGCAAAAACAACTCTTCTTCCGGCCGGGCGCGCCAGATGCATCTATATCCGATGATTTTCCTCTTTGTTTTCAAAAAGAGGTAACATTGCCAGCCAAAAAACAATTGCCAAGTCGTTTTTAAAGTAGGTGGTGTCGACCAGTCCGTGAAGCAAAAAATAAAATATTATTCCAAAAGAAGCGAGTCGAAGAACGCTTTTTTCTTTTTTAAAAAAATTACTGATCCAAAACCAGATCAGCAGGAAAAAACCGGCCAAACCAGTTATTCCGGAATATAGCCAGAAAGCCAGATATAAATTATGCGGATGAGGAACCGCCCATTCCAAATAAGGCGGAAAATATTTTTGATAAGCCAGATATTCGGCTTGGAAATTGCCCGGGCCGATTCCCCAGAGCCAATGGTCGGCAAGCATTTTTTCGGCCGACTCCCAAATCATGATTCGCGAAGCTAGCGACGAGCGAGAATTGAGACTAGCAAGGCTCTCGAATTTATTTGAATGCATTTGCGATAATAAGAACAAGCTTATTCCAAAAAATATCAGTCCGATTGCGATTTTCTTGCCATATTTCTTGTTATATTTTTTATTTGTCGCAACAACCAGCAATATCGCGATCGCGGCCGCCAGCCAGGCGCCGTAAGAAAAAGTAAAATAAAAAGCGGTGAAAATGATCGCGAGCGAAGCGCCGTAATAAAATTTATTCTCCCTAAAAAAAAGTACGCCCATAATCAGCGCCGGCGCCAGATACATCGCCAGGTAATTAGGCGAATTATAAATAGCTTCCAAACGGAAATCATACGTCACTCTTCCCAACAACAAAAAAATCAGCGCCGCAATCGCAACCAAAAAAGCGGAAAAATAGAGCGCTTTAAAGGCATTCGCATATTTTTCACTAGGCAAGCTTGTCGCCGCAATCAAAAGAAACAAAAGCGGCAAAACGAACCAGCCCTTGATAATTCCCAGTCCGACTGCGTAATTGCCGTTGGCAACTGTGGAAAGAAACAGGCCGGCCAGAACCAAAATGATTGCCGCGCAAAAAATTTTATATCGCGAAATAAAATCTTTAAGGCGCATCTTTTGATATTTTTTTTGCCAAATCCAAACCGCCAGATCAATAATAATCATTATTTCTAAAAAATTTGAAAAAGAAATCCGGATTAAATAAAGCGGGATAGCGGCAATGGTAAAATAAATAAAATTTTCCGAGCTAAACTTTTTTTTCATATGAAAACTGGGAATTGTCAAAACTGATTATGATAAGAAGCAATGTTAAAACATGCGGGGAATAAATGCTCGTTTCTACCAGAGAATGGGCGGCAAACACCACCAGACTGGCCGCCGCTCCCAAAAACAGCAGGCTGCGCGAAGATTTTTTTATCAGATTGAAAATGGTTGCCGCCAGGAGCCAAATCCAAATCAAGGCGTTCAAAATTCCCGTCTCTGCCGCAATATCAAAATAGGCATTATGGGCATAAATAGGCTCGCGATAATCAGCCGTCGGATTTATTGCCAGCGGATAATTGCCCAGACCCACGCCCAAAATCGGATGGCTTTCGATTACATTTAAAGCTTCTTTCCAAGTTTCAATCCTTCCCTGATTGGAGCCTTCTTTAAGATTAAAAGTCGAGTAGGCTCTTTCTGAAATTGGATTTGGAAAAGCAAGCAGCATTAATCCGGCGCCGATCAGGCCGATGATGGCAATCTTGTAATTTTTATTTATTCTTCTCCAGAAAAAAATCAAAACAAACACCGCGCCGGCCGCCAAACCAAGATAACCGCCCCTGGAAAAAGTAAGAAGATCCGCGGCCAGTAAAATAACTAGTGCCAAAGAAAGAAATTTTTTCTTCTTGGAAATAAAAAGCAAGGCAATATTTAACGGCACCAGCATCCCCAAATAAAAAGCCAGCATATGCGGATCGGGGAAAAAAGAAATGCTGCGCATATAAGTTTTGCCGCCAATATTCACCAGCCAGCTGGGATTTTGCAAAACTTCCCGGGAAAAACTGTTGCCCAAAAAAGGAACAACGATTTTCGCCCAAATTTTATACGCGCCGTTCAGCCCGACCGCAAATTGCAGCAGAAATTGAAAGATTCCGATCGCGCCGATCGCCGCGCCGGAAAAAACCAACGCCTTTGTCAGCCTAATCAGTCTTTTTTCACTATTAAGAAGCTGTGAGGCGACAAAATAAATCGGGAAAATCGAAAGCAAGAAAAGCAGCTTCCTTAGGTACCAATCCTGATTCTTCGCGGCCAATATGGAAAAGAAATTTATAAAAAGAAACGCCAGGATTAATGCCGTGCCGGCAGTTTTATTGATAAAAATTTTTTTATTTTTCAGGCCCTGCGCCAACCAAAGAAAAAACAGCGCCAGCACAAAAATTCTAACGGAAGCCAGATCGACGCCTTGCCCGGGATTTAAGGCTACCTGAAAAGGCAAATATAACGCTAATAATAAAAATAAACTGAACATCTGATGTTTTTCCTGAATTTTTATTTAAATATTTTTCTCAGTATTTTTAAAAAAACGGTTTGAGTTTTTCCCAAATGCTTTTCAAAAAAATAATCTTGCGATCGATAAAAACTTTCTTTTTGTTCTTTTTTTCCCGTGGCGCTTCCGCCGCAAAAATGTTTTACTTTAAAATCGGGGAAATAAACTATCCTTTTGTTTTTTTGCCTTACCCGCCGGCACAGATCCATATCTTCAAAATACATAAAAAATTTTTCATCGAATCCGCCGGCACGGCCGAATAAATCTTTTTTTATCAAGAGGGCGGCTCCGCTGGCCCAGTCGACATCAATTTTTTCCGAGCTTTCCCAAATCTTTTTGCTCTTGGGAAAACCCAGATTGTTTCTTATTATATCCCAAAGACCGACTTCTGCGCCAACGCTCCACTCTTGGGTTTTTCCATTCCCGTCCAGCAACCGCGGAGCAACGATGCCCGTTCTTTCATCCGAAAGTTCCTTGAAAAAATTCTGCGGATTACCGGATAAATCGCCGGAAATTTCCGTATCGGGATTCAAAAAGAATAAATATTCTCCCTGTGCGTTCTGCGCGCCCAAATTGCTGGCCGCTCCGAAGCCCGAATTTTTTTGATGACTGATGATTTTTGCCTGAGGAAAAATTTTCGCGATTTCTTCAAGGCCGGCTTCCGGGTCGTTGTTGACAATGATGATTTCCGGATCGATGAAAGCCAGCGCATTATAAACAGAAGCGAGACATTTATGAAGATAATGTTCGCTTCTGAAGTTGACGATTATGACAGATAGTTTTTTAGAATTTTGCATTTTTAAAATCCTTATACGCCCGCCGGACGGTTGGGGCCAGCTCATTTTTTTTCAAAAAAAGATCGTACCTGTTTTTCATTTTCCTTAAAAACAGAAAGCAGCTTCCCCATAACTTCCTTAAAAAATTGGAATTTTTTTTAAAAAATATCAGTCCGGAAACAACCAGCCAGTAAGTTTTATTTTTTTGCGTTTCTTCGCTTTTTTCAAAATGATACACCCAGCTTCCGGAAACAACTATGTTTTTAAATCCGGATTTTCCGGCCCGGGCGCTGAAATCCGCGTCTTCCCAATAAAGAAAATAATCCTCGTCCAACAGCCCGATTTTCTTAAAAACCTCGGACCTCGCAAGCATCGCGCAGCCGGTGATGAATTCCGATTCATAATAATCCTTGGTGACGGCTTTTGTTTTATGGAAAGATTTCATCCGCAACCAGCTTATTCTGCCTCCGGAAAACCAAATTTTTTTATTTTGATCGAAGATAACCGGACTGAGCAGGCCGAAATTTTTATTTTTTTTCCCAACTTCTATAAGTTTAGCCAGAAAATCTTTTTCGACTTCCGTGTCGTTGTTTAGGAGCAAGACGTAATCCGCCATCCGTTCCAAGGCAAACCGGATCCCGACATTGTTGCCCGCGGAAAATCCGAGATTGGTTTCGTTCTTGATAAAATTCGCTTTGGAAAAATTAGTTTTCGCCAATTCAAGCGAACCGTCCGCGGAATTATTGTCGACAACCACGACTTCAAAATTGGGATAATCAATCTTAAAAACGCTCGCCAGGCATTTTTTTATCACATCCTTGCCATTATAATTCAAAATGACTATAAAAACCTTAGGGTAGTTCTTCATATTCTTCCACTCCTTTTTTAGTGATTATACTGGTGATTTCTGATGACTTTACCGCCTGGAACGCCCATAAAGAAACAAAATAAACCAGAGCGCTGCTCAAGGCCGGCAAGAAAAAACCATGCCCCCTGAAAGCAAGCAGAAAAACCGCCATAATTATTCCGGAGAACAAAATGCCCCCCATCTTTTCCACCTCCGGAAAATATTTCAACTCTTTAATTACAAAATACGAAGCAGCTCCGGCCACGACGGTTTCCGTCAGGACCGAAACATAAGCGGCGGCAAAATAGGAAAATTTAGGAATAAAAATCAGATTTAGGACTATATTTATGACTGCGGCAAAGCTCCAAATATAAAGCAGCTTTTTTTGCCTGTTTCCGGCGATCAAAATATTGTTAAAGAAAGACCCGAAGAAAATCGCAGTCAGGGCGAAAACTAAAACTCTCAACACGTTGGCCGACGCGCCGAAAGCTCCGCCCCCAATCAAATTGATTATGCCCTCAGAAAGAAAAAGCGTGCCGATAATCATTGGAACAACCAGGATGACGAAAAATTTTATCGTATTATCAGCCACTTCCTTGAACCTTTTTTTATTGTGAAAAATGGTATTCGACATAATCGGAAGCACCAGCCCGACAATCATGGCCGGGAAAAAAGTGATATTTTCCAAAACTTTATACGCCGCATTATAAATTCCCACGTCTCCGGCGTTTTTCATCACAGAAAGAAAAATGGTGTCGATTTTGAAATAAACAAAAACTATGGCTGATCCGATTCCGATCGGAGCCGCTTCTTTCAAAAACTTTTTCCAATATCCGAAATCAAACCTTAGCTTGAAGCGAATATACTTTCTCGACCATAAAAATACGATTAAGAAATTGATAATCATATTTATCAGAAGCGAGGCTATTATCCAATTGAATCCCAGCCTCAATTTCACGGCAAAAATAATTATCACAACCTGAACCGCTTTGCCGATCAACTCGCCCAGCGCCACTTTGTCCATCGCCAGGTTTTTCTGAAAAACCCCGTTGAGAACCTGATAGCCGGAAGAAAAAACAAAGGAAGCGACGGCGATTAAAATGCCTTCCTTAACCTCGGCAGGGTATGGGAAAAACATAATTATGGCGGGGGAGATGATGAAAACAGCCAGGGAAGAAATTAAGCGCAGTGAAAAAATATTGCCGATTATTTTCTCTTCGTCAGCGCCATGGCGAGAAATTTCCCGAGTTGAAATGGAGTACAGGCCGAGGTCGGCAATGGCGGCAAAAAAAGATAAAAACGCGAGCACCGTCGCGTAATCTCCAAAGCCATCCGTTCCCAGATAGCGCGTGATAAAGCCTATAGAAACCAGCGCCAGGACGGTGGAAAGCAGCTTGGAGATGCTACTGGCCACAACGTTATACGCTATTTTTCTGGCAATAACCATACTCGAAATTTTAAATTTCAAATTTTATTTTTGAATTTATAGATCTTCTGCCGGCTTGATAACTATTTTTCGATCTTCTCCTTCTCCTATGCTTTCCGTTTTCACTTGGCTGTTTTTGGCCAGTTCCATATGGATAATTCTTCTTTCATAAGGAGACATCGGACGTAAAACAACTGCTCTTTTTTCTCGAACCGCCTGCTCGGCCATGTCTTTCGCCAATTGAACAATGGAGCTGTTTTTATCTTCGCGATATGAGTTGACGTCAATTATAAAATTAACTTTGTCGTCCGTTTTTTTTCTAACCAAAAGGCGCGCTATGTGCTGAATGGCTTGCAAATTGACTCCGTATTGTCCGATAAGAAAACTTGAATCGCTGGTTTTAATATTGCAAACTATATTTTCTTTCTCGCCGTCCGAAATCACTTTCAATTCAATTTCTCCCTTGAAGCCCATTTTTTCCAGCATTTCCCGGACCGTTTCCTTGATTATATCTTCGATTTTTTTCTTTTCTTGATTTTCCATATTATTTAAACTTAACTATTAAGCTATGCTCCCTGCTTTTTCGCTTTTTCCTCTTCTTTTTCCAAATAATATTGCTGGACTATCATAAAGGCCGTTGAGACCAGCCAGTAAAGCGAGAGGCCGGCGGGAAATTTTATACCGATAAACAAGGTGAGCAGCGGCCCGAAATAAAGCATTTGTTTCGACATTGTTTGACTGAAGTCTGAATTTTTCTTGTCGGACGGTTTCAGTATTTGTTTTCCCATAAGCATCTTCGTCTGATAATACTGCGACGCAGCCGCCGCTACTACAAGAAGGATTTGCGGCAAATCCTTCAAAGCAAACTTGCTTAGATTGATCCTTGAAGACAAATCTACTAACCCGAGAAAAAACTTGTTTATTTGGCCCGGATTATGGACAAAAGGATAGAGGCTGGCCGTATCCACAGTCAGACCGGCTTGGGAAATGTTGAAAAATACCCGATAAATAGCGATCAAAAACACCAATTGCACAATCATCGGCAAGCAACCCGAAAAAGGATTGGTCTTTTTTTCTTTATACAACTCCATTAACGCCCGGCTTTGTTTTTCTTTGTCGTTTTTGTGTTTTTCTTGAATCTCTTTGATTTTAGGCTGCAAGTCCTGCATTTTTTTCTGAGATTCTATTTGTTTGCGACTCAGGGGAACCAGCAAAAATTTAATGATGAGAGTTATAATAATGATCGCGATTCCGAAATCATGCAGGGGAAAAACGTTATAAACAATTACCAGCAAGTTATATAGAGGCTTATATATGAGTTCGTTGAATAAAAATGCCATTTTTTTTCTTTTAGATTAATTGGCTTCTTTTTAAAAGCTCGTCAGCGTCGGCCTTTAGATTGTCAAATTTTATTTTTTCACCCTCCCGTTTTCTTATCGAAACGACAATGTCCGCGCCTTTTTTAATATTCTCCAAACGGCTTCTGAAAATTTCCCGAAGCTGCCGCTTGGCGAGGTTTCTTTCCACGGCTTTTTTTGAAAACCGAAGACTTACAACAAATCCTATGCGCGGTTCTTCAAGATCATTCTCTAAAATTTTCATCGTCAGATTATTTAACGCATAAAACGTTCCTTTTTTGTAAACTTTTTCGAAGTCTTTTCTTTTTGTCAGACGATTTTTATAAGGAAGCATAGTTTATTTAACAGTTGTCAATCGTTTTCTTCCCTTGCTTCTGCGGCTTTTCAACACTTTTTGGTTGTTTTTAGTGCTGTTTCTTTTGCGGAATCCGTGTCTCCTTTTTCTTCTTGTGCTTGAAGGTTGGTATGTTTGGCTCATATTGATTAAAACTAACTTATTAACAAATTACAACTACTTAAAAGATTAGCAACTAATATGGTAAAAGTCAATCTTCGAAGGACTTTACCGGGGTTGCTTTTTTATACAGTTCTTGTATATTATAAACACAATTAACATGTTATCAACAGGTTTGCCACAGATTTAGCTTGGACGCAATTTTTTCTTCTGTGCTATACTTTTTAAACAAATCCAACTTAAACTAATTTGGCATTATGACGAACGAGGAGCTTTGGCAGTCGGCATTGGGGGAAATCGAGCTTTCCATTTCAAAGGCTAACTTTGTTACGTGGTTTAAAAACACTTCGATTATTTCTAATAATTCGGGCCGTGTGATTATCGGAGTGCCTAATGGGTTTGCAAAAGAATGGCTGGAGAATAAATACAACCTCTATATCCTTCGCTCCTTGCGCAATATTCAAAAAGATATTAGGGAGGTTTCTTGCGCCATAACCACAAACCAACCGGCAACTCCCAAAGAAACCTTTGGAATTGATGCGGTCATTGCTCCAAAAAAGCAGCTTAACACGGTTCTGTATGTTGAAAAAAAACCTGAGATAAGCCAGGAAAATAATCTAAATCCCAGATATACTTTTGATAATTTTATCATAGGCGGCAGCAATGAACTGGCTCGCGCCGCCTGTTACGCAGTATCCCAAAATCTGGGAAAAATATATAACCCCCTCTTTATTTATGGAGGCGTCGGCCTTGGAAAAACCCATCTTTTACAATCAATAGGGAATGAGATTTTAAAAAGAACTCCTACCAGCCGAGTCAAATACATCACTTCTGAACGCTTCACTAATGAACTCATCGACTCCATTAAAAACCAGCGAATCAACGAATTTAAAGAATATTACCAAAGAATAGACCTTCTTATTATTGACGACGTTCAATTTTTATCCGGCAAGGAAAAAACTCAGGAAGAATTTTTTCACATCTTTAATTATTTGCATCAACTGAACAAGCAAATAGTTTTAAGCAGCGATCGGGCGCCGAAAGCTATCCCAACTCTTGAAGAGCGCCTGCGTTCTCGATTTGAAGGCGGGATGATTGCTGATGTTTCCAAGGCTGATTTCGAAACGCGCTTGGCGATTTTGCGAAAAAAAGCCGGCAATGACGGCCTCATTATTGACAATAAGGCGCTGGAATATATCGCGGAAAATATCACCAATAATATTAGGGAGCTGGAGGGAGCGCTTAATCGCGTAGCCGTGTCTGCTCAACTCACTAATCAAGAAATCACGCTAGACTTTGCCAAACCTCTTTTGTCTGAACTTATTTCCAGCGGAAAGAAAAAGGGCGTTAACCATACGCACATTATAAAAGCAGTCTCTGAATTTTATGATATAAGCCCGGAGGATTTAATAACTAAGGGGCGAAAAAAAGAAATAGTCAGGCCGCGCCAAGTGGCAATGTATCTTATGCGCAGCGAATTAAATTATTCCTACCCGGGAATCGGGGATAAATTCGGAGGCCGAGACCACACCACCGCCATTCATGCTTACGAAAAAATAAACCAAGAACTCGCTAATAATACAAAACTAAACGAAGAGATTACTTGTTTAAAAGAACACCTATACACCGTTTAGTTGATAACTTGTGGACAAGTAGAGGATTAATTATGTTTTTCTTTGTTCATAATAACAGTATTAAGCGGCAATAAAAAGTGTTTATATTATCAACTCCTAAAAATCTATAACTTTATCCCCTTCTGACAATTTGGTTTTTAAATAAGTTATCCAGCAGTTATCCACACATTTTATCCCTTATTTAAAGCTTTTAATAAAGCTATCCACAGAAATAGCTTTCCTCTATAATATCAATATTTTTATATAAATATATACTTAATAAATATTATTAAATTAAATATATGAAATTAACTTGTACTCAAGACAATTTTAAAAAAGCTATCTATAATTCTGAACGAGTAGTTTCCAAACAAAACACTCTGCCTATTTTAAATAATATTTTATTTGAAGGAGATAAAAGCGGACTCAGAGTGTCGGCCACTAATTTGGAAATCGGAGTTACGGTAAAAATCGGAGCAAGGGTGGAAAAAGAGGGGAAAATTACCATTCCAGCTAAAATAATAAGCAGTTTTATAAATAATCTTCCGGCGGGAGAAAATATAACACTGGAAACATCAGATCAAAGCCTAAAAATAAAAAGCGGAAGTGCCAGAGCGACGATAAAAGGTTTGTCGGCTGAGGATTTTCCATTATTGCCTAAAAAAACCGCCAATCCAATTTTATTTATTCCGGGCGAGAATTTGAAAAATATTATAACCAGAGTTATTTCTTGTGTGGCGTTTAATGAAACGCGTACGGAATTAACCGGGGTTAATGTTGTTTTTGGCGAGAAAGAGATTTTTTTTGCTGCGACGGACGGATTTAGATTAAGCGAAAGCATTTTTGCATTGGATGATAAGAATACAAACAAAGAAGAATATGATCTGTTTCGAAATAAAAAGGATAATGTGATAATTCCCGCAGCCACTTTGGTTGAATTGCTTCGCGTGATTCAGTCAAAAGAGGATAGTGAAGTTAAAATTACCATCGAAGAAGGGCAAATATTTTTTGAAGCGGATGGGACAATTATTATTTCAAGGCTGATTAATGGAAAATATCCGGAGTACAAACATATTATGCCAAAAGAATATAAAACCAGGGTTGTTGGAGAAAGAAGTGCATTGCAAAGCGCAGTAAAAATGGCTAGTCTTTTTTCCGGAGGAAAAGCAAGTGAGGTGGCTCTTAAAATAAGCGCAGAAGAAAAAAAGATGGCTGTTGGGGCAATGAGTGCTGAGGTGGGTGAAAATTCGTCAGAACTCAAGCTGGACGTTGTGGGGCCGTCTCAGGAAATGGTTTTCAATTCAAAATATTTATTGGACGGGCTGAACACTATTGCGACTTCCAAAATGACACTGCTTGCAAATAATGGTTCAACAGCCGCGGCCCTGAAAGAAATTAATGAACAGACTGGAGAGGTGCTTGAAGGCTACACTTATATCGTCATGCCGATCAAGAATTAAAAAGCGAGTAAATTTAAAAAAACAGAAAGGCCCTAAAAAGCCTTTTTTGCGTTGATACAGATGTGAATTTGAAAAAAAGAAATAAAAAATTTGACAAAAAATGAACAAAGCGATACTCTGGGGGAGTATAAGGATAAATTACATATTAAAAACCAAGATTAAATCAATTAATTTAAAATATGGCGCAGAAAAAAACAATTTCCAAAAAAGAGGCGCATGATAAAATTTTAAAAAGGATTGCCCGGATCGAAGGACAGCTAAGCGGGATCAAAAGAATGGTACTGGAAGAACGGGAGTGTATTGACATTATCCAGCAGATAACCGCCATCCGACAGGCAACGGCCATGCTGGGAATAGAGCTTTTGAAAGACGAGTTTATTTGCAAAAGAAAAGATCAGGAAGAAATAGATGAAAAATATTTGAAAACATTGTTTAAAATACAATAATTCAGATAACTGGCTATCTGAAATGTATAATAAATAACTGTTGAAATGAGTAGTTGATTAATTTTTAAAATTCCAAATTGCTTCATTGGAGCGAGGAGGGCGGTAAAATTATGAGTAAAGTGATTAATCTCACGGAAAAAACTTTCGAGCCGGAAGTTTTGAAATCCAACCTTCCTGTTTTGGTTGATTTTTGGGCGCCATGGTGCGCGCCGTGCCGGATGATGGCGCCGGTTCTGGACGAATTGTCGGAAGAGCTGGATGGTAAAATTAAAATTGCCAAACTGGACGTCGAAAATCCGGCGCATGGGGAGTTGGCAATGCAATATAATATTCAAAGCATCCCGAATATGAAACTTTTCAAGGGTGGAAAAGTGGCGAAAGACTTTATCGGATTTCGGCCGAAAGAAATTTTCGCTGACGAACTGAAGGCGGAATTATAATTTTTTATCACCGCAAAATTTCTTGCGGTGATCGTTAAGTCATAATTCAAAAAAATATGGACGAAAAAATATACGATTTGATAATTATCGGCGCCGGTCCGGCCGGACTTTCCGCTTCCATTTACGCTTCCAGGTTCGGCATAAAACATCTGGTGGTTGGAAGTTTGATGGGAGGATTGATTTCCGAGACGCATCTGATTGATAATTATCCCGGAGTTGAAGATGCGAGCGGTTTTGATTTTTCTCAAAAACTGGTGCACCACGTGAAAAAATACGGCGCGGAAATTATGCCTGTAATGGTGAGAAAGATCAACAAAAAAGCTGATCGTTTTGAATTGGCGCTGGATGGCGGAAAAAAAATGGAAGCCAAATCCATCTTGTTGGCCACCGGGACCAAGAGAAGGAAGCTGGGCGCCAAGGGCGAAGAAGAATTTTCCGGCAAAGGCGTTTCCTATTGCGCCACCTGCGACGGGTTTTTCTATAAGGACAAAACCGCGGCGGTTGTCGGGGGCAGCGACAGTGCGGCCGGCGCGGCGCTGTATCTGGCGGAAATTGCTCAAAAAGTCTATTTAATTTATCGCAAGGATAAATTGCGGGCCGAATCTCACTGGATAAATTTGATTGAGAAAAACGAAAAGATCGAAGTGATTTTTAATACTAACGTGACGGAAATATCGGGGGAAGGAAAAGTGGAAAAAGTGAGACTGGACACTCCTTACAAAAATCAAAACGAATTGAAATTGGACGGAGTGTTTATTGAAGTGGGCTCGGATCCTACGGTAGATTTTGCAAAAGACTTGGGATTGGCGATCGACGAAGGCGGATTTATTAAAATCAATAAAGACGCATCAACTTCTCTGGCAGGCGTTTGGGCGGCCGGCGACATCACGGACGGATCCGATAAATTCCGACAAGTAATCACCGCCGCGTCTGAAGGCGCGATCGCAGCCAGGAGCATTTCGAATTATTTGAAAAAATAATTATTAAAATAAACTTTATGCCGAATAAAAGCAATCACGATCCGTTCAGCAACGCGCTTAGACAGCTGGCCAATATAAAAGACATTATCAAGCTTGAAGAAAATATTTATACCCAGCTGCAAGCGCCGCAAAAATTTTTGGAAGTGAATATTCCGGTCAAGATGGATGACGGGAAAATCAAAATCTTCAAAGGCTATCGTTCGCAATTTAATGACGCGCGCGGTCCGTTCAAGGGCGGCATCCGTTTTCATCCGGATGTTAACGAATCGGAAGTAAAGGCGCTTTCAGCCTGGATGGCCTGGAAGACGGCCGCGGTCAACATTCCGCTCGGCGGAGCGAAAGGCGGCGTAATTGTCGATCCGCGGGAGCTTTCCGACCGCGAACTAGAAGAATTATCGCGCGGGTACATGCGCGGAATTTACAAATTGATCGGCTCGGCGGTGGACGTGCCGGCGCCGGATGTTTACACTGATCCGCGCATTATGGGCTGGATGATGGATGAATACGAAAAACTAACCGGCCAGCATGATCCGGGCGTGATTACGGGCAAACCCTTGAGCATCGGCGGATCAGAAGCGCGGTACTATTCAACAGCTCAAGGAGGATTTTATGTTCTGGATGTGGCAGTCAAAAAAATGGGGCTTTCTAAAAATGCCACCGTGGCTGTTCAAGGTTTTGGCAACGCCGGAGCGCATATGGCGAAAATTTTGCAAAAAGCCGGCTACAAGATTGTGGCGGTGAGCGATTCCAAGGGCACGATCGCTAATGTGATGGGGATTGACGTTGAAAAATTAGAAGCGCATAAGAAAAAAACCGGTTCCGTGGCCCACTATCCCGGCTGTGAAGATCTAGGCGCGAAACATTGTTTGGGCCAGGAAGTGGACATTTTGATTCCGGCGGCTCTCGAAAATTCCATCACATCTGAAAATGTCGAAGCGATCAAGGCGAAATTAATCGTGGAGCTGGCCAATGGGCCGATCACGCCGGAAGCGGATGAAGTTTTAAAAAAGAAAAACATTTTGGTGGTGCCGGATATTTTGGCCAACGCCGGAGGAGTGACGGTAAGTTATTTCGAGCAGGTTCAAAATGCTTACAGTTATTACTGGACGGAAAAAGAAGTTTTGGAAAAACTTTCCAAGATAATGTATGATTCTTTCGAGCAGATTTGGAAAAAGAAAGAAGAATATTTGACCGACATGCGCACCGCCGCTTATATTTTGGCGGTTGAACGCGTAGCGCAGGCGATGAAAGACAGAGGCCGGGCGTAAATTATAGAATTATTTTTTTAAACTTAATTTAGTTTAAGTCTCTGGTTATCGCTAGAAAATTCAACCAATCAAATAGCCAAATAATCAAAAATGTGCAATCGCACAAATCTGATTACATAAAAAAATAAAATATAAATAAACATCCGAGAAAGAAAAAACCATTCTGATTTTTTAGGGCGGTTTTTTTCTTGTGCATAACTCTTCCTTGTCAAGATGCGTTGGGGGGGGGGTATTATGGAATTAAAGAAAAAAACTTTTTATGTCTAAAAAAACAAAGATCATAATCATTTCTATTGTAAGCGTAATTGTTATCATAGCCGTCGTTTGGGCGATCATTGACGCGAACAAAAGTAAGAAAGCCAACACTTCTCCAACTGTCAATACTTCAGAAAACCAAACTCCAAAACCAACACCTTTATCGCAGGAAGAAATCAACCAAGCTCTCAACAAGAAAGCCTCTGCTACCGCTTCTCAAACTGCCATTAAAGAAAGCGACATTAACACCGCCTTGGCTCAAAAAGCCGTCGCTCCGGCTAAACCATTATCAACCCAAGAAATCCAAACTGCGCTTACCAAAAAAATTCAATAAATTAATTTTCAAATATAAATATGAAAACCAAACTTAAAAAACTATTCTCAACAAAAGTTGCCTATTGGACGGGGATCATAATCTTCGGAGCGATCCTGGGAGTTTCACTTCAACTTGCGAGAGCAGGGTGGCAGGAACCGGCGCCCGGAACAGTTCCTCCCACCGGCGGCAATGTCGCTGCGCCGATAAATACTTCTGACAATAGCCAGTTAAAATTGGGAAATCTTTCTTTAAATTCTTCGGGGACTTGGTCTACTGGATTACTGGTGCCCAACGGCACTGTTAGTATAGGCACAGCAATTCCTGATAATAATTACAAGCTCGATGTTTATGGTGATGCCATAGTACGTGGTTATGACAGTGGTACTTCCAAAAATGAAGGATTGCAGCTAACCATGAATGGCATGGAATCATATAATTTAGATAATCCTTCCTTGGCTTCTCCACTGTATTTGAACCCTTCTGGTCAGAACGGAGATCTTGCGCCAAGCGGAAGCCAAGTAATCATAGGGGATGACTGGGGGAAAGGCTCGCACGATCTTAGGATAGCTAATGGTAACTTAGTATTGACTGCCGGCAATACTGGAATTAAATTTCCAGACAATACTGTGCAGAAGACGGCATTAACTTTTGCGGGAACATGCTATGCAGGCTATTTTACACCAACATGTACATGCGGAAACGGGACAATACTTATGTTTATTACTGGCGAATCTTTCACAAATAGTAATGGCGGATATGACGGTTGTGAAGTTGATAATCAAAATTCATTAAACGTAGAGGGGAGGACAAATGGCGCTTTTTGTACGTTCAGCTGTTTTAATTGAAAATTTCTTTTAAGTTTCACCAAGATCCGGTTTTGGCCTAGTTTGTATGTTACATTTAATTTGCAGTTTGCTGAAATCTTTGGTTAAATACCAGAGAAAGTAGGCAAGCTGCTTTTTTGCAGTCAGTTCGCTGCTAATAAGAAATTAAATAAAAAAGAGGGCGTAATCAACTTTGTGCAATCGCACAAATCTGATTATTACGAACTTTGCAACACGATCAATTGGAATTATGAAATCAATAGGAAAGTTATTAAATAAAAAACTGAAACAATTGCAACGGCCGGCCAATTTGGACGACAAGACGGTTTTTTATGTTTTTAAAAAAGTGATTCAAGAAGAATTCGGCAACATCGGCGCGGAAAAATTCAGGCCGGAATATTTCGGCAACAAAGTTTTAGCCATTAAATCGGATAGTTCGGCTTGGGCGTCGGAGTTGTGGCTGAATAAGGGAAAAATTATTCGCAAGCTTAACAAAGAACTGGGCGAAGGATCTGTGGAAAAAATAAAAGTGAATTAAAATTTTTTGAATATTTTTGGCAACAAAAAACTCCGCGTCGATCGGAGTTTTTATGTTTTTAAATTATTGGCCGGATGCGGCGGGGGATGCGGGGGATATGGTTACTGTTTCGTTGGCAAATCCGGAATCGCCGTTGCTGTCCGTGACGGTGACGGTAATTGGAATGTCGCCTGTCGTTCCCGGCGGAATATTATACGTATAATCAAAAGACGAAGAACTGGTGGATGAAACTTTCTGTCCGTTAACATCAATTTCTACATTATCAATTCCATAACCGGCAGAGGCCTTGCCTTTAATCTCCAATGTTGAAGATGTTATCGTGTCTCCGTCGGAAGGCGAACTGATGTCTACTGAAGACTGAGATCCTTTGAAGTCGCTCGTTTGGCATTCTTCCGTGGGAGCGGGATTTTTCAGCTTATCCTTGCCGCCATTTTTCTTGACATAATCTTGGACGGCTTTTTCCCAATTTTTATATTGCGGATCGGACGAAGGATCGGCTGGCGCCGGCCCTTGAGGGTCGTCCTTATTGACATAATAGAGAATGCTGTGGACATCGGTAAATTTTTTCTCGCTGACAGTCGAACTGGGACATGCGGAAGTCGCCAAACAATAATCATTGCTGCTATGGTTCGGAAGCTTGCAGACTTTCAGCTTGGTTGAATCGAGCTGGCCGTCCAGAACGGGCTTGCCGGTGTCCTGCTGGTCGTATTTTGGAAATGTTTCTCCGGAAGTATTGGAATTTTTCAAAGCATAATTCATAAAGGCCCTCCAAATCGGCCCGGCTGTTACTACGCCGTCCGCGCCGGTTACCATTGGCGCGTTGTCATCATTGCCGGTCCACACTCCGACCGCAATACTGGGAGTATAGCCCATTGTCCAGCCATCCCGGAAATCATTGGTCGTTCCTGTTTTGGCCGCCACTTCGCCGTTGGGAAAAGCGAGCGGACTGTTGGCGCCAAAAACCGGAGCGCGCAAATCATTATTGGATAAGACGGAATCGAGCATTGCGATATATTTTTCGTCCACGACTTTTTTGCCGGGATTATCTTTATATTGTTCCAAAACATTTCCTTGGGCGTCAGTAATTTTTAGGATTGCAGTATTGGGATGGTAAACGCCGTCATCGGCTAAAGAAGCGTAAGCGGTGGTGTGATCCAGAAGAGTGACTTCTCCTCCGCCGAGCACCAAAGAGAGTCCATAATGGCTTGGATCGTCATTGAGAGTGGTAATGCCCAAGGATTTCGCGGTAGCAATCGAAGATTGAAGTCCGGACAAATAAAGCGTCTTGACCGCGGGAACATTCAAAGACATTGCCAGCGCGTTTTGCATTTCCACCAGGCCATGATTTTTTAGATCATAATTTTTCGGATCATAAGTTTGTCCGCTGTCGGTGCTAAAGTCCGTGTCCACATCCCAAAGTTGGGTTTCCGGCGTGAAACCTTTTTCAAACGCCGTCAGATAGACATAGGGCTTGAAAGAAGATCCGGGTTGGCGCGGACGGACGGCGACATTAACTTGGCCGTCGATTGTTTTGTCGAAATAATTTTTTGACCCGACCATTGCCAAGATCTGTCCGGTTTTCGGATCGATCGCGACCAGAGCGGCATTGGAAGCATTGTATCTGATGTTTTTGGCGGCGCCTTGCTCTACCGCTTGCTCGGCCGCCTGTTGGTCGTCCCAATTAAGCGTGGTGATAACATTCAGGCCGCCTTGCTCTAGCGCTTGTTCGCCGTATTGTTGTTCCAAATATTGCTTAACGTACATCACGAAATGGGGAGCGGAAATGTTTTCTTGATCGGGCTTGAGCTTGGAAAAAACATCCATTTGCTTGGCGGCGCTGGCTTGATCTTGAGTTATATAACCAAGTTTGGCCATTTGGTCCAGGGCATATTCCTGACGGGCCTTTAAAGCGTCTAAATTCGATCCGTATGGAGAATAATAGGTCGGCGCTTGAGGAAGAGAGGCAAGAAGCGCCGCTTCATCCAGCGTCAAATCTTTGGCGTGAACTCCGAAAAAAGTTTCCGCCGCCGCTTCAATCCCGTAAGCGTTGGAGCCGTAGGGGATAGTATTTAAATACATTCCTAAAATCTGGTCTTTGGAAAATTTCTGGGTCAGCTCGATCGCCAAAATCGCTTCTTTTATTTTTCTTGTGATAGTTTTTTTAGAAGAAAGAATTGTTTGCTTTACTAACTGCTGGGTGATGGTTGATCCTCCTTGAGTGGCGCCGCCATGCAAAATATCTGCTAGTCCGGCGCGCAGAATCGAAGTCAGCTCGACTCCTTGGTTGGTATAGAAACTCTGATCCTCGAGAGAGATAGTCGCGTATTTGACAGTGTCGGGAACATCTGAAAACGGAACGACAGTCCGATTCTCTTCGCCATGGATTTCATAAAGAAGATGGGTTCCGGTCCGGTCGTAAATTTTTGTGGACTGGGCTTCGACCAGACTGTTCAAATTATTCGGATCCGGAAGGTCTTTGGCGAAATAGATAAACATGCCGACGACAAAAAGAAATGCGGCGCCAGCCAAGTAAAGTAAGATTTTTCCGGCCAACTTCCATTTTTCTTTGGCGGGTTTTTGTTTGAAATTTTTAAACGAAACGAAAATGTGCGGCATAAATTTTTTGTATAGTCTTATTTTTTAATTTTAACCAATTTTACTTTTTAGGCAAAGTGGGTACTAGTTTACTACACTTGATTTATTTAAGCAAGGAGCTGGCAATGAGCTTCTAAGATAGGGATTTTCTCCGTATTTTAAGTTCCATATAATGCTTCGGTTCCCCATTTTTATACTGACCATCGATCCGGTGATTGATGAAGCCGAATTTCGAATAGAAGGCTTGGAGATTATTGGAATCGCGAAAATGCAGGTACATCTTTTCTGTTTTTTTGGAAGTTTCAGAGATGAATTTTTCCATCAGGGCATTGGCGTGGCCTTTGCTGCGGCAATTTTTATTTACCCAAAGGGCGGATAAATTAAACTCGTCCGACGCGCCAGCTTGTTTTTTCCCCAAAATAAATCCGCACAGGTTATTATTTCTATTCAGCATAAAAAATCCAGCCCGTCCTTTGCTTGAAAACAAAAAAGAATCGAAATAAGATCTTGACCAAGGCGATTTCGGGAAAGTTTTATTGTAAGTTTCAAATATGGCATCGAGCTGTCTTTTTGTCGCTGATCCAATTGACTTTATTTTCATAAAGACATACTTTGTTTAAAAACTTTTAATAGTTCTTTGTACATTTCTATCATGTATGGTTTTTCTTCCGGGGTGAAAAAAAGCCCCGGCATTGAATTTAATTCAACTATCCAAGGCCTTTGTTTTTCATCAAACATAAGATCAATAGAATATATGCGCGGCCTGAAAGACTCGAAAGCGCTACCCACATCTTTTATTATGGGCATAATAGATTTTGGCAGTTTTTCTTTTTGAACTATTTTCAACGAGCCGCCCTGGGCCAGATTTGCAAGATAGCTGCCTTCTTTTGGCTCTCTTATATAAGAATAAATTATCTCGTCGTTTATCATAACTATTCGTAAATCATGCATTTTATGGCTGATTCCCGGAACTCCTTTTGAAGAATCGATGAACTCCTGCGCAATAGAAGGCTCATCAACAACCGCTTTGGTTGGAGCGTTTTTCTTCTGCAGAATTTGAACATTTTTTCCGCCACTTTCAGAAACTGGCTTTACGACAATTTTATCAGATTTAATTTTTGGCAAAATATTTTTTAATTCAGAGCTGTTGCTTATTAGCCAGCTTTTTTTGCTCCATTTGTCAAAAATTAATCCGGTTACGAATTTGTCGTCTATTATCCTGGTAAACGACAGCGCGTTGATAAAAAGGTAATTTTTCCCAATCAATTCTTTTTTGCAATAAATTTCAAGACGCGCCTTTGTTTTATCATAAATTAAATCCGGCTTTATGTTTTTTACTTTTTTCCAATTTGCCCCCTCTCCTTCAAAAATCCAAGCATATTTAAAAATATGTTTTTCGTAATCATACCATTCATAAGACGCCCGGTACATTTGTATACCGTTTTTTTTGCAAAGATCATAAAAATATTCATAAGAATACCGGTAATCTTTGTTCGAAAATGGTTTTGCCCTTTTCCAATCGCTCTTGCCAAAAAGAATCATTACTTTTTTCATTTTTTTGTGATTAAATTTTATCTAAATCTAAAATGAAGTCTTCTTTACATCTATCAAAAATTTTCCAAGATTCTTTTTCCCTATAATAATCCTAAACTTCAGGCTAGAGCGATCTATGATTGAAACTTTGGTTGGAATTAACACGCCATTCATCACAATGCTCAAGTTTACCATTGGGCGGTAGGTGGTTCCGTGAGACGAGTGGATTATTGCAGTGTCGGAAAGGTCTGGAACATCAGAAAAGATATTTTTTCTTTGCTCAAGGTTCAGATTTTTTAGAGTTTCATAGCCCGGATTTAAATTTTCAAATTTTAAAATGGTTTCAGCAAATCCCAAATCTTTGGCCAGTTCCGTGTCGATCGAACTGAAGCCGGCGCCCGTATCTATTTTAGCATCAACTTCGATTTCTTTGCCATCTTTTCCGATGAGCTTGACTTTTTCCACCGTTCCAATCACTTTTTTCCCGGAAATTCCCTCCACTTCTTCTTCGACTTCTCCGCCAAAAAGATCCATTCCCATCCGGACGCCTTTTTCGCTGCCTTTAATTTTCAACCCGGAGATTCTTTCCAAGCGTTCTTTCAGTCCGGCCAGGTTTGCAACTTGGATGGAGAGTCCTGGTCGGGCGTTGAGTTCCAAGATGACCGGGCCGCGTTCTTTGTCGATTGCGATATCAGCTCCCAAAAAACCCAGTCCGGAAATTTCTTGCGCTCGAACGGCCAAAGTCAGAATGTCTTTCCAATATGGGATCTTAACGCCGCTCAAAGCCAGGCGCGTTCCGGGAATTTTTTCAATGAATTTATTTTTCCCTTGAATGGCGCTGGTGGTAATGCCGGTCGCCATATCAATTCCGACGCCGATCGCACCCTGTTGCAGATTGGCTTTGCCGCCCGATTCCTTGGTGGGCAGGCGCAGCATTGCCATGATCGGAATTTTATTAAAAACGATCACGCGGATATCCGGAATGCCTTTGTACGCATAAGGCTTGAAAAGTTTCAGAAGTTGCAAACGTTCTTCAAAAAAAGCTACGTCCGGAGTATTGGACAACGAAAAGGATCCATCGAAAATATTTTGGATATGATTTTTCAAGTCATCAACAGTGACAGTGGAACGGTCGGCCTTGATCCAAGTGTCTTCGCCGTTTTTTTTCTTTCCGTAAACAACCAAAATTCCTTCGCCGCCGAAGCCGCGATTGGGTTTGAGGGCAAAACTGTCCGGCAACGATTGCCAGTCGAAATTTTCCAAATCCTCGCGCGTTTTGATCAGGGCGATCAGTTTCGGGACGGCAATATTATTTTTGCGAAGAATTTTTTTGCTTAAAAGCTTGTCGTCAGCCAGGCGCTTGGCGCGTTTGAGGTTGTAGGGGCGGATGAATTTAAGATTTCTCGAATTCATCCCCAGAATTTTTCGGCTGTTTTTTATATACTCAAACATAAGTTCTGAAAATTCTTTCGAGTTACATTTTCTTTATGACCTCTTTGAATCTGAAATATTCGTTGATGCGCAAGCCGGTCCATTTTCCAAGCAAGATATTGATTGGCAAAGTCAGCAGGGTTGCCCATGGATGGATGACCAAAAGCTCGACTAATGATCCCCAGCTTGCAATATAGTAGCCGATAATAGAAATAACCAAGGTTTCAAAAGCCAAAAGTATCGCAGTCTTATTTCCTTTTTCGATTTGGACCGCGACAAATTTTTCCACAAGCGTGATCATAATCAAGATCGGAAAGATGGAGACGGCTGCCAGTCCGGTTCTTCTCATTGCGCCTCCGGCAACCAGCAGAAATAAAATTAAAAGCGCCACGACTGTCAGTGTAATCGCGACGCGAGGAAGATACAAAAGGCGGAATGGCCTTAAAACGAAGCGCATTAACATACCGACAAGAATGACGGCGATGAAAATGGCAATTCCATATTTAAGTCCGTTGGTTGCCAAAAAAGCGAAGGTAATAATGAGCGGAGTGTAAATACCAAAAGCTTTTATTCCGACCACTTGGCGCAAAAAAGCGATGAAGGTGGCGATAATCGGCAACATCAGAATTAAAATTACCGTATCAAGCGGCACTCCGGACGCGAGAAAATATTGGATGATCGGGCTGATTGTTTGCATTGGTTTGTTTAAAATAATTAAACTATCTAAAATTTTCCGTAAGTCTCGAGATTTTTCGGCTGTTCAGATGACATAGTGCGATAGCCAATGCGTCGGCGGTGTCATCGGGTTTGGGAACAGTCTTAAGTTTCAAAATATTCTTTACCATCAGTTGGATCTGCTTCTTTTCCGCCTTGCCGTATCCGGTCAGCGCTTGTTTGACCTGGAGCGGCGTGTATTCGGATATTCTAATATTTTTTTTCGATAATGTCAAGAGCAAAGCGCCTCTGGACTGGCCGACCTGAATGATGGTTTTTTTGTTTTTGAAGAAAAAAAGCTTTTCCACGGCGGCTTCTTCCGGCCGGTATTTTTCAATTATACTTTCCAAATCACAAACAATTTCAAACAAGCGTTCGCTTTCCGGCCGGCCCGGACTGGTGCTGATGTGGCCATAAGCGACTGGTGTCATCACGCCTTTTTTTTCGTCAAGAATGGCCCAGCCGGTCGTGGCTGTTCCGGGATCGATGCCTAAAATTCTCATTTAAAGATGCTTAATTATAAGTTGTCGTAAATTTCCTGAACGTCGTCCTGGTCATCAAGTGTTTCCAAAAGCCTTTCGTAATCTATTCGCGCCGAGTCGTCCAATGTTGTTTTTTGCGTCGGAACATAAACCAATCCGGCATTTTCAATTGCCAGTCCCGCTTTTTCCAAATGTTCTTGCACTTTCTGAAGCTCTTCAATTTTGGTAAAAACGACAAGCGTGTTGTCGGAATAAATAGTGTCTTCCGCACCAGCTTCAATAGCTTTCATTTCTATTTCATAGGGGTCGCTGTTTTCCGGAACGCTGACATTTATTTCGCCCACTTGCTTGAAAAGATAGCTGACCGAACCGTTCGGCACCACTTTGCCGCCGGCTTTGGAAAGAATCGATTTCAGTTCGCCGACCGTTCTGTTTTTGTTGTCAGTTGCAGTCTTGATAAGCATCGCTACGTTTCCCGGTCCGTAAGCTTCGTAAATAATTTCTTCAATCGCGTCGCCTTTCAATTCGCCTGTGCCGCGTTTGATGGCGCGGTCGATATTTTCTTTGGGCATATTTTCCAAACGGGCGCGTTCAATCGCCAGACGCAATTGGAAGTTTGTGTCCGGGTTGCCGCCGCCGTCTCGCGCGGCTATAGTGATCAGTTTGCCGTGTTTGGTAAAAATTTTGGCGCGTTTCGCGTCGTTAATGCCTTTTCTATGCTTAATTCCAGCCCAATGAGAATGTCCTGACATAAGGTTAAATTACGAATTATGAGTTATGAATTATTAAGATATTTCTGAAAAATATTACAATCCAAGTCTAACACTTTGGATTTTTAATTTCAAATATTATTTTATTTCCTTTCCGCTTTTCCACGCGATTTCGAAAATCGGCAAGATAGATTTTACTAGTTCTTCTGATTCGATCACAACGATGAAGGGTTCTTTCTCCAACGAAGTGACGGCTAGTTTATTTTCCCAAATCGAAAAGTCCATATCGAAATTTTTTATGTTGGGAAGATAGCGCGCTTGTTGATTGATTTTTGAAAAAGATTTTATGGTTTCCAGATCGAATTTATTATTCGGGACCAAATGGCGTCCTTTGACGGGAATCAATTTCTTTTTGTAGTCATCAATCCATTTTTTAACAGATCCGGGAAAATGTTTTTCTATTTTTTCATAAGACGAAAGAAAAAAAGCTTCCGGAGCATAATTAATTGATTCATAAATTGCCCAAATCTTTTTCTTGTCCTCGTAATAAGTAATTTTCGGACGTCGCTTTCCTTTGTTTTGCATGGTCTGGAGAAAGGGGATCATCTGGGAAAAATCTTTCGTCGTGGTTTTCAGTTGAGTCAGGATAAAAGACGGATCGGCCGCGTGATAGGTGGCGACTTTGGAATTAGGAATTTCGCTGACATAGCCGCGCTTGATCAGTCCTTCAAGAATCACATATATGATAGAACGTTTCAGTTCTGATATTGCGGCTATCTCTGTCACGGCTCCCTTGCCAAGCTCAAGAAGCGCCAGATAAACCCGGGCTTCTTTTTCGGTAAAGCCGGTTTGTTCGAGTAATTTTAATAAGGAGGTGTCCATAAAAAAAGTTTTTTCCGCATTTTCCCTCTCCTTGATTAAGGAGAGGGATTAAGGGAGAGGTTAAAAAAGAAAGTAATTCTCAACCTCTTCCCTGACCCTTTTCCTTGTCTAAGGAGAAGGGGAAAGTAGGAAACTATGAGCGTGCTCGTGTGCTTTTTTGGTTTAATGACGATATTTTAAATTAATGTGAATAAGTTAGCATTTAATCTTTATATTGTCAACAAATTTGATAAAAATATTTATATTTTCTCTAAAACAGGCCTAAACATGACATAACACATTGCAAAAATATTGATATTTAATCAGAATTATATAAAATAAAGCGTTCCATCATTGATGGAGGGATCTTTGAAAATAATAGGAGAAAATAAAATGACCTGTCCAAAATGTGGTAGTCAAGGAGAAAACGAGAATTATTGCGGCAATTGCGGAAACAAGCTCAAAGAAAAGTGTTCCGAGTGCGGGCAGATGGAGGCGATCGGGAGGCCGGTTTGCGAAACCAAAGTTGCAAATTCAAAATTTAAGGCTGATGAATATAGTACTTCTAGATTTTTCGAATCGCTTTTTTCAATTTTTCTTTTTACTTTGTTTTTGGCCTTAGCGTTTTCAATATCCGCAGTTCGTTTTTCTCAGGATAAAGGATTGATGGTTGCTGCAGCAGGAGTTTGGGGATTGGCATCGCTCGAGATGTTCATGTTCATTCCAATTACGTATAGGATGGATAAGAGAAAGAAAAACTTTTTTCTTCTCCATCCCGACTATGCGGAAATGATCCGCCAAGCTGAGAAGTTCGAGAAAAAAATCAACCAGCCGATCGCGGCAAAGGAGGAAAAATAACAAACCAAGCCCCGAGCGCAATGACGCTCGGGGTTTTTTAATTCATGTATTCCTTTATTTTTAAAATTATCCCTTCTAAATTATGGTTAATTTCATTGTTCCAGAATCTAATCACTTTAATTCCTAAATAATTAAAATATTCTGATCTTAATTTGTCATATTTCTTTTGTTCTT